>JBAUEZ010000188.1:0-46253 GCA_049678885.1 Candidatus Aquilonibacter sp. | reverse complement strand
ACCCCGTCGGGATCGGCGAGCACGCCGAGCGCAACGACGCTTGGAATCTGCTCCGAGTTGACGAGGTACGCGGCGATGTCTTCGGCGACTTCACCGGAGTAGAGCGGCACGACACCAACGTACGGCTGACCGACGTCATAGGATTTCGTTACTTGCAAAGAGCCCGTGCCAATGACACCTGCAACGTCAAACTTCCCTTTTGCATTGAGCGGCAGGTCGGCGTGCGGTTTCTGCGCGTAGCCGCGCGCACCAAGGACGTCCGGTTCGAGCAGCCAGGCATCGGCGGCGATCGAGCCGACGGGGCCATCGCCCGTTATCTGCAGCGTGATCCGCTCGCGCCCTTTGAGCGCCACTCCGAAGAGCGCTGCGCCGGTGGTCAGCCGGCCGACCGCAGCGGTCACGAGCGGCGAGAGATCGTGGCGGCTACGAATCTCCGTGACGAGGTCGGTCGTGATGGCCGCCGCAAGGGCAATGCCGGTCTGCGGTGCGGACGCGCTGACGATCAAATCGGGCATGGTCTGCGCTCGTGTGCCGAAGGCTACGGCTTTTCCTCCTGAGAAGCTAGCTCCATGCGCGTCCTCGTCTTACACGGGCCGAATCTGAATTTGCTCGGCGAACGTCAACCCGAAATCTACGGTCGCATGACGCTGCCCGAGATCAACGAGTTTATCGCGACCGCTGCGCGCGATTTAGGCGCGAGCGTCGATTGCGTGCAATATAATGGCGAGGGTGAAATCGTCACCGCGATTCAAAATGCGCGCTCGGGCTATGACGGCATTGTAATTAACCCCGGCGCATACGCGCATTATTCGTACGCGATCGCCGATGCGATCGCGGCCGTGCGAATACCAATCGTTGAAGTACATCTTACGAACATCTCGGCGCGTGAAGTGCATCGACGCACGAGTGTAACCGCCGCAGCTTGTGTAGGAAGCATTTCGGGCTTCGGCCCCACGTCCTACGTTCTGGCATTGCGTTTTCTCGTGCAAACTGCCGAAAAATGAAGGAGCGGGTAAGTCCCGTGCGTATATCCCACTGCCTGGCGGCCAGTCCGCCCATAGGAGATGTCGAGTTTGACGAAAGCCGATCTGATTGATGTCGTCGCCGGTGAAGTGGAGCTCTCCAAGCGCCAGGCCGGCGAAGTCGTCGACTTGATCCTTGAAGAGATCAAGACGGCGCTGCAGAAGGGCGACCGCGTTGCGTTGACGCCGTTCGGCAGCTTTGTCGTTCGCAGCCGTAAGGCGCGCGAAGGACGCAATCCAAAGACGGGTGAGAAGATCAAGATTGCCGCGCGCAAAGTTCCCGCTTTCGTCGCGGGAAAGTCGCTCAAAGATGCCGTGGATGGCGGACGCTCGAGTGGCACGAAGACGGCGAAGCGAAAAAGCGCGAAGCGCAAATAGTCATGCTGCCGGATGAACGAGGGATCTCCGGCAACCATCGGGCTGTAGCGCAGCTTGGTTAGCGCGCCTGACTGGGGGTCAGGAGGTCGCTGGTTCGAATCCAGTCAGCCCGATAGTCTTACAAAAAGATAAGTGCACCGCAAGCGGTGCACTTATCTTTTTCGTAAGACAGGATATTGTTACTTCGTCGGGTCGACCAGTGGCAGCATCGACGCCAGCTGCATGTTGACGATCAGGTCGATCTGCCGGTCGATCTGATACCACAACGCGGCTTTCTTGGGCGAGATCACTTTTTCGAATACCGGGACGTATTTCTCGCGTAACGCAATCATCTGTTGATCCACTTGCGTCGAGCGCGCCATGAAGTCTCGCGCTTGATCCGCCGACACGTTCGGATAGCTCGCAGCGTATTCTTTCATCAATTGCCAACGGAGGTCGCCGACCTTGTTGAGCTCCAGTTGGTACTGATCGTAGATCGGCCAGAACTTGGCAGCCTCATCGGCAGTCAAGTTCATGTTTGCCGCGACGATCTTTTTGCGCGAGGAGCGAATGTTTTCGCGCAACATCTGAATGTCTTGTTCGCTTGCCGCAGTCGGTTGGCTAACCGGCGCCGTAACCTGTGGCTGTGCGGGCGCCGCACAAAGCGCAACCGCCAACACGGCCGCGCCGAGAAAGACTCGATGCTTGTTCATACGCCCATACTAACCGTCAAGCCCGCCCTTGCACTATCCGAATATTTGCAGAGGCGGGCTTGGACGTTGGACTCGGATTAGGCGACTGCGGTCGCGGCCTCGCGCCGCACGAGATCGTAGCGGTCCGCGTTCATGACTTTCGTCCACGCCGCCACGAAGTCGTCAACGAATTTGCGTCCCGCATCCGTGCTTCCATAGACTTCGGCCAACGCGCGCAGTTCGGAGTTGGATCCGAAGATGAGATCGACGCGTGTGCCGGTCCACTCGACCTTGCCGGTCTTGCGGTTATGCCGCTCGTACACGTTCTTGTCCGCCGACGATTCGGTCCATAGACCGCTCATGTCGAGCAGATTGACGAAGAAGTCATTGGTGAGCGTTCCGGGCCGCATGGTGAAGACGCCGTGTTTGGAACCATCAGCATTTGTATCGAGCACGCGCATGCCGCCGACCAGAACGGTCATCTCGGGCGCGGTCAACGTCAAGAGCTGCGCCTTGTCCACCAGCATCAGCTCGATCGGAAGGCCGGTGTCGCGCTTGTGGTAATTGCGAAAACCGTCGGCGGTGGGCTCCAATACGGCGAACGATTCGACGTCAGTGTGCTCTTGCAGCGCATCGGTACGTCCCGGCGCGAACGGCACGGTCACGTCGAAGCCGGCCTTTTTCGCGGCCTGCTCGACGCCGACGTTACCCGCCAGCACGATCAGATCGGCAAGCGAGATCTTCTTGCCGCCGGATTGCGCGCTGTTGAATTTGCTCTGAATGCCTTCGAGCGTCTTGAGCACCGTTGCCAGTTGCGCGGGGCGGTTGACGTCCCACTGTTTTTGCGGCTCGAGTCGAATGCGCGCACCATTGGCGCCGCCGCGCCTGTCGGAGCCGCGGAACGTCGACGCCGACGCCCATGCGGTCGAGACGAGCTGCGATACGGAAAGCCCCGCTTCGGCGATTTGCTTCTTCAGCGCTGCGAGGTCTTTCGCGTCGACGAGCGGATGATCGACCGCCGGAACCGGATCTTGCCAGATGAGTACTTCCTTTGGTACGTCAGGGCCGAGATAACGCGGACGCGGCCCCATGTCGCGGTGCGTCAACTTGAACCACGCACGCGCGAACGCTTCGGCGAATTGCTCGGGATGCTCGTAGAAGCGTCGCGAGATCTTTTCGTAGATCGGATCGAACCGCAGCGCAAGATCGGTCGTCAGCATGCTCGGCTTGTGGTGCTTCTTAGGATCGTGCGCGTCCGGCACCGGAGCCGCGCCGTTTTTTGCGATCCACTGCTTCGCGCCCGCCGGACTCTTGGTCAACTCCCACTCGTTGCCAAACAACGATTGGAAGAAATTGTTGCTCCACTTCGTCGGTGTCGTCGTCCACGTGACTTCGGGGCCGCCGCCGATCGTGTGCTCGCTATGGCCCTTTCCGAACGAGTTGCGCCACCCAAGACCTTGGTCGGCGATCTCGGCGCCTTCAGGCCCCGCGCCGACATGCGAGGGATCACCCGCGCCATGGGTTTTCCCGAACGTGTGGCCACCCGCAATGAGCGCCACCGTCTCTTCGTCGTTCATCGCCATGCGGCCAAACGTCTCGCGAATATCGACCGCTGCCGCGAGCGGATCCGGATTGCCGTTCGGTCCTTCCGGGTTCACGTAGATCAAACCCATTTGCACGGCGGCGAGTGGGTTCTCCAGAATCCGTTCTCCGGCGTAACGCTCGTCGGCGAGCCACGTATCTTCGGCACCCCAATACACGGACTCATCGGGTTCCCACACGTCGGGACGGCCGCCGGCGAAACCAAATGTCTTAAAGCCCATCGCTTCAAGCGCGACGTTGCCGGTCAGAATGAGCAGATCTGCCCACGAAATCTTTTGTCCGTATTTCTGCTTGATCGGCCAGAGCAGCCGGCGCGCCTTATCCAGATTCACGTTGTCCGGCCAGCTGTTCAACGGAGCGAAGCGCTGTTGTCCGCCACCGGCGCCGCCGCGTCCGTCGGCGATGCGGTACGTGCCGGCGCTATGCCACGCCATGCGGATGAAGAGCGGCCCGTAGTTGCCGAAATCCGCCGGCCACCAATCTTGTGAGTCCGTCATCAGCGCGTGCAGATCGCGTTTTAGCGCGGCGAGATCGAGCTTTGCGAATTCGGCAGCGTAATCGAATGTTTCGCCCAGCGGATCCGACTGCGGCGAATTCTGGCGCAAGGCCGTCAGCCGAAGCTGCTCGGGCCACCAGTCACGGTTTGTCCGGCCCGAACGGGCCGTCTGGTGGATCGGACACGTGGTTTGAGACAAGGCTGGATCTCCTTCATGACGAGCGAAAGGGCGCACGGCCCCGGGAGCCGCAGCGCGCCACCCGCTTATGCTAATCCAGAAGATCGACTCCGCAAAGCCAATAGAAACAATAAATTGCATCGTCGCCGCCTATGATTCGAGGGAAATCCGCTCGGAGAGGAAATCCGGCGACAATGAAACGCCGGCTTCATGCAGCGCTCGTGCTTGCATTCGTCTGGTCGGGGGTACCCGTGTTGGCCGCTGATTTTCGCGAAGAGCCGGTAAGTGTGCCGATCTCCGTCGGGACGTTGTCGGGCACGCTAATGTTCCCGCCTGGGAACGGACCCTTCCCCGTCGCCTTGATCATCGCCGGGTCGGGGCCGACCGATCGCAACGGCAACAATGCCATGGGCGTGACGGGCAATACCTATATGAAGCTCGCACAAGGCCTCGCCGCAGAGGGCATCGCGACGCTGCGCTACGACAAGCGCTTCATCGGATCGAGCCCCGTCAAGCAAACCGAGAGCGAGTTGCGATTCGATGACTTTGTTAGCGATGCACTCACACTCACACGGTATCTCGAAGGCGATGCACGATTCAACAAGATCGCCATTATCGGTCACAGCGAAGGTTCGCTGATCGGCATCGTCGCGGCCGAGCGCGATTCGCACATACGTGCGCTCGTCTCGCTGGAGGGCGCGGGCCGCAACCTCGCAGCGATAATCGAGGAACAGATTAGCGCCAGTCCCGGTGTGTCGGTAGACGTCGTGAATGAAGTCAAAAGCATCAACGCCTCACTGCTCGCGGGCAAGACGGTCGCTATTGCAAGCCCGACCCCACTGCTCATGGCGCTTTTCCGGCCGAGCGTTCAACCCTACATCATTTCGGAATACGAGTACGACCCGGCGAAAGAGCTCGCCAAGCTGAAAATTCCCGTGCTGATCATTCACGGGACAACGGACCTTCAAGTCAGTGCCACCGATGCGAAGCTGCTTGCCGCGGCTGATCCCAGAGCTACGGTTGTCACGATCGATGGGATGAATCACATTTTAGTGGATGCGCCGGCGGATCCGGCGGCAAATGCCGCCGCCTACACTCAGCCGGCGCTCCCGCTCAGCGCAAAGCTCGTTCCAACGATCGCGCAGTTTTTGAAGCCTTAGGGTTGGGCGACCCGTTGGTTGGCGTTCGTCAGGATGTAGATTTTGTCAGCATGACGTATGCCGAGCGCCTTTTGGTCGTAGACGATGCCGACGTAGTGCCCTTCGTGGACATCCTTCATTTGATACGTGGTCTTACCGTCAGGTGAGAAGATCTGGTCGAAGTGCGGCAGGATCTCGAAGCTCAGCACCTGCTTCGTCCTTGGGTCCTCGACCTTGATGTTGTTGGCCGAAACATGGAGGGCAAGGCCGTAAAATGTGCTTGCAGCCAATGCCGCGTTCGGCGCGATGGCCAGCGTGAGAACGGCGAGAGCGGCGAAGCCGCGCAATAAGACGTGTCGCATGGCTGCATTATACCTGTGACGAATTCGCTTTAAACGATATGCCAACGCTCTTTGACGCGCTCCCGACCGATGCGACCCTCTTTGCCGATGGCGGCTCGCGTGGAAATCCCGGCCCGGCTGCCAGCGGGGCAGTACTCGTCGGTACCGACGGCGCTGTCCTTGACGAGGTTGGGCGCTACCTCGGCATCGCCACCAACAACGTCGCCGAATGGACCGCACTCTGCATTGGGCTCGAACGCGCTGCGGAACACGGTATCCGCCGGCTGGCCGTGCGGTTGGACTCCGAACTGGTCGTCAAGCAGATGCGCGGTGAATATCGCGTCAAACACGCCGACCTGCAGCCGCTCCACCGGCGCGCGCAGGCGCTGCTCCGGCGCTTCGAGCATGTCGACATCAAACACGTTCCGCGCAAGCAGAACACCCTTGCCGACCGCCTCGTCAACCACGTGCTTGACCAGGAAGCGGCGGCACTGGATTCGTAAGGACGCCCGTCATGTTCCGCCGCACCACCATCGTCCCGTGGGCGATCTTCATCTTCGTTGTCGTGATGACCGTGATCGGCATCCGGCTGTACGCCTCGCACCCCGAGTTCTCGAGTCTGAGCGCGGTGGAGAAGGTCAAGAATCAGCCGAGTGCGCTCTACGCGAGCTTACTCATACGTTACGAGAAGCCGCCAATCTATGAAGAAGAGTATAAGACGCAAGACATCAACGGCATCTCAACCTTTCAGTACCGAATTCGCTCCTACACGGGACGCCAAGTCACGATCACGGCGCCGCCACATTCGACGACCGACGTGAGCTACTTCTTCGGCAAGCTCGTACAAGACGGCGTCTGGGATCTGATGAACAAGGCCCCGGCCGGCGACACCAGTGCGCACTACACGATTTACGTCAAGCAAACGGCGGACTTTAAGACCGGCGATCGCACGATTACATTTACCGATCCGCACTATTGGGCGACAACCGCCGGGCGACAGTACACGATCGATCTGCACAAAACAAACCCGAACGATCTGTTGAAACTGCAGGGCACGCAGCTCGCGGATCCCCATTACCAGCAGATCGTCGATGACTTTCGCGCCTTCGGGCCGCCGGCATTTCGTGACAAGGTCGCAACGTTGCGCGCATCCTTTGCGCGTGGTGGAAGCGGTCAGTGATCGCGAGCGCGCGTGTCGCGCTGCAGACGCTGCTCGCCTGCGCACTGCTCGCGCTGGCAGCCTTTTGGGCCTACGAGATCTCCGAGAACCCAAGCAATCAACTCTTCGGCAAAACGATCGTCAGCGGTCCCGCCGACGAGCGCGTCGTGGCACTGACCTTCGATGATGGGCCGAACCCGCCTTATACTACCGCGATTCTCGACGTGCTCGAACGCGAACACGCGCGCGCGACGTTCTTCGTGGTGGGTCGGGCTGTTGCCGCCTATCCGTCGGTCGTGCGTCGCGAGGTGCGCGACGGCGATGCGATCGGCAATCACACCTGGTCGCATAGCCACATGATTCTCATGGATGCCGCGCAAGTGCGCAGCTCGCTGGCAAAGACCGACGATGCGATCTACCGTGCTGCAGGCGTACACACGCGGATTATGCGTCCTCCGTTTGGTGCGCGGGATTGGCTCGTACTCGACCAGGCACGGAGCCTCGGCTACACGCCGGTCATGTGGTCGGTCCCGCTGGCTAAGGATTGGGAAGAACCGCCCGCGCAAACGATTGCCGATCGAATCGTGCCGTACGTCCAGGATGGGTCAATCATCGTGTTGCACGATGGAAATCGCGGCATCGTGTGCGCGGATTCGCACGTGGGCGCAAAAACGTGCGATCGGCATAGCGAGATCGAGGCAACGCGCCTCATCATCGAGCGCTTACGCAGCGAAGGCTATCGGTTCGTAACGGTTCCCGAGCTGCTCTCCCTGAAGGGAGCTATGCATATGCGCGCCCGTGGAACCGAATGAAGCCGTCGGGATGGCGATGCGCGGGATCGTGGTGCGTCCAATGGATGATCGGCGTGGACATTCCCGGGTCGTGGACCATCTCGCCGCAGACCTCGATCTGATCGCCGGGCCCCACGGGGACGGGTGGTGCAAGGTCGACATTATCGATCACCTCGATCGGCCCGCTCGCGGTCTGTGCCCAAAACTCTTCGTGCTCGGCATGGGTGTGCGTGCCCATGAAAAACGTCGGCCGGCTGGTTACCGTCGCCATCACATCGACCATCTGCCCATCCTCCTCTGTGCATGGATCACGCGCGCAAGGGAAAATGTCTAGGGCTATGCGAGTCCTTTCGACGGAGAGGCTGCGGCTGGTACCGGTGACGTCGCCCAACGCGGAGACGTTATGGCAGCTCTTGCAACAATCTGGACTCCGCGAGTACCAAGACTTGCCTGACGTCGATCTCGCGCAATTCAAGCGCATGGTCGCGGCACGTCCGCCGAAGCTTGAGCTCGGCTCGTGGGGACGTTTCGAGTGGTTGATCTATCTCGAGGGCCTCGGCGATCCGGTCGGGTGGGGATCGCTTCGCGTCGGTGAACGCGTAACGTCATCGGCGGAGATCGGCTACAGTGTCGCGCAACCATATCGAGGACGCGGCATTGCTACCGAAGCCGTGGCAGCGCTGGTGGCCGAAGCGTTTTCTCGCCTGCACGTGCGTAAGCTGCGCGCATATTGCGTGCCCGAGAACGTGCCGTCTCGCGCGGTGCTTGCCAACGTGGGATTTGACGAGGACGGCGTGCTGCCGCACGGCGCAACCGTACGCGGCGAGCCGGTGGACGTACTCGGCTATGTGCTGGACCGCGAACAGTGGGAACTCCGAAAACCCGCCTGATTTATTTTTCGTCAGGCCATTCGATGGTTATTCCTGCGTCGGCGAAGCCGTAATATCGTGTGCGGTCGCGCAGATAGTGCACGAGCGGATCGCGAACGACGGCAACGGCAATACGTTCTGCCAGACGATCGATCGCGACCCATTCCACCGCGACGACGTGATCGCCACGCTGCGGCGTCGCAATCGAACCCGTAACATCGATCGCAAACGTTGCGTTGAGCACGTGGCGTTCGCCATCATAGCTCTCGCTCACATACGCAAGCTCGCTCACGTGCGCGCGCAGCCCCGTCTCTTCAAACACCTCGCGCACCACGGCGTCGCGAAGCAACTCACCGCGTGCTACGCGACCACCCGGAAGGTTCCACAGTGCTTGCGCGTGGGATCGATACGTCGAGGCCACGAGGAGCACGCGCCCGTTGTGAATCGCGAGCCCAGTTGCGAGCCGAATCGGTTCGCTCACGATGCAGCTCGCTCCAAGACGTCGAGCGTCCAACGCGCCGAGCGCGTCCACGTCATCCCCGCGGCATGCGCGAGGCCGCGTTCACGCAGTGATGCCGCAAGTGAGGTATCGTTACGAACGCGCGCAATCGCGGCAGCCAGCGCGCCTGCGTCGTCCGCGGGAACGTAGAGCGCCGCGTCACCGGCAGCCTCGGGGATCGCCGAAACGTTGGTCGTGATAACCGGCGTCCCGTGTGACATCGCCTCGAGCACCGGCAAGCCAAAGCCTTCGTAACGCGACGGGAAAGCAAATACGGCAGCCCCGCGGTAGAGCGCGCCGAGGGTACCGTCGTCGACATGGCCGAGTTCGGTCATGGCGATTGCTTCGTCGCCACGTATCCCATCACCGCGAGCGCCGGCGATCACCAAACGCAGTTCCGGATCGGTGCGCTGTACGTGTTCCATCGCGCGCACGAGCGCCGCGATGCCCTTGCGCTGTTCGGATGTTCCGACGAAGAGCACATATGGCGCGAGCGCACGAACGTCGATGTGCGGCGGCGCGTGCGAGGGTTCCATTGAAACGCCGAGCGGAATCGGCGTGAAGCGGTCGACGGGAACGTCCAGCTCGCGTGCGAGTTCGTGTGCTGAAAAAACCGAGTCGGTGATCAAGGCGCGGCAGCGCTCGGCCGCATTGCGGAAGATCACTTTCGTCTGCGATTCGTAGTTGGGAATGACGAAGCTCGTCGCGTCGTGCAGTGTCGCGACGGCTGGGCGCGAGAAATTCAGCCAGCTGCAGCCGTTCCAGGGAAACCAGAGCACGTCGAAGCGCGCCCGGTCGTGGAACGCGCGCGAGACGATTGGGTAGGCAACATCGTCGACCTCGCGCCGGTAGCGCGCGCGGACCGTCCACGTATGCCACTCTGGGACGATGAGCGAGATACGCACGCGGTCGGCAAACGACGCATGCCACTCACGCAGGATCGAGCGCACGTAGCGACCGATGCCGCGGTGGTCGCCGGGGAGATTCCAAGCGTCGACGCCAACGTGGAGCACGATGAGCGCCTCTTCGGCATCCGTGCTCGAGCTACCGGTCTACTCGGACGACGGCCGCGCATTCGGCTCGTTGACAAACCGGCGCGTATTGATCTACTGGCCGCACGGATTTGGCGACTTTGTCCACCTCTCGTTCGTCGTACCGTTGCTCGACCCAAGCAATGCGTACTACTTGACGCGATTTGGCGACGACTTCGTGCATCTTTACGATGAGGGTGCGCGTGTGCGCCCACTCTACTCGGGGACGCGCGTGCGCGGTGATGGATCTATTCTCGGCGCGCGACCACACTTTGGGCTCGACCTCGACCATCCTCCCGACGGAGATACGCCGCTCGACGCCCCTGAGCCGCTGCGCTCGCGCATCGTAGAACATCGTATCGACACGCTCCTTGTCTGCCGATATCCGGAGATGACGGGGCGCGTCGCATATCCGTTTCAGACGAAGGCGCGCTATCTCGCCAGTCGCATCGTCGCGCCGCGACGCCTCGCTGCAATCGATCTTGTGCAGCCGCTGCGCTCTTCGCTCGCCTTTCGAGCGCCGGCGCAAACGACTGCCTTGCTCGAGACGCGCATTCGCGAAGTCGTCGACCCGGGCACGCAGCTGTACCTGCTCTCAGCCGGTGGCCATACGCAAGTCGACAAGATTTGGTCCGAGCACGAGGTCGTGGCCTTTGCCCGCGAGGTCCGCCGTCGCGATTCGCGCGCCCGCGTCATTACCATCGACGAGCGCACAAGCGAAACGATCGGACGCGAACGCGATCTCGCGCCCACAACCGCCGATCTGTTTGCGGATATGGATCTTCCCTTCGCGCACGTGCTTGTAACGCTGGTTCGGGCCGCACACGCGTACGTTGGGGTGGCGGCGGGCCCGCTGCACTGCGCGATCGCGATGGGCGGACGCCCGGCGGTCGGCATCTGGCTCGCACACTGGCCCGAGTACTACGACGAGCCTACCAACGACGCGATCCACTTGGTCGGTCCGGCAGTCTATCGAAAGAAGTTGGATCAACGCATCGGTGCGCGCAGCAAGGCAAGTGCCGGCGTGCTACCCTATCGTATCGAAGCGTTTCGTGAAGCGCCACCGACGAGCACCGACGCACTCGACGCTTTAGCGCGCCTCTAGCGCTAGTCTGCGGCGACCATCGCCGCGCGCGGCGCGGCTGCGGCGCGTGGCTTCACCTTGATGAATAAGACCAGCGGCGTTGCGAGTAAGAAGACGATGGCGGTGATACGGAAGAGGTAATTGTAGGCGATCATCGCTGATTGCTGTGCAACCATTCCCGTGAGCGCGCCGACCGAATAGCCATGCGTCTGCGTCACGCCCGATGCCAGCACATTCCAGGCGACGGCTGTTTGATGCACGAGCAGCGTCGTCAGAATCGCAATACCGAGGCTCCCGCCGAGTTGACGTACGAGGATGTACACACCCGTCGCGCCCGCCATCTCGGGAATGGGAACATCCGAGAGCGAGACAGTCGTGAGCGGTACGAAAAGAAAACCAAGGCCAAAGCCTTGGATCAAGCGTGGCCAGAAGACGTCCCAGAATCCCGCGTCGGTCGTAAGTCCGCCGAGCATCCATGTCGAGAGCGCGAAGATGAGGAACCCGAACGCGATCGACGCGCGCGCGTCGATATAGTTGAGTATCCGGCCGATAATCAACATACTCACCGCCGTCGACAGCGCACCGGGCAGCAGCGCCAGGCCGGTGTCAAATGCCGTAAAGCCGAGAATCGTTTGGAAGAACAGCGGTATGATCAGCGCAGTTCCAAAGAGCCCGAAGCCGCTGATGATGCCAAGAATACTTCCAACCGTGAACGACGAGTGCTTGAATACTTTGAGGTTCACCAGCGGATGCCGGTCACGGATCATCTTCCAGACGAACAATGCCAGTGCAAACACCGCAACGATGGTGAGAATGCTAATCGTCGACGAGTCATACCAGTCGTCGTGTTCGCCGCGTTCGAGTACGTACTGTAATGCAGCAAGGCCCATGGTCATCAAGCCAAGTCCGGCCCAGTCGAGGCCCACCTTGGGTCGCTCGATGTATTTGGGGGAGGGGATGAACATCATCGTCATGACGAAAGCCACGATGCCGATCGGAATGTTGATCAGAAAAATGATCGGCCAGGTCGCGTTATCGATGATGTATCCGCCCAGCAGGGGACCGATCGCGGGGCCGACCATCGCGCCCATGCCGAAGATTGCCATCGCGTTCCCGCGCTTCTCCGGCGGATAGGTCTCGAACATGATGGCTTGGGCGGTCGGTTGGAGCGCACCGCCGCCGATGCCTTGAATCACGCGGTAAATCACCAGCTGCGTGATGCTGGTCGCGGTCCCGCACAACAACGAAGCGATCGTAAAGAGGGCCAATGACGCAGCGTAAAAGCGCTTGCGTCCGAGGAACGCGGTGAGATATCCGTTCAGCGGCATCACCACGACGCTGGCGAGGATGTAGCCCGTGGCGACCCAAGACACCTCATCGACCGATGCACCAAGGTTGCCGCCGATCGTGTTGATCGCAACATTGACAATGGTGGAATCGATAATTGCCATGATCAATCCGAGCATGACGGTGATCGTGATCAGGGCGACGGGCGCGTCTTGACGATGGGCGAACGGGTTCTGCATTTTAATTATTAACCGGCTAACTATATACGCGGTTGCGTTGGTTTCAGCCTTCCTTCGATCTTAACGCGGCTTTAAAGTGTAGTGACGTACGCTGGATGCAATTGTGCATTTTAATAATGAGGATGGTGTGATGGAACTCGAACTGGATGCTCCGACAAATGACGTAATCGCGATGCATCTCACGATCGCTGCGCTCGACCGCTGGCTTGCAAACGTCAGCTCCGAGCGTGGCGGCCAGGAACTCGGCCGCGAGATTGCCGCGATGTATCGCGAGATCCACGCGGCGGTCGACGAGATGTCCCCAGAAGAAGAAGACGACGACTTTGACTTCGATCCGGAAGAGGACGAAGACGAAGACGAAGACGACGACGATGATGAAGACGAGGACGAAGAAGAGCCCGAAGACGAGCGCGATTAGCGCTACCGCGACGTAGTGATTGCAAAGAGCGGCAGCATCGGCTTTGCGTCCTGCGCATGCGCGAGATATTGATGGATGCCGAATGCGTCTTCGATCGTCCGCAAGAGTGAGTAGTGGGTGTACGCCGTGTTGTCGCTCTTGCGGCGTGGCCCGTGGTTCGTTACAACGATCGTCGGAATGTGACCGCCGCCAGGCTCGCTCTTGTTCTCGCTCTCATCGAAGGTAATGGCGATCGCGACGTTGTCCGAGGAGTTCCATGAAGCCGTTGCCTGGATCTTGCGCACGATGCTTCCCACGACCGCATCGCCGCGACGAATGAGCTCCTTCTCGTCGTTGCAGCTCGGCGCTCCGTGCATGTCGTTGCAGAGGTTGGGAACGATCAGCGCAAACGCGGGAAGCGTGCCTGCAGCGAGATCGCTGTCCAGTTGGTCGAAGCCGACGATGTGGAGCGCGCGATCGGGATCGTTGCGCACCGAGGCAAAGTTCATGAACCCGGAATGCTTGAAGGCGTACAAGCCGTCCCTAGCCGCCTCCGAGCCCGCGGTGGGGATGCTCTCGTAGTAGCCCTTCCACGTAAGGCCGGCTTTCGTCAACTGCAACGCAAGATTGGGTGCGTCAAACGTGTGATAGCCGTCGTCTTGGACGCCGAACGTGTCGCCGCTGACGAGCGCGATGTAGTTCGGCTCGGACGGGTGCGCTTCGGCGAAGAAGTTTGTCGCGTTGCCGTATGTTCTTGCGAGCGCGCTGAAGTTCGGCGCCGCAGCGGGATTGAGAATCGTGCTGAAGTTTTTGTTCTCATCGATGATGACGAAGATGTGCTTGTAGCTAGGCACGGAGAGGTCGTCGGCCGACCATCTGGACGTTGTCGCGGCGAGCAACACCAAGCTGAGCGCCAGGACCGCGAAAAGCTTACGCATGGACTGCGTCGTTCGGAAGAAGCAAACTCACCACCGCGCCCCGTTCGTTGCCGTTTGCGAGATGCACTTCACCTCCGTGGGCTTCGACCAAAACGCGCGCGATCGAAAGGCCTAAGCCCGTTCCTCCGCGCGAGCGAGCTGAATCTGCACGCCAAAACCGGCCGGTCGCATATGCGAGCGCCTCGCTGGGAAAGCCGGGCCCGTCGTGTACGCGACGGCAAATGCGTCGAAGACCGTCGGGCCGGTCACCTTCAACCTCGGCATTTACAACGTGTTCAACCAAAATAGTGGGCAGTTCGGTCTCATCGGTCTCGGCACGCAGGGATATTACAACGCGTTCAATCCGCCGGACACGAGCAACCCGTTCAACAACAACAATGAGATGTATTCGCTGCCGGTTCGGCAGATCTGGCTGACGACAACGATCCGAATCTAGGCCTGCACCTTCGGTAGCTCGAAGAAGCGCGCATGATTGCTCTGCAATATGCGCGCTTCGGTGACCCGGCAAACGTAATCCAAGCAGTCGACGTTCCGGTTCCGGAGCCGCGCGAAGGTCAGACCGTGCTGCGGATGGTTCGCGCGCCGATTCACAATCACGACCTCGCGACGATTCGCGGTGTCTATGGCGTCAAGCCGAAGCTGCCCGCCACCGCTGGGACTGAATGTCTCGCCACGATTTCAGGCAAGCGCTTTGCTTGCATGACGCCGGGCGCCTGGGCCGATGAGGTAATCGCAAACACCGACGCGCTCGTGCCGATTTCCGATGCGATCGACGATGACCGCGCCTGCCAGCTGCTGGCCATGCCGCTCTCCACCGTCGTGCTCTTCGATCAGCTGCGCGCGCAGCCGGGGATGTGGATCGCGCAGACTGCCGCCAACGGCGCGGTCGGCAAGTTGCTGATGTTGCTCGCGCAAAAGCATGGCGTGAACATCGTCAACTTCGTTCGCCGCGATGCTGCGGGGGAAGAGTTGCGCAAGTACGGCGCGGAGCACGTCGTTGTGACCGCGCACGATGGCTGGCAGCACCGAGCGCGTACGATCGCAGGTAGCGAAGGCTTCGCGCGTATCGTCGATTCGGTTGCGGGCCCCGAAACGCTCGACTTGCAGCGGTTGCTCGCGCCGGACGGAGAGTTGATCGTCTTCGGCGCGCTCTCGGGCGCACCGATCAAGCTCGATCCGGGACTGATGATCGCGAAGGAAAACATCGTGCGGGGATTCTGGATGAGCGCCTGGATGCAACGCGCCTCCGAAGGCGATCGCGTCGATGCGATGCAGCGCGTCTTTGCGCTCGCGCTCAGCGGCGAATTAGCGTTGCCGGTGGCAGGCATCTATCCTCTGCGCGACGCCGCCCAAGCGCTGCGCGCGGCGGAAGCGCCGGGGCGCGGTGGGAAGATTTTGCTCTCGCCGTGAAAATATCGTCGCATGCGTATTGCGTGTGCTTTCCTCTTCGCGCTGGTCCTTATTGGCGCGTCCCCCTCTGACAACGCCAACTTTGCGGCACTGAAGTTCCGGAACATCGGTCCGCTCAACGGTCGCATCGACACCGTAAGCGGCGTTCCGGGTAATCCGTCGACGTATTTTGCGGGCGGACTCGGCGGCCTTTTCAAGACCAGCGACGGCGGCGTGACGTGGAAGTCCGCGTTCAACAACGAGCCGGTGAGTTCGGTCAACGCGATCGCGGTCGCGCCATCCGTGCCGACGACCGTGTACATCGGTACGGGCGAGGCGAACCTGCGCAATGACGTACTCTTCGGCGACGGCGTGTGGCGCTCGTCCGATAGCGGTGATTCGTGGACGCACAGTGGACTCGACGCCGTCGGCAGCATAGCGCAGATCGCGGTCGATCCGCAAAACGCGCAGCGCGCGTTCGTTGCCGCGCTCGGCGACGTCTACGGCGCGAGCCCCGACCGCGGCGTCTATCGCACGCTCGATGGCGGCGCAACCTGGACGAAGGTCCTCTACACCGACGATCGGACCGGTGGCTCGAGCATCGCGATCGATCCGTCAAACGCGCAGCACCTTCTCGCGGGGATGTGGGAGGGATGGCGTTCACCCTATCACCTGACCAGTGGTGGTCCAAACGACGGCGTCTACGAGTCGAAGGATGGGGGCGAACACTGGACGCGCCTGCAGGCCCATGGCTTACCGGACGGTGTTACCGGTCGCATTGCACTCGCGTTCGCGCCGAGCAATCCCAAACGCGTCTATGCGTTGATCGAATCCGCACAAGGCACGTTGTGGCGGAGCGACGACGGTGGCGCAAGTTGGACGATGGTCAACGCCGGACACGGCATCGATCAGCGGCCGTTCTATTTCACGTCGCTCACCGTCGATCCGAAGGACCAAGACACGATCTATTTCATGTCGGTGCAGATGTGGCGCAGCACGGACGGCGGCAAGACCGCAAAACCGATGCGCGGCACGCGCGGCGGCGACTATCACCAGCTCTGGATCGATCCGCAGAATCCCGCGCGCATGGCGGCGGCGAACGATCAAGGCGCCGAAGTTTCAAACAGCAAGGGCGACACGTGGCTCAACGCGCAGATGTCGATCGCGCAGGTCTATCACGTCGATACCGACGATCGCATTCCATACACGATCTGCGGAGAAGATCAAGACTCGGGCAGCGCATGCGGGCCAAGCAACAGCCTGTCGTTCGGCGGCATCTCGCCTGATGCGTTTTTCGGTGCCGGCGGCGGCGAAAGTGGCTGGATCGTGTTCGACAAAGCGAACTCGAATCTGATCTATGGAGATGGCTATCAAGGCTCGGTCTCGCAGTACGACCGTCGCACTGGACAGGCGCGTGCGATCGACGTGTGGCCGCAGGATGCCATGGGCTGGTCGGCTGCACCGTTAAAGTATCGGTTTCAGTGGACGTCACCGCTCGCGATCTCGCCGCAGCATCCGCATCGGCTCTACATGGGCGGCAACAAAATCTTCCAGACCGACGACGGTGGCGTGACCTGGAAGGCGATCAGCCCCGATCTCACGCGCGACGACAAGTCGCGTCAACAGATCTCAGGCACGCCGATCACACCGGACAATACCAGCGTCGAATATTACGACGTCGTGTTTTCGATCGGTCCGTCGCCGGTGCGCGATGGCCAGATTTGGGCCGGTACCGACGATGGACGCGTCTGGCTGACGCGCGACGATGGCGCGCACTGGACCGACGTGTCGCCGGCCGAAATGCGCACTGCTGCCGGCGATCGCTGGCTACGCGTCGACGACGTCGTGCCCTCGCCCTTTGATGCCGGCACCGCGTACGTTAGCGCGGACGCGCACAAGTGGGGCGACCGCACGCCCCAGCTCTTCGTGACGCACGACTATGGAGCGACCTGGACGCGAATCTCGGGCGACCTTCCGGCCAACAGCTACGCGCTCATGCTCAAACCCGACCCGGTACGACGCGGCATGCTCTATGCCGGCACCGCATCCGGACTCTACTATTCGTATGATGAGGGGCAGCACTGGACAGCCTTTGCAAACGGCTTTCCGACCGTGCCGGTCTTCGACTTTACCGTGCAGCCGCGTTTCGACGACCTCGTAGTCGCGACGCACGGCCGCGGCATTTGGATCTTCGACGATCTCCATCCGCTCCAAGAGATGAATGCAAGCATCCAAGCGCAACCGTTGCACCTCTTCACGCTGCGCAATGCCTATCGCTTCGATTATGGGTTCACGCGATCGGTCGCCCAGTTTAGCGGAGCGAATCCGCCGATCGGTGCAGTCATCAACTTCTGGCTTGCGCAAGCGCCGGCTAAAGATGAAAAGGTCAGCGTGCAGATCTACGACCGTGCAAATCTCATTCGCACGATCGACGTAAAAGGTGCGGTGGCCGGCGTCAACCGCGTCTGGTGGAATCTCAACTACGACGACATCAAACCCGTCAAGAACTTTGTTCCCTGGGCCGGCGGCGGGTTCGAGGGCCCGACCGCGTTACCGGGTACCTACCAAGTACGCATCGTTGCAGGGTCGCAGTCAGTGCAAGGCAACCTGCGCGTCTTACCCGATCCGAACGCGAAGGCAACGCTTGCACAGCTGCAAGAGCAACTAGCGTTCTTGATGCAGATCCGCGCCAAGCTTCAGCAGATGACCGCCTCGATCGAGCACGTGCAGAGTGTGAAAGCCAAGGGCGGCGACGCTGCCACGCAAGCGGATGCGTTGCTGCACAAGCTCTACAACCCGGAAGTAACTCAGGGCGAGGACGCACTCCGTTACCCCGAGCAGGTATACGGACAACTCAGCTTCCTCGCATCGGACGCAGCCTCGACCGACGCCGCGCCCACGAAGTCGATGTATGCGGTTCGGACGCTGCTCGAGAAGCAAGCCGACGCGCTGATGATGGAAGCGGCTGCCCTGCACTAACTCAGTGTGATATACTGCCCCGCATCATGGGCGGACTCGGACATCATCATTTGCACCCGTACTTCGTGCAGACAGTAGCGTTCTTTGGCTCGCTCGTCTTGCCCGGCTTGGTGTTTGCGCTGCTCGCCGGAGCTCGCCGGGAGCAGGGGCGGCGGCGGCGCGTGTTGGAGTCAGATTGAACCCTGCCTTGACGGCCTGCGGGGCCGGTGGTAGAATCCTTGCCTATGCCCTGGGGCGCATAAGCCACAAGAATAGAAGAAGACCGAGTCAGGCCCCAGCGTGGGGGGACGAGCTCGGCCTCTTTTGCTTGTGTCGCTACGCCGCCCATCCTCAAAGGTCAGTATAAAGAGAGATAATGGCGAAAACGACGGCACCTAAAGCGACCGCGAAGAGCTCCGCGGCGGGTAAGGGCAAGTCGAAGCGCACGGAACGTCCTGCCGCAAACGCCGGCGTGACGACGACTGCCGTGCATCAAGCGTTCCCGCTGGCGGCGGGCGCGTTTACAATCGAACAGCCTCCGGATCCCGGTCCCAAGCGCTCGCGTCACACATTTGCGAAGATTCCGCACGTCCTCGAAATTCCGAATCTGATCGAACTGCAAAAAGCGAGTTTCGATTGGTTCAAGACCGAAGGACTTGGCGAAGCATTTTCTTCGATTTCCCCAATCAAAGATTTCACCGGTAATTTGATCCTCGAGTTCGGCGAGCATTCGCTGGGCGAGCCCAAGTATTCTATTGAAGAATGCCGCGAACGCGACATGACGTACAGCGCGCCGCTGCGCGTGCGCGTCCGCTTGATCACGGCCGAATCGGGCGAAATCAAAGGCATTCCGGACCAAGAAATTTTCATGGGCGATTTTCCGCTCATGACCGACAAGGGCACGTTCATGATCAACGGCGCGGAGCGCGTGATCGTGAGCCAGCTCGTGCGTTCGCCCGGCGTCTACTATAGCCAAGACGTCGACACCAACGCGCGCCCGACGTACAACGCAACGATCATTCCGAATCGTGGAGCGTGGATCGAGTTCGAGACCGACAACGGTACGAAGAACGACGAAACCGAGGGCACAATTGGGGTTCGCATCGACAAGAACCGCAAGATCTATGTCTCGACGTTCATCCGTGCGCTTTCGCGCCCGGACCTCGGTTTGAATTGGGAAAGCGACGAGGCGATTCTCGCGCTCTTCGACAACGCGCCGTTGATCCAAAACTCGATCGACAAAGACAAAGACATCAAGACGCGTGAAGACGCGCTCAAGGAGATCTACAAGAAGTTGCGTCCGGGCGAGCCCGAGAACGCGGAGAACGCCGAGAAGCTCCTCGAGTCGCTGTTCTTCGACGAGAAGCGCTACGATCTCGCCGGCGTCGGCCGCTACAAGCTCGGTGGTAAGTTCCACTACCGCATCGAGAATCCGGACGTTGAAGCGCGCGTCACGACGCCGACCATCCAGATCAACGAGTACGCGGGTCTGGAAGAGCCGTCGATCGACGTGAAGTGCCTGACCCGTTCGGACATGATCGCGGTCATCCGTCGCTTGATCAAAGTCGCGACCGGCATCATCGCCAAGGACGACATCGATCACCTCGGGAACCGCCGCGTGCGTTCGGTCGGCGAACTGCTGCAAAACCAGTTCCGCGTCGGCTTGCTGCGTCTCGAGCGCGTCGTGCGCGAGCGCATGACCGTCCAAGATATCGAGACGGTCACGCCGCAGGCGCTCATCAACATTCGTCCGGTTGTCGCCGCGATCAAAGAGTTCTTCGGATCATCGCAACTCTCCCAGTTCATGGACCAGACGAACTCGCTCGCCGAACTGACCCATAAGCGCCGGCTCTCGGCGCTCGGGCCGGGCGGCCTCTCGCGCGAACGCGCGGGCTTCGAAGTTCGCGACGTCCATCACTCGCACTACGGCCGCATCTGCCCGATCGAAACGCCGGAAGGCCCGAACATCGGGCTGATCGGTTCGCTCGCGACGTATGCGCGCGTCAACAAGTTCGGCTTCATCGAGACGCCGTACCGTGTCGTGCATGAAGGCCGTGTGACCGACGAGATCATTTATCTCACCGCGGATCGCGAAGATGAGTACATCATCGCGCAGGCCAACACCCAGGTCGACGAAGCTTCAGGCAATATTCTTTCGGAGACGGTCGTCTGCCGTTACGCCGAAGAGTATATCGAAGAGCCGGCGCTGCGCGTCCAGTTGATGGACGTCTCGCCGAAGCAGATCGTCTCGGTTGCAACCGCCCTAATTCCGTTCCTCGAGCACGATGACGCGAACCGCGCTCTGATGGGCGCGAACATGCAGCGTCAAGCGGTGCCGTTGCTCCGCCCGGATGCGCCGATCGTCGGCACCGGCATGGAGTATCGCGCTGCCAAGGACTCGGGCTCGCTGATCGTCTCGGACACCGCGGGTACCGTGATCTCGGTCGATGCGAAGGGCATCACCATCAAACTCGACGATGGCACCGAGAAACTGTTCGACCTGCTCAAGTTCGTGCGCAGCAACGCGGGCACGTGCATCAACCAGCGTCCGATCGTCAAACTCGGCGAACGCGTCCAGGCGGGACAAGTGCTCGCCGACGGTCCGTCGTCCGACGAAGCGGAACTCGCGCTCGGTCAAAACGTGCTGGTCGCGTTCATGCCGTGGGAAGGCTACAACTACGAAGACGCGATCTTGATCAGCGAACGCATGGTCAAGGAAGATCGCTTCACCTCGATCCATATCGAGGAGTACGAATGCGAGGCCCGCGACACGAAGCTCGGGCCTGAAGAGATCACGCGCGACATCCCCAACGTCGGCGAAGACGCGCTCAAGGATCTCGACGAGCGCGGCATCATCCGCATCGGCGCGGAAGTGCGCCCGGAAGACATCCTCGTCGGTAAAGTCACGCCCAAGGGCGAGACCGAACTGACGGCGGAAGAGCGCCTCCTGCGCGCGATCTTCGGCGAAAAGTCGCGCGAAGTGCGCGATACCTCGCTCAAAGTTCCGCACGGCGAAAAGGGCAAGATCATCGACGTCAAGGTGTTCTCACGCGAGAACGGCGATGAACTCTCGCCGGGCGTGAATCATCTCGTGCGCGTCTATGTCGCGCAGAAGCGTAAGATTCTGCAGGGCGATAAGATGGCCGGACGTCACGGCAACAAGGGCGTCATCGCCAAAGTGCTGCCGGAAGAAGACATGCCGTATCTGGAAGATGGCGCGCCGGTCGACATCGTGCTCAACCCGCTCGGTGTTCCCTCGCGTATGAACCTCGGCCAGATCATGGAGACCCATCTCGGGTGGGCGGCGCGCATGCTCGGCATGAACGTCGCGACCCCGGTCTTCGACGGTGCGCACGCGGAAGACATCGCCGAGTGGCTGCAGGACGCGGGCATTGCGCCCGACGGCAAGACGTGGCTGCGTGACGGACGGACGGGCGAGCGCTTCTCGCGTCCGATTACGGTCGGCATGATCTACATGCTCAAGCTCGCGCACTTGGTCGACGACAAGATCCACGCTCGTTCGACCGGACCGTACTCGATGATCACGCAGCAGCCGCTGGGTGGTAAGGCGCAGTTCGGCGGTCAGCGCTTTGGTGAAATGGAAGTCTGGGCGCTCGAAGCGTACGGCGCTGCGTATACGCTGCAAGAGCTGCTCACGGTCAAGTCCGACGACGTCGTCGGACGCGTCAAGACCTACGAAGCGATCGTCAAGGGCGAGAACGTGATGGAGCCGGGCGTTCCGGAATCGTTCAAGGTCCTCATCAAAGAGCTGCAGTCGCTCGCGCTCGACGTCAAGGTGCTCACCGAGAACCGCGAAGAGATCGACGTGCGCATGCAAGATGATGACCTAGGTGAACGTGAGCGTCAGGAAATCGGGCTCTTGATGGGCGACGATCAACCGGTGCCGTCGCAAACGGCAGTCGCGGCACGCGAAGTCCTCGCGGAAGCTGCGGAGCAAGAAGGCATCGGCGATCCGACCGAAGTGGATCCGGAGGAAGAGGAAGAGGAAGAACTCGACGACAGCAAACCGCTCGACGCGACGTTGCCCCTTCCGACGCCACCCCCGCTGCCGGTGCGCGAAGCTGAGGCCGAGGAAATCTTCACCCCCGAGGAAGAGACCGAAGAGGAAGAGGATGCCGACGGCGGCGTGCAAGGCTACGAGATCGAGGAAGAAGACGAGGAAGCCTACGAGGAAGACAAGCCTTTCGAAGATGAGGAAGAGGAAGCGCCTTATCAAGAAAATCCGACCGAAGACGACTTCTGATTCTTTCGGACCATATTCCCCAGGAATCAAGGGCCTGGCCGGTTGGCCGGGCCCTTATCTTATGTAGACAGGGAACCAAACGGCTCATGGATGAAAATCGCTAGCGTGCGCCCCTTCGCGCCGCGTTCAGCCGGTCGACAAAAAACGGCGGTTTATATCGCCGGCTTTTTGCTTGCGTGGCAGCTCCTGACAGCATTTACCGAGGGAACGTTCACGCACGGTGGCGCGTCACCGGTCTATCCCGCGCTCGCGCTCGACGTGTTGTTGTTGATCTACGTCGGCTGGCGTTGGTTCCCGCTCATTCCGCTCTCTGCCGTATTGCGTTGGGCCCTCTTCGAACGTGCGGCGCATCCCGTGTGGTCTGCGCTCATCGTGCAAATCGTCATCGGCGTCGTGTTCGCGCTGGCCGTGCGCTTAGTGCTTGGACGCCTGCGCGTAGGGCTGCCGCTACGAAGCCTACGCGACGTTGCATGGTTTAGCGGCGTCCTTGGCGTTGCTGCACCGTTCGTCGCCGCACCGGTGGCGATCACGCTTTTGGTTGCGATCGGTAAAGTCGCCGTCGACGATGTGCCGCAGCAACTTGCGCGCTTTATCATTGGCGACGTGACGGCGGTGATGGCGCTCGTTCCGGCGATCATCACGTTCATCGGTTGGCGCCAAACGCAGTCGCCCGCCGAGCATCAGGACCCCTCGCGCGCCGAGGTCGCGGCGCTCGTAGCCGGGACGGCGCTACTGATCTGCGGAGGCATTTACCTCTCGTCGACCATCCACGAGCCGGTGCTCGACCTTTCGTTCGTCGTGATGTCGTGGTTTGCGCTGCGGTACGGCATTCGTGGCGCGGCACTCGCCTCGGCGACAGCGGTCGTCGCTGCGACGCTGATGGAGGTCACGCTCGGGCTGAGTCCAGCGATGATGGTCTTGACGCAAGGATTTCTCTTTGCATCGTCGCTGATGGTCTTTCTCCTCGCCGGCCTTGTCGACGAACGCTGGGACCTGGTAGCGCGCCTTGCGCGTCGCGCGTTTGTCGATGAACTCACGGGTCTTCCGAATCGCGAGCGGCTCGTCGAGTGGATCTCGCGTCATGCCGACTCAGCCATCGTGCTCGTGATCATGGATATCGACGACATGCGCCTCCTCAACCAGGGTGTTGGACGCGTCGCGGCCGACCACGTGCTGCAGCAGATGGCTATTCGCCTGCGTTCGACATTTCCAACCTCGCACATGATTGCGCGCGTGAGCGCGGATGAATTCGCGGTTGCCGTGGTCGACGACCGCAGCCCCCACGCGATCATGGCTGAGCTGCGCCAATTCTTCGACGCGCCGTTCGACGCCGACGGTTCGCGCGTCTTTGTCTCGGTCTCGATGGGCGCGGTACGCATGATCCGCGCGGGGTCAGCCGACGAGATGCTGCGCAAGGCCGACATTGCGCTCGAGCGGGCCAAGGAATCACCGACGCATGCGATCGTGTATTCGCCTGAACTGCAAGTCGGCGACTCGCCGTCGCTAGTCGGCGAATTGCATCGCGCAGTCGAGCGGCGCGAACTCGTGCCGTTCTACCAACCGATTTTCCGCTACGATGAGATCACGCGCAGCTGGCGCGTCGCTGGAGCCGAGGCGCTGTTACGTTGGATTCACCCGGACCGCGGCATCGTCGCGCCGGCGCACTTTATCGATCTGCTCGAGCGCTTATCGATCGGCGAACACGTGGGTTGGAACGTGATGGAGCAGGCGTTGCTCCAAGCCGGTGAATGGCGGCGCGAGATACCGGATTTCCAGGTGTGGGTCAACCTCTTTGCGCGGCAAGTATTGCATCGGCACTGCCGTGACCGCATTCGCGATCTGCTCGAGCGCACGATGGTTTCGGCCGACGCATTGATTGTCGAGATCAATGAGAACGTCGTGGCCAGCGACGATGGCGATGTTGCGGCACTGGTGAGCAGCCTGCGCGATATCGGCGTGCATTGCGCGATCGACGACTTCGGCACGGGCGGTTCGTCGCTCGGCCGCGTGCGCGATGTTCCCGCAAGCGTGCTCAAGATCGATCGTTCTTTCGTGACAAAAAGTGAGGTCGATAGTAAGGCGCGCGCGGTTGCGGTGACGGTCCTGCGTCTCGCGTCTGAACTCGGAATGACGGTCGTCGCGGAAGGGGTCGAGAACACGATGCAGCTCGAAGTGATGCTCGAAGCCGGCTGCCAATACGTGCAAGGCTATGCGCTCGGCCACCCGTTGCCGGCCGAGTTGTTCGCGCGCACGTTCCTCACTATCGGCCGCGCCAACGTGCTTTAGCTCGACGATGGAAACACGCGGTACGCGGCTAAGCGGCCGTCGGGATCGACACGCACGACGACGTTCATCGTGCCCTTCGAGAAATTCGCGCGATATGAATATTCACGCTTTGTCGTGTCGCTCCCGAGGAACGTGAGGCCGTTGTAACTCCCCATCGCGAGCATCTTGTCGGAGATCACGCCGACGCCGGCGCGCGACACCTGCGGGCGCAGCGCGTCGTCGAAGTAGGGTTGCACCGCCGAGAGGTTGTTGTCGTAGACTCCCCGCGTCACACCGTTTGCAGCCGACTGCGGATCGTTGCCCGCGCAGGCAGCGAGCGAGGCAAGAAGTAAGAGCGCGAAACCGCGCCTCATACGCTACCCCAGCCGTACGAAATCATGGCGGCGTCGCTGGTCCCGGAGTCGTCGTGGACGTTCAGCGAAGCAAGCTCGTTGCGCTGCGCCTCGACAACCGCGTGCAGATACGCAACCTCCTTTTGCAGCTCGCCGTTGACCGCGACTTCCTCCTGATAGGCGTGTTGCGCGTGCTGGTAGGCTGACGCGGCATTGTCGTTCTGTTGCTCCAGTGCGGCTTGGCGCGCGGACATCGCCGCCTCGTGTTCGTGAACCTTACGATTGTGACGTACGATCAAGTAGGTGGCTGCCGCTGCGGCTGCGCTGAAGATAATGATGTTCCGCGTGCTGGCCGCACCGTTAGCCTGTGCCGGTGTCGCGGGCATGCCGAGCGCCAGCATGGCTGCCGCAATGGACGCCGCGAGTAGTCTCCGTATGCTCATGCTTGTTGGTATTCCCAAATCGCGCTTTGACTATTTTGAGCAGGCGGGCGCCTGGGCGGATCCAAGCGGCGCGGCGACAGCGAGAGAAATCACCTGCGGCGGCGCATAGCGATCGATGCTCGAGAGATAGCGCGCATCCGTGAGATTGTTCACGTTCAAGGTGATGTCGACGCCCGCATGGAGTGGTGCAATAACGTGCAGTCCGGCGGTGACCGCGCTGCCGAGCGGCTCTTGATTGAGGTCGTCGGCCCACGTCATGCCTGAATAGTTGACGCTTGCGCCGGCCTCCAGTGCGCCGATCGGCGCGTCATATTCCGCGCTTGCCGACGCCTTGGGAACGTAGGGCAGCTGCTTGCCGGCTTCGCCGGCGGTGCCTGCGGTGATGCGCGAATATTGCTGCGTCCCCCACAGCGTTATGCGCGAGCATGAGCCCAGCCGCCGTACATACACGACGGTCGTACCATCGGTTTGGGTGTGCGAAAAATTACTGCGCATCTGTACCGTTGCGCTAATGGTCCGAAAATCGATGGCGTCGTTCACATATGCATGGGTGAAGTCGGCGGAGAGCTCGCTGCTTGCGTGGAGCCAGTCGAAGCCGACTACGAGCGACGAACTGCGCTCGGGCACGAGCGCCGAGTTCGGCAAGTATTGCACGGCGCCGATTTGATAGCCGCGCACGAGCTCGTTGAGATAGGGCGCGCGGAAGCCGCCGCCGGCCGACGCGCGAAATGCCAACGCTTTGGTGAGGTCATAGCGAAGCGCGACACGCGGAGAGAGGGCGCGATCGACCCGGGGTGCGATCGTTGTTACGGTTGAGCCCTTCTGTGTCGCCGCGTTGACGAGATCGATCGCGTCGCCGCGCAAGCCGCCGACCAGCTCGAAGGCATTCCAGCGTAACGTCTCCTGCATCGCAAGGCCGGTTGAATCTTGCGTACCGCTTCCGGCGACGGTAAAGACCCCAGCGCCGTTATACTGATCGCTGACCCCGCCGACGAACTTTGCATTGGCAAGCAGTGCGAACGTCGAACGATCGCCGCCCACGATCCAGTTGACCAGCACACCGCTCTCGTGCGTCGGCACATATTGTGTGTACAGCAGGGTTCCCGGATCGCCCGGATAGATGTCGGCACGATTCGTGACGAACGCGTTGCGAACGTACACGCTGCCGGTAAGCTCGGATTGCTTGGTCGTATTCGCAACGCGAAACGCGTGTTGCAGCGTGTTACGCCAGAAATCGTAGTTTGGACGCCCCTCTTGTTGATAGTCCCACGCACCGAGGTATCCGTATTCTACGACCGTCTGCGCATCGGGCGCGTAACGCAGGCGGAACGATGCCATGTTGCTCTGGGCTTGGGATTCGTTGTCGTGAGCGGTCTGGTATCCAGGGGCGAGTGCGTTGTATTGCAACTGCTGGGAGAGTGCCGAGAATGAACCCGTCAGTTTTCCGCCGAGCGGCGCCGTTGTCTGCGCGTAGGTTTGAGCGAAAGCATGCGAGCCGCCGGAAAAGCTGATTGTGCCTTGCGCGGGACCCGAGAGCGCGCTTGTTGGTCCGAAGGTCTGCAGTGAAAGCACGCCGCCGATCGCTCCGCCGCCGTAAAGCGCGGAACCGGGCCCGCGCAGAAGCTCCGCGCGAACGAGGTCGGGCGTCGGGAACTGCGCCCAATCAACCTGGCCTCCGAACCCGTCTTGGGCTGGAATCCCGTCGACGAGCAGCAAACCGCGATCGTTGCCGAGACCGGCAAAGGAGACGCGCAGCTGTCCGTAGTTCGTGAACATGCTGTTGCTGCGGTTCCGGTCGAAGCCGGGCAGATAGCTGAGAACCTGATCGGCGGTGAGTTCGGGGAGATGCGCGATCGCTTGCTGATCCAAGACCGACGCCGGAACCGGAAGTTGATGGATGGCTTGTGGCGAGCCGGTAACGACGCGCACGACCCCTATTACCGGAAGCGGCGTAGGTGTCGGCGTCGGCGAGGCAACTGCGACGATGGCGGCTAAGCAATAGACGTTCAGCACGTTATTCACCCTGATTCGGAGTGGGGGCGGTAAGTTGCTTCCGACCATTGGTATCGTTGGCGCCGGACGTATGGGCGCAAACATCGGACTGCGCCTGGCGGATCTTGGCTATCCCGTCACCGCCTACTACGACATCCGGCCGGAAGCGGCGCAATCCGCTGCCGCGGCTACGAACGGCGTGGCGTACACAAAGCTCGCTGACGTCACGAAGAACGCCGAGGTGATCGTAACGGTTGTCACCGACGACGCAGCGATGGATCGCATCTTTGCCGAACGTGGCGATAGTCTGCTTGCGGACGCGGAGGGCAAGACCTTCGTGAATTGCGCCACGGTCAGCCCTGCAACGCATATCGAAGTGCAGCGTCGTGCAGAGACGCGCGGCGCGCACTCGCTCGAGGCATGCATGGCGAGTTCGATCACGCAAGCGCGAGCCGGGACACTGTACCTCATGATCGGCGGCCGTCGCGACGTCTTCGATCGCATGCGGCCCATGCTCGAGAAGATGAGTTCCTCGCTCATGTACATCGGTGAGGCCGGGCGCGCCGCGCAGGTCAAGGCGCTCGTCAACATAGTCATGAACGTCAACACCGCCGGGCTCGCCGAGGGCCTCGGGCTCGGCGATGCGCTTGGGCTCGATCTGAAAATGCTGCGCGACGTCTTCTCACAAACTGGTGCGAACTCACGCGTGCTTGACACCGATGGTGAGGACATGCAGAATCGCGACCATGACGTGTACTTCTCAGCAGAGCACGCAGCAAAGGATTCGGGGATCGCGCTCTCCCTCGCGCGCGAGGTCGATCTTGCGCTGCCCCTCGCGCAGGCGACGTACGACCAGTACGAACGCATGAAAGCGATGGGCCTTGGGCAGCTCGACAAGTCCGGAGTCTCCGAACTCACGTTCGTCGGGCGACACGGGCAACATGTTGGGAAAAAAACCGACTAACGCTTAGGAGGCACGTATGCCAACCGTAACGCTACAACACGTCGTACCACTGATCAGCTCGGATACGGCAGGACCGCTTGGAGCGATTCATCTCCCGCGGCTGTGGACAAAACTTACCCTCGCCGCTGCCGGTTTGCTTCCCGAAAGCTACGATGAGTGCGGTAAGGGATTCGATCAGATGACGCTTGATGCGCTCGGCCTCGATCGCCAAAAGACGGTGGACTTCATCAAGGCGAACCGTCCGAAGTACATCGCATTCGAGGAGTGGATACTCCAGCAGAACGGCGGTTCGATTTCGGTCGAGCGAATCAGAAAGCACAACGAAGCGGTACGCGCCTACGATCACTCCGACGACCTTGCAGCAAGGATGCGCGACGCTTCCGGTATCAAGGACGGAAACATCTGCGATGCGGTCACGCTCAACACGATCGAGGATCTCGACGACGTCCACACTCAAGTAACGCGAAAAATCTAGGTCGTGCGCATACTCCCGTGGACGCGCGTACCGTTTGTGATTGCCGTTGCGCTGGTCGCAGCGGCGATCGCGGATCCATTGGTCGAGACCATCGCAAACACGGGCATGCTGGGCCGAGGATATTCCGATAACGATCACGCGAGCGTGGTTCCGACGCTGCTCGTCGGCAGCATGCTGCTGCTGCTCGCGATCGCCGCACGGTGTCTTGGACTAGTTTGTCGTGCCTGTGTCTATCGCAGATGGGTTGCGGGCATAGCCCGGCACCTCTCGGCTCGGCCTGCGCTCGCGGATCTACCGTACATCGTGCTGCTGCAGTTCGTCGCGCTTTTCATTATGGAGAGTTGCGAGCATCTGCTCTACGATGGGCGACTCGCGGGCGGAATCGCCTGGCTTGGTGGCCCGATCTGGTTCAGTATCGCCACCCACCTACTGATCGGCTTGCTCTGCACGATACTCGCCGCGCGCGCCATGCGAACGATCGTACGCCGCTGCGCTGCTCTGGTCTCGATAGCCCTCGACTTTATCCTCTGTGCACTCGGCATCAGCGACGCGTCGCTGTTTGCTCCGCGCCGTCACGAAGCGACGCGGCGCTACGTGCAACCGTTCCACGTTCGCCAAGTCGGTCAACGCGCGCCACCGCTGCTCCTTACGACGCTCGCCTAAACATCGCTCGTAGCGTTGGGACGTCGTTACGTTCCAGGAGCAGTTGTCATGAGGGGCTCACTTTCAACGCGAACGGTCTTCGCGTTCGTCATCGCTGCATCGACCGCGATCGGTCGAGCCGGCGCTGCAGAAGCAACCACCGGAACCGTGGTCGGCACGGTCGCGAGCGTCGGCAAGCCGGTCGCCCGCGCGCACATAACTGTCTCATCGCCATCCGGGCTCTACAGCACAACCTCGGATGCACGCGGCAGCTTTCGCGTCCTGGGTGTCACACCGGACACCTACACGGTGATCGTTACCGCGCGCGGCTTCGAAACCGCGGACCAAACGGGCGTCACCGTGTTGCCCGGTCAAACGCAGGCCGTTGCGTTCCATCTCGTCGCCCAGCTTGCGACGATCGCGACCGTGCAGTCGACCAAGGCTTTCACGACGGGGAGCACGAGCGATACGTTCACGGTGAGCGGTGCGCAGGCGCGCGCAATCTCGCCGCCGGTCTCCTCGTCAGGCCTCGCAACCTATGTTGAGGGCACCGTGCAGGGCGCAATTGCCTCGGTGCCCGGCGTTGTGCTCGATCCGTTCGCAAACGCCGTTCTTCGCGGCGGCAAGGTCTCCGATGCGACCTTCGACTACGACTCCGTGCCGGTGCCGCAGGGCTTGGTCGCGGAACCGGGCGGAAATATCGTCGGGGCGCAACTTCCGACAACCGGCGTTGCCTATACGACGACAACGCTCGCGGGCTATACGAATCAAGGCGCCAATTCGCTCGGCGGCGTCATCGACCAGATTCCTGCGGTCGGCACTTATCCGGGAAGCGTGACGCTGGAGAGTGGTGTCGGCATCGGTGCACAATTCCAACAGACCTCGCTGCAAGTGCTCGGCGCCACGCCGGATTTGAAGTGGCGCTACGCGTTTGCGACGATGACGGGCAGTCAGTATTTCCTCTACGGCAACGGCTCGTTCTATCCGGAGGAGGCGGCAACGTACGGCCTCGCGCTGCAGAACCGCGGCGAATACTCGATCGAATCGAACGTTCATTATCGCATCGATTCGCATGATGACGTCTCGATCTTGGCGCTCGTCGGACAGGCGACGTACGACCAGTACGGATCGCCGTACGCGGGTGAAACGGTCGGTGCGTTCGACGGTCAGACGCCGGACGGCGCTCCCGTGACCTATCCGGGCGGAACCAATCCGAACGATCCGGTGACGTATGCGTCCGGCATTCGCGGCTCGTACAGCATCCTCAAGGCGCAATGGCTCCATAACGGCACACATTCGCTCTCGCGCGTACAGCTCTATCAGTCGCAATACGGCTCGCAGGCAGGCGGTCCGTTCTGGGACGAAAACGGCTGGCCCGACGGCATCATCTCGCTCTCCGAAATGCAGGGAAGCCGAGAGACGGGCCTGGGCTACGACGGTCAAGACATCATCGGCGAGCATCACGATCTCCGTTTCGGAGCCGAGTACAGTACGAACACGTCGTTTCTCAATCAGGTCGTGCCGACGGCCGGCGAGTTTATCACCTCGAATCCAACATTGTTCTCGTATCTCGCGTACTTCGGCGATACGTGGCACGTTACGCCGCAGCTTGACCTTATGGGAACGGCGCGGTTCACCGATACGCATGTCATTCCGAGTGCGGGCAGTATCTACGACGACGGTGCCCTCGATCCGCACCTCGCCGCCGCGTACAGCGTAACCAAGAACATCGCGGCGCGCATCACCTACGACCGCAATACGGTCGCGCCGCTGCCGCTCGAGGCGGATCGCGTCGACTCCACCAACGCCGATCCGAACACCGGAGCGCCCGCGCCGTTCGCGCAGCTTGCACCGGAGGTCGGAAGTGACCTGACCTATTCGCTCGAAGGCGGAACGCGCTTGCAGTTTCGCGCGACGCTCTTCAACATCAACGAGCAGAATCTGATCGACGTCTTGCCCTACAACTTTCGCTCGGCGCTGCAGTCTGGGCTCGTGCCCAACGGCGTCGGCGTGCCGACGAATGTCGGCAATCTGCGCGCGCGCGGTGCAGAACTCTGGCTAAGTCAGGCCGGCTTTACGCTCGATACGAACTTCGTCCGCGCGTACTCGTCGAGCGCTTCGCAGTTTGCCTACAACGATCTCAATGCGCCCGCCGTCGCGGCCGGCGTGCTCTTTCCGGTCAACTACTTGCCGAATTTCTCGGGAACGCTTTCGTACGCGTGGCACACGCGCAATCACAAGCTGCGCATCTCGCCGGCAGTCTCCTACGAATCGGGATATCCGTACGGCAACGGTAAGATGGCCTGGATCTTCGATCCCAACACCGGGAAACCCGAAGAGGTCCCCAACGACAACTATTGGGATCCGGGTTACAACTACTACTTCCTCCGAAATCCCTCACAACCATACAACGCGACGACGAATCCGTACATCGCAAACCTCGGTACGCCGGAGGCCGACTTTCCGAACTCCCTACACGCGCCGGGCGAGACCTTTGTGAATCTTCACGTCGAAGGCGATGTCACAGCGCACATCACGTTGGTCTTCGACGTCGTCAATCTGCTGAACAACACTGCGCCGACGTCGTATCAAGGCAATCCGTACCTCATCGGACCACCGGGTTATGCCGGCGGTAACTCGCTCTATGCGGCAGCATACGAAGCAGCCGGCGGCTATTCGGTTCCATATACCTTGGGTAACGGTGTGCCGACGAACGACGGCCAGAACCAAGCCGTGCCGTGGACGTACGGCCGCGCCGGATACGTCCCCCAGAACTGGCCGATGGGGCGCACCGTTCAGCTTCGTTTGCGGATTACGTTACCGTGAAAGTTCGGATGCGACGGCGCGCTCGATCGCGCGCGCATTTGCTAGTGGGCCGACGTCGAGGGCAGTACGCCCGCAGTGCGCGATCAACTCGCCGACCTCAGCGCGCGCTTCGGGATCGTCCGAGGCGATTCTAATGAACTCGTTGGTATCGAGCGGCTCGACGAAACCCTTGACGACGTGGCGATTGTCGAGTTTGTGCGCGAGGATCTCCGCGCCGCTTAGCCTACCGAGATCCGGCGGGCGGGTCGCGTCGACCACAACGCCGTCCTTATAATCGCCGAGTGCGGTGAGCGCGCGTTCGATATCTTCCCAATGGATCGTGAAGACCAGTGTGTTGCAACTCGCTGCTTGCTGATATGGTGTCGTTGCAAAGGCGCCCTCGCCCAGCACTTCCGCCGCGGCAAGCGACGTACGATCGTCGTTGACGTCGCTGAAGCAGACCGTGTGTCCGGTTCGCCGGATCATTCTTCCGATCGCTACTGCGCGGTCGTCCGCGCCGATGATTCCAATGATGGCCATAGTGCGGATACTATACCCGCGCGACGCTTTTCCTCACGATTAGGTCGCAGGGTATCAGGAGCTGGGTTGCTTCTGGCGGCGCATCGGCAAGGCACGCTTCCATCGCGCGGCGCGCGAGCTCGCTGTTCGGATAGATCACGGTTGTCAATGCCGGCGCAACGTCGCGAGACAGCGTCGTGTCGTCGTATCCTACGACCGATAGGTCCTCAGGGATCGAAAGGCCACGCTTGTGCGCGACGTCGTAGACCCCCAGCGCCATTTCGTCGCTCATAGCAAAAATCGCCGTGACATCGGGGGCACGCGCAAGAAGCGTTTCGCAGGCGCTTGCACCGCTTGCGCGGCGATGGTCGCCGTCGACTACGAGGTCGTCGCTCCACGGTATGCCCGCGCGTGCAAATGCTCGCTTTGCGCCCGCAATGCGTTCACGCGTTCCGATGATTTTGGGAGGGCTGGAGATAATGCCGATGCGGCGGTGACCCTGACTCAGAAGATATTCAATCGCTGCTTGTGCGCCGCCAACGTTGTCGGGCACAAATTCGACGTGAGGAAGATCGTGACGTCCTGCCGTGGCGACGCGCCCGCCCGCTTTGACGAAGCCATCGAGTTCGCGCGTGAGCATCGCGCGATAGCCGTCGTCATCGAGACCCGAGCCCACCAAAATGATCGCGCCGACGCGCTCTGCGCGAAACATGCGCAGATACCGCAGCTCCTTCTCGACGTTACCGCCCGCGTTGACGAGCATGATCAACCATCCGGCACGATCGGCGACTTCTTCGAGCGCGCGAATATTGGCGGCCGTGAAAAAATCGAGCATGTCGTGTTGCAGGACGCCGACGATTTTGCGCGTGCCGACGATCAAACTGCGCGCGGTCGCGTTCGGAATGTAATCGAGTTCTTCGGCAGCGCGCAACACGCGATCGCGTAAGTCGCCTGAGACCCGGTGGGTGCTACCCGCAAGGACGCGAGAAGCCGTCGCCAGTGAAACACCGGCGCATTCGGCCACAGCGGCCAGGCCCGACCCGTTGGCCTGGGTTGGACGTTTCGCGGGCACGCCGGAGCCTTTAGGCGATCCGCCGTACGCCTCCTCGCGCCGCTGATCTCAGAGAATCAGTACGGCGCGTAATGCGTTGACGTTCGTGAGGGTTGGGCCGGTCACGACCAGATCGCCCAGCCTATCGAAGAGCGTGAAGCTGTCGTGGCGATCGAGCACAATGCGCGGGTCGAGGTGTGCCGCGGCGGCGCGCGCCAGTGTGTCGGGTGAAACCACGGCTCCTGCCGCGTCTTCCGTGCCGTCGCGACCATCGGTGTCGCCGGCGATCGCCCAAACGTTCGGTGCGCCGTTGAGCGCGAGTGCAAGTGCTAACAGGAATTCCATGTTGCGTCCGCCGCGACCGGCTGGACCGCTGCCCAGCGTAACGACCGTTTCTCCCCCGGAGATCAGCACCACGGGCGGCGCGACCGGCGCGCTGTGTACGCGTACGCTCCGCGCGATTCCCGCCATGACGATGCCGAGATCGCGGCTCTCTCCCTCGAGTTCGCCGAGCACGAGCGGTGAGTATCCAAGCTCGCGTGCACGTGCGGCTGCGGCGTGCAGTGCCATCGCCGGTGTCGCGATCAAGCGAACATCTTGCGCGATCGCACCGGGTTTCGGTGTCTCGGCTGCATGCTCCAAATACGTTGCGACCGCGGACGTCAATCGCAGGCCGTAGCGCGCAACGATCGCACGCACGTCGGCGACCGTGCTCGCATCCGCAAGCGTTGGACCGCTGGCAATCATCGAGGGGTCGTCGCCGGGAATATCACTGATCGCGAGCGTCACGACGCGCGCAGGCCGCGCGGCAAGCGCCAGGCGACCGCCCTTGATCGCTGAGAGATGCTTGCGCACCGCGTTCATTTCTTGGATCGTCGCGCCGGAGGCGAGCAGTGATTCTGTAGCCGCTTGCTTATCCGCGAGCGTGAGACCGGGCGCAGGTTTGGCCATCAACGACGACCCGCCGCCCGACATCAGCGCGATCACGAGATCGCTTGGACCAAGTCCCGCAACCGCGGCGAGCATGCGATCTGCGGCACGCTCGCTGTTGGTGTCGGGCACGGGATGGGCGGCTTCGAGCACCTCGATGTGTCGCGTCGGCACCTTGTAGCCGTAGCGCGTCACGACCGCGCCTTCAAGCGGAACGTTAGGCCAGGCGTCCTCGAGGGCGGACGCCATGAGCGCAGCGGACTTCCCGGCACCGACCACGACAACCCGTCCACGTGAGGGACGCTCGGGTAGGTGGGCGGCCAAGACCTTGCGCGGGTCGGCGCTCGCGACCGCGGCATCGAAGATCGACCGCAACGCGCCGCGTATTGTCGAGTCGTTCAAAGCGACCAGCTGTTACGGCCTCTTGGTGTAGATTACCCCCGAGGTCGCGGTAACTCCGACTGAAACGGTCGCCGAAAGCCCCGACGAGTCCGTGACCGTAATCGTTGCCGTTCCGCCGTTCACCGCCGCAACCGCGAACGTTCCCGGAATCGCTGTCGTCGCGACGGTTGCGACCGCCGTATTGCTCGAGGTCGCGCTGAAACTTCCGGAATACCCGCTTTCGGAAACGGTGATGTTCTGTGTGGCACCGATCGCGGTCAGGGCGACTGTCGACGGCGTCACACTGATCGTCGCGTTGCCGACCGTAACCGGCAACGACGTGGAGTGTCCGTTTTGATCGGCGATCGACACCGTCGCGCTGCCTGGTCCGGTACCGGTGAGCGCGAATCCTGTTGAGCTCGTCGCGGTGCTGCCCGTGCTCGCGCGCCGTACTGCAGCTCCCGTTGCCGCCGCGAGTGTCACGATCGCTGCGTTCGATGACGTCGCGGTAAAACTGCCGGTATAACCCGATTCGCTGACGGAAATCGTCGTTGTTGCACCGGCGCCGCTAAGTGTCAGCGACGTTATCACGCCGCTCGATGTGCTTATCGTCGGCGCCGGACGAGTGGACGACGAAGGCACGACGTAGCCAGGCGTGCAACCAGCAAGCACCGCCAGCGCCACCAGCGCAGGCGATTGCATGCGCATCACGGCGTCACCGTAAAAGCCGCCGGCGACATGACGATCCCCCACGGATAGTAAAGCGTTGAGGTCTCGATGCCGTATGTCGGCATGCTACTCGACGTGATCGTGCCGGAATACTCGAGCAGACCACCCTCTTCAGATCCGCCGTAGCCGTTGTCAACGTACAGGTTGCCCGTGCCGTCGAAGGCGAGGCCGACGACTTCATAGCTGGTGAATCCCGATGCCGGCATCGTCAGCGTAACGGACGCGGTTTCGCCGTTTGAAAATGGCGCTGCGAACTTATAGACGGCACCGCCGTATCCAGGCACCGAACTGACGGTCGTGTTGCACTCCTCGTAACAGCCTACCCAGAGATTCCCTGCGGAATCAACGGCGGCCGCGCCGTAGGAGTAGCTGCCCGGCATGCTGAGCGTTGCTGCCGGCGAGCTGCTCGAGGTCACGGGCAGATTAAACACGTCGACGTAGCCGTCTTCGGTTACATAAAGTTTGCTGCCGGAGATATAGAGGCCATAGGGGGCGCTCGTGAGCGAGCTCACAGTCGCGGACACAGACGTGTACGGAGACGCATAGACTGTAATCGTACTCGAGCCATCGTTTGCGACGTAGAGCTTGTTGTTTGAATCGATGGCCGCCCCGTACGGGTCGTCGACGCCCGCTGTGAGCTGCGTTGGTGTGCCGGTATAGGGAGGTTTAATGACGGCGATCGCGCCTGTGGTTGGGCTCGTCGGATAGTTCGGTATGAAGACATCGCCGCTGGGATCAGCTGCTCCGAAATAATACGCTTCGGTCAGTCCGGTATTGACCGTCGTGGAACTGGTATAGGGCGGGCTCGAAACTACCAACGTCACCGGCGTCTCGTATCCCCAGCTAAAGACCGTCCCGCCGGCGTTCATTGCGATGCCCCAGTACGGATAATAGTTCACGCCGGCGAAGTTGAGTGAGTTTGTTTGCGTGCTGCTCGTGAACGGAACAGAATATCCGAGTAAATTATTATCTTCGTAGTTATCGGTGAAAAGGGTCTGGCCGTAATTCACGGAGATTGGTGTTGCGAGCGTGCATACAGCCCCAGCGCTGGCGCACGCATTCGTTTGACCTGAGGGGTAGCTCGCGGTCACAGCGATCGATTCCGTTCCGGCAACCGGCGTCGACGGTATTGCAAACGAAACGGTATTCGGCGCCGTCGAGCTCGGCTGTGTGATGGTAGCCACGGAAGGGCCTGATGCCTTGGTCGCACTGAACGTTGGCGCACCCGAGCCGACGATGAAGTTGCCGTCAGCGTCTTCTGCGACTACATACACGCTGTTTGCCGCGTTGGCCGCCATCGCGATGATGTTCATAGGAATCCCGCTCAAGCCTAACGGCACGATGTTGTTTTGGTTTGAGACGACCGTGAAGGCTACGTTTTGCGCGATCGAGAGCTTATTGCCCGTGCCGTTCGTCCCGTCATACGTCGTGATCGACGCCGTATAGGAACCGGCGTTGAGATTCAGCGTGAGGGTGCAGGTGACGTTGGCGAGGGAGCTCGTGCAGCCTGAGGAACTGGCGGTCAAGCCGACGGTCTGACTAAGCACCGAGGTCGAGCCCTGCAAGACGCTGATCGTCATCGACTGCGTTGCGGGGGACACGTAGGCGGGTCGACGTGCGGATAGCGGTTTCGGCGTCGCCTTCGGCACGCTGATGACAAAGCTCACGTGACTCTTGGCTGCCGGTCCGGCGGGCGACGAGGCGCTTGCCGCCGGTGATGGCGCCGCCGGCAGTACGGGGGCCGCGCCCTTGCCGCCACCCCCGCATGCCGCGAGAGCGAAAAGCGTTGCACCAAGCACGGAAAGAGCCCAACGAGAAAGCATTGCTCAAAACCCCCGAACGACAAACGAGTAGAGGCACGGTTCCATGGGCCAGAGTGCTTCCCTTGGCCGTTTGGCGAAGCTGACCCAGCTCGCCACCAATCGCCCTTGAGGCGTGTTCGTAGCAGTGGTATACTATCGGTCTGTGCCAGAGCGGCCCCGCCTTGACGAAGGCGACCAGGCGGCTCGACCCGGCGGAGCGACGGTGGGACCCCTTACGACAACGTGAGCTGCGGTACCCTGCGTAAGCAACCCGGATGGCGCCCGAATCCAGGAGTCCTTTTGAACCTCATTGACGTCAATAATTTCGATGCCATGCGCATCGGCTTGGCTTCACCTGAGCAGATCCGTGCGTGGTCGTTCGGCGAAGTCAAGAAACCGGAAACGATCAACTACCGCACGCTGAAACCCGAACGCGACGGGCTCTTCTGCGAAAAGATCTTTGGCCCAACCAAAGATTGGGAATGTCATTGCGGTAAGTATAAGCGCATTCGTTTCAAAGGCATGATCTGCGATCGTTGCGGCGTCGAGATCACGCGTGCGAAGGTCCGCCGCGAGCGTATGGGCCACATCGAGCTCGCGACGCCGGTTTCGCACATTTGGTATCTCAAGGGCGTGCCCTCGCGCATCGGTATCCTCCTCGACATGTCGCCACGACAGCTCGAGAAGGTGATCTATTTCGCTGCGTATGTCGTGATCGATCCAGGCGACACGAATCTCACCAAGCGCGAAGTGCTCTCCGAGCAGAAGTATCGCGAGGCGCGCGACAAGTACGGCAATCGCTTCAAGGCCGGTATGGGCGCTGAAGCGATTCGCGAGCTCTTGCGCGATATGAACCTCAAGAAGCTGCAAGAGGAACTGCGCAAAGAGTTCAAAGAGACCTCGGGGCAAAAGCGCCTCAAGGCGATCAAGCGTCTCGAAGTCGTCGAAGCGTTCATCGCGAGCGGCAACCGTCCCGAGTGGATGGTGCTTTCCGCCGTTCCGGTCATTGCGCCCGAACTGCGCCCGATGGTGCAGCTCGACGGCGGCCGCTTCGCTACGTCGGATCTCAACGATCTTTACCGCCGCGTGATCAACCGTAACAACCGCCTCAAGCGCTTGTTGGAGTTGAACGCGCCCGAGATCATCATCAAGAACGAGAAGCGCATGCTGCAAGAAGCGGTTGACGCGCTGATCGACAACGGTCGTCGCGGACGTCCGGTCACGGGACCGAACAATCGTCCGCTCAAGTCGCTCTCGGATATTCTCAAAGGTAAGCAAGGCCGCTTCCGTCAGAACCTGCTCGGCAAGCGCGTCGACTACTCGGGCCGTTCGGTCATCGTGGTCGGTCCGTCGCTCAAGCTGCATCAGTGCGGCCTGCCCAAAGAGATGGCGCTCGAGCTCTTCAAGCCGTTTGTGATGAAGAAACTCGTCGACCGTGGCCTCGCGCACAACATCAAGAGTGCGAAGCGCATGGTCGAGCGCGTGCGTCCGGAAGTGTGGGACGTGCTCGAAGAGGTGATCAAAGAGCACCCGGTGCTGCTCAACCGCGCACCAACGCTCCACCGCCTCGGCATTCAAGCCTTCGAACCGGTGCTGGTCGAAGGCAAAGCGATCCATCTGCATCCGCTCGTCTGTACGCCGTATAACGCGGACTTCGACGGCGACCAGATGGCCGTGCACTTGCCGCTCTCGGCCGGTGCGCAAGCCGAAGCGCGCATCCTGATGCTCAGCTCGAACAACATCTTGTTGCCGGCCTACGGCAACCCGGTGTCGATCCCGACGCAAGACATGGTTTTGGGTCTGTACTACCTCACGTTCCAACGTGACGAGTACGTCGGCCCGGCCAAGGCTGCGGTCGCGGAAGAAGACGCGGTCTTCGCGCGCGCTAAGAAGAAGAACGCCCCGAGCCAGGATGCACCGGGCGCGCTTCCGACGTTCTACGATCCAAAGGAAGCGGTGATCGCGTACGAGACTGGTAACGCGCTACTGCAAGAGTGGATCTACGTGCGCTGGAAGGGCGAGTTGATCAAGACGACCATCGGTCGCGTGATCTTCAATCTCGCGTTCGCGACCTCGTGGAACAAAGAGTTCGTCAATCGCATCGTCGATAAGGGCGCGCTCAAGAAACTCATCACCGAGTGCTACCGTAAGTACGGCAACGCGGAGACTGCGAAGTTCCTCGATGCGATCAAGGAGCTTGGCTTCCACTACGCGACGCTTTCGGGCACGACCGTCTCGATCAACGACATCGTCGTCCCGCAGAGTAAGCACGACATCCTCGACAAGGCGCAGCATGAAGTCGACGAGTTGCACCGCCTTTTCGATCAGGGATTCATCTCTGACGACGAGCGTTACAACAAGACGATCGACATCTGGTCGAAAGCCGGCGACGCCGTAACGAGCGCCATGCAGGCTGCGCAGAATCCGCTCAACCCGGTCTTCATGATGGCGACCTCGGGTGCGCGTGGTTCGATCGCGCAGGTCAAGCAGCTTGGCGGAATGCGTGGACTCATGTCCGACCCGTCGGGACGCATTCTCGAGATTCCGGTCAAGGCTTCACTCAAAGAAGGCCTGACCGTCCTTGAGTACTTCATCTCGACGCACGGCGCGCGTAAGGGTCTTGCCGACACCGCGCTGCGCACGGCAGACTCGGGCTACCTGACGCGACGTCTGGTCGACGTGGCGCAAGACGTCATCATCCGTGAAGACGACTGCGCGACTTCGAACGGCATCACCGTCAGCGACATCCGCTCGGGCAAGGAGGTCATCGAGCCGTTGATCGATCGGATCATCGGCCGGCGCGCCGCCGAAGACATCAAGGATCCTTCGGCAACCTCAGGACGAGCTCACGCGATCGTCAAGCGCGACGACGAGATCGACGAGGAGAAGGCGAAGGCGATCGTCGACGCCGGGATCTCGACGGTCAAGATCCGTTCGGTGCTAGCGTGTCAATCGAAGTACGGAGTCTGCTCGATGTGCTACGGCCGCGATCTCGCGACCGGCAATCGTGCCGATATCGGTACGGCGGTCGGCATCATCGCGGCGCAGTCCATCGGTGAACCGGGCACGCAGCTCACGCTGCGCACCTTCCACACTGGCGGCGTTGCAACCGAAGACATCATCACCGGTCTTCCGCGTGTCGAAGAAATCTTCGAAGCGCGTAAGCCCAAGGGTCAAGCGACGATCACGGAAGTTGCCGGGACGATCAAGTTCGGCGAGGACAAGAACAAGCGCGTGATCTTCGTGGTCGATGCGACCGGCGAGGAGCACGAGTACGACATTCCGCACGGCACCCATCTCGCAGTGCAAGAAGGTCAGACGGTGCACGCGGGCGATCAGCTCAACGAGGGCTCGCTCAACCCGCACGACATCTTGCGCATCAAGGGCGAGACGGCGCTTCAGAACTACATGGTTCAGGAAGTGCAGAAGGTCTATCGTTCGCAAGGCGTCGACATCAACGACAAGCACGTCGAGGTCATCGTGCGCTCGATGATGCGCAAGGTGAAGATCGTCGAAGGCGCGGACACGCTGATGCTCCCCGGCCAAGTGATCGAAGCGGCAGCGTTCAACGAATCCAACGATCGCGCCAGGGCGGAGAACCTCGAGCCTGCAACGGCAAATCCGGTGCTGCTCGGCGTCACGAAGGCCTCGCTCGCGACGGAATCGTTCCTGTCGGCAGCGTCGTTCCAGGAGACCACGCGCGTCCTCACCGACGCCGCGATCAAGGGCAAGTACGATCCGCTCTTGGGTCTCAAGGAGAACGTGATCATCGGCAAACTGATCCCGGCCGGTACGGGTATGTCGCGTTATCGCAACATCGAAATCGTGCCCGAAGGTCAGGATGTCGACGACGACGGACGTCCGCGCACGGTGCCGGAGACGAACGGCTACCAGATGACTGCAGACGATGCAGCGCTGGCAGAAGTCATGGCCGGCGGCGGCGACGGCATGAGCCGCTTGATGAGCGCGTACGAACGCAATCGTGAACCGTTAACGGTGCAATACGAAGGCGAGTACGACGATCATCTCGCGGTGCACGCAGCGCCGAAGAAAACGCAATACGACAGAATCAAGGGCATAAACCCCGAAGATCTGTAGACGGCAAAAAGAAGAAGGCCCGGCGAAACCGCCGGGCCTTCTTCTATCTTGGGTTGCCTTTGCCGGTTTCGAGATACTGTTGCAGGCTTTGGAGATACACGCCCCAGCCGGTCGTGGTCTGCGCGTAACGCTCGTCGGCTTGCTCGAAGCCGCGATGCGCGAAAGCGACGGCGGTCCCGCCCGTCTCTGCACGCAGGTCGAAGTGGATGGTCGTGCCCGCCCACTCCGGGCGAAACGACGACGCGGTTTTCCACATCACGCGCAGCGGCGGTTCGAGTTCTTTGACGGTCACCGTCGTGACGGACGCAGCTTCGTCGAAGCGGAATGTGCCGGTCCCACCGATCGTGGGGTCGAGATCCCCGTCACGCGTCCACCAATTGCGGATTCCTTCGGTCGTCGTGAGCGCTTCGTACACCCGCTCCGGCGGCGCCGCAATTCTGACCAGATGCATAATATCGGCCATATTTCCTTATTCGGCAAACGAGTCGCGCGATCCGAGGAGCCCCGGCAGGCTGGGTCCGGCCACCGTCCGAAATGGCGACGGGACATGACGTCGACGATTGCGCGGGTATCGATCGCCCTGGTGTTTTCGTGTGCATGCGTGGCGCGGGCGGACGCCGACACAACGACGATCGGGGTGACGCTCAATGGGACGACGGGCGCGCACATCGAACCCCAGCAAACCGAATCGATTCCGTTTCTGCCTTTGCCGATGTTCGAGCTCGAGCACGTACACAACCAGCTCCACATACATCTCGAGGCTGTGCCGCCGATCGGTCCCGTGCCGCTCGCGCAGAACGCGAACCTCTACGACAACAACCAAAATCCGCGCGTTAGCTACCTCAACGGCGAGCTATCCCTCTACACGCCGAACCAGCGCTACGCATTCGGAATCGGCGAAACGATTATCAACCAGCGCACGCTCTATCCGCCCAGTCCGTACGTGCAGTCCTCGCGAGTCGTTGGGGTGCGCTGGATTCTCGCGGCGGTCCTCTACGATAGGGGCAACCAGCGCGTCGAGGCAAACCTGGCCGTCAACCCAGCGTTGCAAGGTCTGCAGCAGACCGAACTAACCAAGTCGTCAGCGCCGTTCGCCCCACTCGCCGAGCGCGGATCCTTAGTCGACGCCTCGCTGCGTTGGACGATTGATGAGCGCTCGTTTCGGTTCGTGTACGGCGTGCGGTACTTGAACTACACCGCTGCGTACACCGGCGACAACAGCCTCGCCGATCGCAATCACCTCTTTATGCCCTTCGCGGGCGTTGATTGGCCGTTGCAACGCGCACATGCCGCGCCTTTAACGCAGCACGTGCACGAATCCAGCCCGCGGGAAAGCGTTGGCAAGTCACACACGACGTTCAGCACGACGCTGCTTGGGACGAATGGCTCCCGTTCCAGCAGCGAAGCCTACTCGGCAACGCTGCTGCCCTTTTCACTCGTGCCGATGTTCGCGTTCACGCACACGTTTGCGCGTTTCGAACTTACGGGGGAGGCGATTCTTCCAAACGGCGGCGCCAATCCATACGCGGCACCGATGCAAACCTGGAGTTATCTCGATTTCAGCGGGCTCGCTCAACTCGGACGCTCGCCGTTTTCACTGGGCCTGGGCGATACCATTGTCAATCTGCGGCCGGCCACGGTTAACAATTTCGAAACCGCGCACACCCGCGCGGAAGGGTTGCACGTCGAGGAACGGACGGTGCTCTGGCGCACTGCGCGCAGCACGGCTGCCGTCGAGTTTCGCCTAACGCCATACGTGCACGTCTTCAATGACGTGACCGTCATTCCGTTCGATCCAGCCGAACCGGCGCGCTCCTTCGTTACGGTCGATCACGGTGTGCGCGTTGAGGCCTGGATACATCGGGTGACGTGGCTAGGAAAGTACGGCCTCGACTACGGGCTGCGCTACGTTAACCAGACGACAAATTACGGCCCGCTCGATCCAAACAATCCGCTCCGCGGCGTCTATCTCACCCGAAGCAGCTCGCTCATGCCCTACGTTGGAATCAAAGCGATACTTTAGTTGAACCCTCGCAACGGTAGTGTGCGGCGCTGCCGCCAATTTGCCGATGAGTAACGAGCGGCGCCGTCGACGGCATGGAGCGTATAGGCATGACGGGAGCGCCGCGAACGGTTCGGTGCGCTGTAGTGCGGCAGCATGCCGTCGAAGACGACGAGTGTGCCGGCCTCGACTTCGAGCGGGGCCGCATCCTCGGTCGTCGGCCACGGCGTTGCGTCGATCGTATGCAGGCGCGCGCTGCCGCGCTCGGCGATAAAGCGCGCTCGAAGCGGCGATTGGTGGCCGCCGGGTTGCACCCACATACAGCCGTTCTCGCGCGTGGCATCTTCGAGCGCGAACCAAAACGCGGTAACGCTCGCCGGATCGGTATCAAAGAACGCCGCATCTTGGTGCCAGCCCACCTCGCCACCGATCTGCGGCTGCTTGAAGATGTACATCGACTGATAGAGCAGTGGATCGCGCATACCGACGCATTGCGCGATCCGAGCCAGTCGTGCATCGTGTGAGAAACGCTCAAAAACGGGATCGAGGTCGTGCATCGCGTGGCCGATCTTATTGATCGTCCGTCCATCCTCTTCGAAGAAACAGCGGATCGCTTCGCCCGACTCCATGAAGTAGGCGTCGGTGCGCGCAGAATCGTTTCGCGTCGAGAAGATCGAGACGGCTTCGGTGGGATCGAAGGCCGCGACGATCGCGGCTGCACGTTCGCGCAGCGCTGCGATCTCTTGCGCCGGCTTGAAGTTCGGGAAGACGATGAATCCCTGCGCTTGGTAGCGCCGGAGATCGTCGTCCGTCATTATTCCAGGGTCATGCGGCGGAAGTAGCGTCGTTGCAGGTCTTTCTGCGCGCCGGCGAGCCGATCGCGCATTTCGCGCGTCGGTACGCGAACCTTGTCGACCAGTTTCATTGCCGCCATCAGTTTGATCGCCCACCACGTGCAATCGATCTCGAACCACCGCAGGCCATGGCGCGCCGAGAACGGGAAGGCGTGATGGTTGTTGTGCCAGCCCTCTCCCCAAGAAATGAGCGCGACTACCCATGAGTTGACCGAGCGATCGGGCGTGCGGTAGGTGCGATAGCCGAAGGCGTGGGCCGCACTGTTCACGAGCCACGTGGCGTGGTAGGTGACGACTAGGCGCACGAAGATGCCCCAGACGACCCACGACCAGCCGCCCAAAGCGAACAGCAGCACGGCGAGTGCAATCTGCATCGGCACGTAGAGATAGCGCAGCGCTTGATAGACGGGATCCGGCCAGAGATCGGGCGTGTAACGCTTACACTGTTCGACGGTCGGCATATTCTCGTTGGTGCGGAAGAGCCAGGTGACATGGGCCCAGGTCAAGCCGCGACGGATGCTATGCGGGTCGCCTTTACGATCGGCGTGCGCATGGTGAATGCGATGCGTTGCAACCCAGTTGATCGGATCGCCCTGAAACGCCAGTGCTCCCATGATCGCGGTTGCATACTCGAGTGGACGAACCATCCGAAGCGCGCGATGGGTCAGCGTGCGATGGTAGCAGAGCGTGATGCCAAACGCGCCGGTAAGATTTGAAATCACGATCGCGACAATGAGTCCCGACCACGAAAAAAGCGCGGGGAATAGCGCGAGGAGCGCACCGACGTGAATCGCGAGTAACGCGATGCCGGTGACCCAATTAGGCCGGTGTTGCATGTGCCGCTGGATTCGCCCTCCAGTCGGTGGCGCCTTCGACAAATGCACAGAGGAGGTTAACTAAAGCCATTTGTTCGGGGGTGGCACAGCCGACGGCGAGCAGTTCAGGCGAGCAGACAAGGATACTCATGCATTGCGCGCGGGAGAGCGCAACATTAAGACGGTTGCGTTCAAAGAGGAATTCGAGGTCGCGCGGGAGCGTCGCATCGTTCGACGTCGCCATCGAGTAGAGCACCACCGCCGCCTCTTGCCCTTGGAACTTGTCGACCGTGCCCACGCGGATCTCCCCAAGGTCCGCGGCTTCGAGCGCTTTGCGACTGCGCTTGCGTTGGTCGTTGTACGGGGACACGACGATCAGATCGCGCGGCGCGATAGGTCGC
>JBAUEZ010000187.1:0-45935 GCA_049678885.1 Candidatus Aquilonibacter sp. | reverse complement strand
GCGGTACGCCGCGCGTGGCCAATCGGCTCTTGCGGCGCGTCCGCGACTACGCCGAAGTACGGGCCGAGGGCGCGATCACGAGCGAGGTGGCTGCGGCGGCACTCGAGCGCGAAGGCGTCGACAACCTCGGACTCGACCGTATGGACCGCGCGTTCTTGAAGGCGCTCATTGAATCGTACCGTGGCGGCCCGGCGGGGATCGCGGCAATCGCAGCGTCGCTGAACGAGGATGCGCAGACGCTCGAAGATGTCGTCGAGCCGTATCTACTCAAAGCGGGCTTTGTCGTGCGTACCGCCAGCGGCCGCAAAGCGACACAATCTGCGTATCGCCACCTCGGCGCGATCCCTCCCAACCAAGCGGAGCGGCTGCTGTGATCGCACGACGCGCGTTCATCGCGCTTACGCTCGCTGCGACTGCAGCGCCGGCGCTTCGTGCCCGCGCCGGAACGCAAGAGTACGATCCCGCAATGACCGCAGGCGTACCCGAGCTCCGCGTGCTCCTTGGTCGCGGCATGTTTGCGGCGGGAAATGCGGACGGCTTTACGTTCGAGGGACGCGCATATCGCGGCCATGCCGCGCAGCTTGCCGACGGCAACGTGATCAACACGATATCGCTCGAGGAGTACCTGTACAGCGTCGTGCCGCGCGAGATGTCGCCGTCGTGGCCCATCGCGGCGTTACAGGCGCAGGCGGTATGCGCGCGTACGTACGTCTTGCAACGTAGCAATCCGCAGCACGCATATGACGTCGTGCCGTCGGAACTCGATCAAGTCTACACTGGAATCGCCGGGGAAACGGCGGCCGGTACCGCCGCGGTCAATGCGACCGCTGGGACCGTGGTACGTTTTGGCGACCAGTATGCGCGCGTGATGTACAGCTCGTGCTGCGGCGGGCATACGGAAGCAGCAAGCGATGCGTGGGGCGGCGCACCCATCCCATATTTGAGCGGCGTCGACTGCACGACGTGCAACGCATCGCCTTACTACCGCTGGAGTCGCACGATAGATCTAGCTGCCGTCAGCGCAGCATTCTCTCCCGAGCTGCAGCCGGTCGGTCCCTTGCAAACACTACGCGAAGGAGACCGGGATCCCAGCGGTCGTGCCCGTTCCATCGTCCTGCAGGCCGAGCACGGTGCGCTTCCGGTCAAGGGTGGAACATTTCGCCTGCGCGTCGGCCCGCGCGTGCTCCCAAGCCTACTCATTTCCAGATTCGAACCCGCGACAGAGGCGCCGGAGCGTATCATCATCGAAGGGGGAGGCCTAGGCCACGGTGTCGGCCTGTGCCAATGGGGTGCGCGCGGCTTGGCGCTCGGGGGCGCTTCGTTTAGCGATATTCTGCATTTCTATTTTCCCGGAACAGAGAGTCAGCATGAGTGACGGACCGGCGGAGAAACCCGCCGGAGACGCGGAAGCCGGCAGTAACAAGCGCGACTCGCTGCGTCTGCGCAAATACATCGACGTCGTCGTCGAAGATCCGCTCTCCTCGATGTTGTTTCGCGGGGCGGTAGCCGACATTTCGCCGACTGGCATGCGCGTGATTGCCGATCAATATCTTCCGGTCGGAACGAAGTACACGTTCACGATGAAACGCAATCCGTACTTGCGCTTGCGCGGACAGGTCCGTTGGATCCGCGCGTTCCAAGGCGACACCTACCAGGTTGGAATCCTCATCGTTGATGCTTCAGAAGAAGAACAGAAGCGCCTGACCAATTTTCTGGAACTCGAGCGGCAACGCCTCACAACCGGGTGAGTTCTGCTGAGGTGCGTTCGTCCGAGGAGTTCACCTCCGCCTACGAATTCGATCTTCCCGATGATTTGATCGCACAGGAGCCGGCGCCGGAGCGCGACGCCAGCCGTTTGATGCTGCTCGCAGCTAGTGGTACACAGCATCGCGTCTTCGCCGAACTCCCGGCGCTCCTTCGACCAAACGATGTGCTCGTGCTCAACCGGACGCGCGTGATCGCCGCACGATTGCGCGGCGTTCGCGAACCGACCGGTGGCGCAGTCGAGGTGCTGCTGCTGCATCCGGCGGAGTCAATGCGCTACGACGCAGAAGCGACACGCTGGATAGCGCTCGTGCGTCCCGGGCGTCGCCTCCACGCCGGTGCGGTCATTCGCTTCGACGCGCATGCGCGCGCACGCGTGATCGCCGAAGGAGAAGAGGGCGTTCGCGAGCTCGAGTTCACGCTCGACGAACCCTTCGAAGCGTTTCTGGCGCGCGCCGGACGCTTGCCGCTTCCGCCGTACATTCACAACGAATCAGACGAGGCGCAAGCGCGCTACCAAACCGTGTTTGCTCGCGAACCGGGCAGTGTGGCGGCGCCGACTGCGTCGCTGCATTTTACAAACGAACTGTTGCGGCGGATCGCAGAACGGGGCGTTGCTATCGCCGAGTTGACGCTCGACGTCGGCCTGGGAACCTTTCGGCCAATGAGCAGCAAGCGACTTGACGAACACAAGATGCACGCCGAACGCTATACGATCGAGCCGGAGACGATTGCCGCGATCGAGCGCGCACGTGAGCGTGGCGGCCGCGTCATTGCAGCCGGTACGACGGTCGTCCGTGCGCTCGAAGGCAATATTGCGACCAATGGACGATTGACCGCCGGCGAGGGCACCACGTCGCTCTTTGTCAAGCCCGGATTTGCGTTCGCCGTCGTCGATGCAATGATCACGAATTTTCATTTGCCGCAGTCGACGTTGCTCGTGCTCGTTAGCGCCTTTGCCGGGCGCGAACGCGTTCTCGCCGCGTATAACGAAGCCGTCGCCCTGCGTTACCGCTTTTTCTCCTTTGGCGACGCAATGTTCATCGAAAGGATGCCTGCGGTGCAGGCCCGCAAAGTATAGGCAGTGAGATACGTCACGTTGGACCAGCCCGGTGATCCCCCGGTGCTGCACGTCGCCCAGGGCGCGCAACCCGAAGTTCGCCCCGGCGAAGTCCTCATCGAGGTTGAAGCGGCCGGTGTTTCGCATGCCGATGCGATGCAACGTCGCGGTTTCTACCCTCCGCCCGCGGGTGCTTCACCGATTCTCGGTCTCGAATGTTGCGGAACTGTCGCGCAACTCGGCCGGGATGTCGTCGGATGGCGTGTCGGCGACCGTGTCGTGGCCCTGCTCAGTGGGGGCGGTTACAGCGAATACATCAACGTCCCGGCAGCTCACGTCTTGCCGTTGCCGGCAGAGTGGTCATTCGTCGAAGGTGCAACGCTGCCCGAGAATGCGTTCACCGTGTACGACAGTTTGCTGCTCCGCGCGAGACTGCGTGAGGGCGAACTCGCACTGATCCACGGCGGCACGAGCGGGATAGGATCGATGGCGATCATGTTTGCGCGCGCCGTTGGGGCCCGCGTGATTACCACGGCAGGGTCGGATGAAAAGTGCCGCGCTGCGCTCGAATTCGGCGCTGAAGCCGCAATAAACTATAAGACCGCCGACTTCGTCGAGAAGGTCGCGGAATTTACGAACAAGCGCGGTGTTGACGTTGTGCTCGACATCGTCGGCGGAGACTACCTCAACCGCGACTTACGTGCGCTTGCGACCGAAGGACGCATCGCGTGCCTCGCGCACGCCAATGGATCCGAAGCGACGATCGACATGCGCTATCTCTTCCAGCGTCGCGCGTCGATCTACGGCTCGAGTCTGCGTCCTCGCACGATTGAAGAGAAGGCAAAGATCGCCAAGGCGCTGCTCGCTGACATTTGGCCGCTGCTCAGCGCCCGCGACCCCATCATGCCCATCGTCGATTCCGTCTATACGTTTTCACATGCCGCAGACGCACACACCCGTCTCGAATCTTCAGCCCACATCGGAAAGATAGTTTTAGTCCCAGACGCGTAAGCGGTTCTTGTCATCTCGAGGGTAGTTTGACGAGCGGGGAGGGGCCTTTGGACTGTTGCTGCACGAAGGCTCGAAGTTTTGCGCCATTCGCAGGACGCGAACTTGCTTTGGGCGTGGCGCAAAACTCGCGCAGCAGGAGCGGCACACGACGTGCCGCGAGGAGCGTCTTCGTAAGCAATAGTCCCAAGGCGACTCCCTCGACTCCGCTTCGCTACGCTCGGGATGACAGAGCGGCTAGTGATAGATTGACTGGTGCGGGCCCGTGACCATGAACCAGAGCATGGGAATCGAGAGCATCGTGTTGGCACGTGAGGCGAGGAACGCGATGCGGCGCGACTTGGCCTTCTCTCCGTCGCTCGCCGGCTTCATGCCGAGGATCTTTTGCTGGTTCGGCCAGATCAACACCCAGACGTTGAGGAGCATGATCGTGCCCATCCACGCGCCGAGGCCGATCGGTGCGAATTCGCCCTGCAGCCCGAATGCGGCGAGGAAGCCGTTGAGGCCGCTGGCGGAGGTCATCGTCGAGAGCAAGCCCGCGCCGACGAGCCACGTTAGGACGGCAGCCCAGCGGAAGTAGAACAGCGCGCGCGGCATGATGTACTTGCTTATTGGCGCGCCTTCACCAGCGGCATTGGCCTGTTTCGACGCTTCGACGTTGACAAAATTGAAGTAGTAGAGGAGGCCGATCCACATGATACCGACCAAAACGTGGACCCAGCGCAACAATGCGCCTTCAAGTGCTTCCATGGCTCACGCTCCTGCCGCGTGGCCGACGAGCCACTGCGCTACGTAGAAGAAGATGACCGTGAGGACGACACCGCTGATGACGGTTCCCCACAGCGAGTCGAGGGGGTTCTTCATATTGGCAGTTACCTCATTAAGCCGAGTTGATCTGACCTTTATGTCAAGCGAGCGCCCCGACCCTCTGTGTGCAGCCAATCCCGTAGCGTGAACGTTTGAAAGGGGTACACTAGGGAGTGCACATCACGCTAGGAATGGGGTTTTAAATCTGCTATGAGCGCGCAAACGCTGATCAAGAGTTACACACCCAAGAAATGGGATCTCTCCGGATTGCAAGGCATCTCCGACGACACATTGCAAATCCACTTCGGCCTGTACGAAGGCTACGTGAAAAATACCAATTTGCTCAACGAGCGCATTGCCGAGCTACGCGCTGCAGGCAAAGGCTCGGGCGCGGATCCATCCTACGCGGAACTCGTACGCAGACTCGGTTGGGAATTCAACGGGATGCGGTTGCATGAGTTCTACTTTGATAACATGACCAAGAATCCAAAGCAGCCGCCTACAAGCGGAAGCCTGTACGAGTGCGCGGTTGCGTGCTTTGGCTCGGTCGAGGCGTGGCAAAAGGACTTTGTCGCGGTCGGCGGCATGCGCGGAGTCGGCTGGGCAATCGCCTTTTTCGATGCGCCGACGAATCAGCTCGTCAACATCTGGATCGGCGACCACAACATCAACGAGCTGGCCGGGTGCGAACCGATCCTGGTGATGGATCTGTGGGAGCACGCGTACCTGCGCGACTACAAGCCGGCCGACAAGGGCAAGTATCTCGAAGCGTTTATGGCCCACGTCGATTACGGCGTGTGCGAATCTCGCTTTTCATAACCTACGGCGGCACCGGCTCAACGATAAGCGTCTTCGGGTTGGTGTACCACACCAACCCGGGCGGTGCGTCGCGCTGCGCGCGCACGTATTTACGCAGCGTGTAGTCGATCGGAACCTTCCCTCCCGCGCGCGCTTTTGAAAAATAGGCTGCTAGCGAGGCCGCCCGCTCGAGATCTTCGACAGGCGGTTCGCTGCGGTCGTCGCGTTGCAGAATCACATGCGCGCCGGGTACGCCCTGCGTATGGAACCACCAATCATTCGGCCGCGCGACATGAAAGGTCAGATCGGCGTTCTCGCTCGGCGAACGGCCAATCAGAATGCGCGAGCCGCTTTCCGTGCGCACTTCAAGCGGCGCGCGCTTGCGGCGCGGGGGCGATGTGCGTGCGCGCCGCGCTCGTGGGTCGAGTTGTGCGAGCGCATGCTCGAGATCGGCGAGATCTGCGTCTTCGACGCGCTCCGACTCCCAGCGCAGTTGCTCGATCGCTTCGAGCGTTGCGCGCAGCGAGCGTTCGCGTGCCTCCAGGTGCGACGCTGACGTGCCAAGCTTCTTGTAGCGCGCAAAGAGCGCGCGCGCTTCTGCTTTTGCCGCGTCCTGCGCGCCTTCGTCGAGCGTGTGGAGTTCCGCGTAGAGCGCATCGCCGCGCTCGCGCAACGCTTCGCGGTCGGCAGCCGCGCGCTGCTTTACCGCCACCGCATCGAGTTCGCTGCGAACCTTACGCTCGCGTTCGGCCAAGCGTTTTTGTATCGTCTTGCGCCGGTCGTCGCTGCGGCGAGCCACGCCCGCATCCGTGGTCGTCGCACGGAAGGAGCGCATCGCTTCGAGCACGCTCCCCTCGGGTGCGAACCCGGCGCCGGCTGCGCCGCCCGGGCGCGGAGGTAGCGGCGGCAATGCGGAAGGTTGTCCCGCTTCGATCGCGCGCACAGGGTTCTCGGCGAGGGAGAATTCCTTGGCAGCGGCAACGATGCGCTCTTTTCGCACCAGCACGATGTTGCCGAAACGCGGAACGAGCTCGATGTAAAGATCGCTCTCGTCGCCGACCCCGAAGCGCGAGCGCGTGCCGAAGGTCAAGCGAAGGAGACGATCGTCCTTACGCGCTTTCGCGCCGAGCAGCGTGGTGCCGCGTAGCGCGGCACCGGTTGCACGGATAAAGCCCGGTTCGCTCTCGATCGGAAGCTCCACGTCTTCAACACTGACCAAGGGCGGCGTGGAGAAAACGTCGATGCATAGCGTCGATTGCGCGCCGCGCAACCAGAGTACTATTGCCATTCGCCCGTCGGCGAGTCGCCCGACGTCCTGAACCTTGGCGCCACGGAAGCGCGCGTGGATCTCGGCCGCGAGCCGAGCGATCAGCTCCGGATCAGTACGCAGGCTGGCCATGGCGGTGTGTTGGTTTTACGCGCGCGCTTCGAGCTGTATCTCGACGCCGCCGATCCATCCCGCCACGAGGTTGTAGAGCGCAGCGATGATCAGCCCGTCGATAAAGCCCGCGATGAACAGTAGGATGGCATAGATGATTGGAAAGAGCACGATGGCGAGCGGCCCGATGTTCGGCATGCCCGTCTCTGATGAAACCGCGGGTGCAACCATGAAAGCGAACGCGAGAATCAACCCGAGGATCACGCCGAACACGGCACAGATGAGACCGTACATCAGTGCGAATTGGACGACGTTGATCGAGCGGACGCGAGTGGTCGTACCGGTCATGATACCGTCCTTCCCTGTAACTGGTGCAAACGATCGCGAAGTTCTCTCTTGAGCACCTTTCCGCTGGGACCGAGCGGCATTGCGTCGATGAAGTGCACGTGTCGCGGGTACTTGTAGCGTGCAAGGTGCTCTTGGGACCAGGCGATGATCGCTTCATCCGTGACGGGGGCTCCGCTTTCGGAGCGCACGATCACGGCGACCACCTCCTCACCGTGCGTTTCGTGCGGCACACCAATTACGGCCACCTGTTTGACCGCTGGATGGCGCATCAACACTTCCTCGACCTCGCGCGGGTAGACGTTGTAACCGCCGCGCAAGATCATGTCTTTCTTGCGATCGACGATCGTGATGAATCCGTCGGCATCTTTCGTGCCGAGATCGCCGGAACGGAACCAGCCCTGCACGATCGCGGCGCGCGTCGCCTCGGGATTGTTCAGATAGCCTTTGAAGACGCAGTGGCCGCGAATGACGATCTCGCCCAACTCGCCGACCGGCAAGGGCACGATGCGATCCTCGATCTCGGCGTTGACGACATCGAGCTCGACGCCCCAGATACCGCGCCCGACGGTTCCCGGCTTGCGTCCGAAGTCGCGCTGATTGAAACTTGCGACCGGCGAGGTCTCGGAGAGGCCGTAGCCTTCGTAGATCGGCACGCCGAAGCTCGTCTCAAAGGCTTCGAGCACGACGAGCGGGAGCGAGGAGCCGCCCGAAACCGCGACGCGCAACTTCGGCCGTTCGGCACGCTCCTTCGCCGCTTCGAGCAACGCGATGTACATCGTTGGGACGCCGGCGAACACCGTGACGTTCTGTGCGAGCATTACGTCGAGCGCGGCGCCACCTTCGAAGCGCGGCATCAACACGAGCGATGCGCCGGCGCGAAATGCAGCGTTCATCACGACCGTTTGTCCGAACGCGTGAAAGAGTGGAAGCGCGGCCAGAAACACGTCCTCTTTGCGGACGTAGAAGAGATCGTTTACGCAAACCGAGGCGTTGAGCACGATGTTGTCCTGGGTGAGCACCGCGCCTTTCGGCCGTCCCGTCGTACCGCTCGTGTAGAGAATTACCGCATCGTCGCCGCTCTCGCGGGTGACGATTTCATCGAGCGGGGCATCATCGGGCAAGGTCGCCTCGAAGACGGCGATGCCGGCCTCGGCTGCACCGGCGTTGGCGTTGGCAAGCAGTGGGCCACCGCTGATCAGCACTTTCACCCCCGCATCGTGCAGGATGAACGCGATCTCACCGGGTGTCAGCAGCGCATGGATCGGCACGACCACCGCGCCGAGCGCCAAAGCTCCATAGTAGGCCTTGGGAAAATCCACCGTGTTGAGCAGCAAGATGCCGACCCGGTCGCCGGCGCCCACGCCGAGGGCGCGGAGCCGGGCAGCATACCGCCGCGCTTGCTCCCATAGCTGGGCGTAGTAAACGCGCTCGGATCCGGCAAGGAGCGCCGCGCGGTCGGGATGCCGCAGCGCGCTTTCGGCGAGGATCGATGCCAGTGACAGCGACATGAACCAGGTGTCCTCCCCCTCGGCTAGGAACTGTAGGCGTTTGCGTCCAGAGGAGTTCGTGTGATCACCGGCCCGGGGCTTTTGTTCGTGGTGTCCGGCCCATCCGGGGCCGGCAAAGATACCCTGGTCGATGCGCTCCTCACCCGGATGCCCCGCGTGCGGTATTCGGTCTCGGCAACGACGCGCGCTCCTCGCTCGGGTGAACGTGAAGGCGAGCATTATTTCTTCCTAGACCGCTCGGCCTTCGAGGCTCGCCAAGCGGAAGGCGCATTCTTGGAATCGCGCGAGTACAACGGCAACCTCTACGGCACGCCGCGTGATTTCCTCGAAGCGACGCTTAAAGCGGGCTACGACGTGATCATGAAGCCCGAGGTCAACGGCGCAATGCGGATCAAGGCGGCCTTCCCCGACGCCATCCTGATCTTCCTCGTGCCGGATCGTTTCTCGCAACTGCGCCAACGCTTGCTGGCGCGGCGCACCGAGACGACTGACGAGATCGCGCGACGCCTCGAGATCGCGCACCAGGAGATGCGGTGTATTCGTGAGTTCGACTACATCGTGATCAATGAAGAAGGAAAGCCGGAGCAAGGCACGTCCGACTTGCAAGCGATCTTGCAGGCGGAGAAGTTCCGGATCCATCGCTACAGCGACGATTCGCTTGCGGACGTCGAAGACAACTAACTATCTACCCAACAACAAAGGACTATTGTGAGTAAAACCGTTTTCGGAGACCTCGACGCGCTGCTCAAGCACGCCGACTCCAAGTTTAGCCTCGTAAACATCGTGACCAAGCGTGCGCGCCAGTTGAACAACTGGATTCGCATTCAGCAGCTCCCGTTCTCGGATCGCCGTGAATTCTTCGCGAGCGAGCCCCTAGTCGATCAAGAGGACATCAATCCCAACAAACCGGTCTCAATTGCCCTCGACGAGATCGCCGAAGGCCGGATAGAGTACCATCGTACGAAGGAAGGCATCAAATAAACGAGCCGTGTGCGGAATAGTTGGTTATATAGGGGAGCGCGATAGCGTTCCGATCATCCTCGATTCGCTCGCGCGTCTGGAGTATCGCGGATACGATAGCGCGGGGATCGCGGTGATCGACGCGTCAGGCGCGCTGACCGGCAGCAAAGCCGAGGGCAAGCTCTCGGTCCTCGCCGACCGGCTCACCAATGGCCAAGCGTTGCATGGCAAGGTCGGCCTGGGCCATACGCGCTGGGCGACCCACGGGCGCCCCAACGATGCCAACGCCCATCCGCACATGGACTGCACCGGCCGCATCGCGGTCGTGCACAACGGCATCATCGAGAACTACGCGCCGCTGCGCGCAAAGCTGATCGAAGCGGGACACGTCTTCAAGAGCGAGACCGATACCGAAGTTCTCGCGCACTTGATCGAAATGCACGACGACGGCGACCTCGTAGACGCGCTACGCAAAACGCTCGCCGAGGTCCGCGGCGCCTACGCGCTCGGCGTGATCTCGAGCGAAGACCCGGCGAAGCTGATCTTTGCACGCAATGGCGCAAGCCCGCTCGTGATCGGGATCGGCGAGGGCGAGATGTACGTCGCCTCCGATACGCCCGCGATACTGCCCTATACGCGCCGCGAGATCATCTTGCAAGAGGGTGAGATGGCAGTTGTCGACCGTAACGGCTACCGCTTGATGCGCTACGACGGGACGCCGATCGCGCGCGACATCATCAACGTGACGTGGGATGCGGCGTCAGCGGAGAAGAGCGGCTACAAGCACTTCATGCTCAAGGAGATTTTCGAAGAGCCCAACGTCATCAAGGAGACGCTCTCCAGCCGAATCGATGACGACGCGCAGGTCGACTTGCGCGAAGAGCTGGGCAACATTACCGAAGATCGCCTGCGCGAGATCTCCAAGATCGCGATTACCGGCTGCGGCACCGCGTACCATGCGGGCATGGTCGGCATGTACCTGCTGCGCTCGCTGGTCAAGTTGCCGGTCGAGATGGAGCTTGCAAGCGAGTTTCGCTATGGCGATCCGGTGATCGACCCGACCGCGCTCGTGATCGCGATGTCGCAATCCGGCGAGACCGCCGACACGATCGAGGCCGTGAAGATCGCTAAAGAGGCGGGTACGTCGGTGCTGGGCATCTGCAACGTCCTCGGCTCGCACTTGACGCGCCTCGCCGACGGCACGCTCTACACGCGCGGCGGTCCGGAGATCGGCGTTGCCGCGACCAAGACCTACGTCTCGCAAGTAACCGCGATGACGCTCTTCGCGCTCTACCTCGCAAGCGTGCGCGGGACCATGGAGCCGCGCCGCTTAGCCGAGATTGCGGAGAACACGCGGCTTCTTCCGGCGAGCGTCGACGTCGTCCTCAACACGTCGGATTACATCCGCGACGTAGCGCGAAAGATTCGCAAGATGCGTAGCTGCCTCTTTATCGGCCGCTACATCAACTATCCGACCGCCCTCGAGGGTGCGCTCAAACTCAAGGAGATCAGCTACATCCACGCCGAGGGCTATGCCGCGGGTGAGATGAAGCACGGGCCCATCGCGCTGCTCGATACCGAGACGCCGGTGATAGGGATCATGACCGACGGCCGCGTCCGCGAGAAGATTCTCTCGAACATCATGGAGTCCAAAGCGCGCGAAGCCCCGATCATTCTCGTCGCCAATCACGGTGATGAAGAAGCGGCGGCGGTCGCCGATCACGTCTTCTGGGTGCCGAAGGTCGACGAGTTGCTCTCGCCGATCGTGAACGTGATCCCGCTGCAGTTGCTCGCCTACCACATCGCGGATATCGAGGGCAAAGACGTCGACCAGCCGCGCAATCTCGCCAAGACGGTAACCGTCGAATAGCGGTATACTACCGCTATGCAAGTTGATCTAGGGAACGATCCGGTCGCGCGGCTTGCCGATTTGCTTCGCGATGCGGAGCATGCGCACGGGATCTACGAAAAAACGTTGGGGCACTCCGACAGCGATTGGCCCGATTGGTACGCGCGCCACATCTACGACCGGCTGACGGAGAGCGAAGAAGCGCGCTCCGAGTAGTTTGGTGTTTTCACGGGGACGCAAAAATGATGCAACAACCTTATGAGCTTCCGCCCAAAGAGGGGTTCATACTGACGCACGTTCTCCCAGTTGCCGATGTTAAGCGGAGCGCAGAGTTCTATGCAAACGTGTTCGGCGGTACGATCGTTCGTGAAGGCTCGCCAACGATCGTGCAGGTTGCCAACACCTGGATCCTGGTTGATGTGGGCGGCGGTCCGACCGAGGACAAGCCGACGGTGACTCTCGCACCGCCGAAGAGCGTAGATCAAGTAAGTTGCTTTATGAACATTCGCGTGGCCGATATTCGCGGCTGCTACGAACGCTGGCGTGCCCGCGGGGCACACTTTATTACGGAGCCGAGGGATCTCGGCGGAGAGCTTCGATGCTACATTCGCGACCCGGACGGATATCTGATCGAGGTTGGTCAAGCGAAGTAGACCTGACGCTTCACCAGGAGATACTAGGGCTTTTCTTCCTCGACATTGACATTCACGGTCGCTGAATCCGCATCGCTTGTGAAGGTGATCGTACACTTGCCTGCGCGCTGCGCGCGCACGTCCATCGTGTACGTCGATTGTTTCGTCCCCATCTGCGTGTTAATGCCGGTGACTTTCAAGATGTCTTTGGACGAGCCGGCCGAGGTGTAGCAGGTCGACGTTGCTTTGCGACGTGCGCTCGCGGCACTTGCGGTGACTTTGGCAAAGACGCGACCGCCGATTTCGAGCGTGAGCGTCTTTGGCGCCACCGTAACCGGCGCCGCCATGGCAGTTAGTGGAAGAAGTGTAAGCGCCGCGAGAAACGCGGCAATCGTTGGCTTCATGGCTTGCCTCCTAGCAAGGAAGCGTTTCCGGGCCGCGCGGGCGGAATGCCTGCGCGATTCGCCAAAGAGCCAATCTATGATGCGTTCGGATGGGCGTAGGCCCGATGAACTACGCCCGGTCTCTATCGAGCCGGGTTTCTTGAAATACGCCGAAGGCAGCGCGCTGATTAGCATTGGGAACACACGAGTGATCTGCGCGGCCACGCTCGAAGAGCGCGTGCCGCAATGGCTCAAGGGCCGCGGTCTGGGCTGGGTGAGCGCGGAATACGCCATGCTTCCGCGGGCGACACAAGAACGCACGCAGCGCGAATCGGCGAAAGGTCGCATCGGCGGCCGAACGCACGAGATCCAACGCATCATCGGTCGCGCATTGCGCGCGGTCACCGACACGGCAAAACTCGGTGAGCGCACCGTATGGATCGATTGCGACGTTTTGCAAGCCGACGGCGGCACGCGCACCGCATCGGTGACGGGCGCGTATGTCGCACTGGCGCTCGCGCTGCGTGGCATTCCGATGCTGGCGGGAGCGAAGTGGCCGTTGACCGGCATGGTCGCGGCGGTCAGCGTCGGGATCGTCAACGGCGTGCCGATGCTGGATCTTGCGTACGACGAGGATTCGAGCGCCCATACCGATATGAATGTCTTTATGACCGATGCCGGCAAGTACGTGGAGCTACAAGGGACGGCGGAAGCGGCACCTTTCGACCGCAAGCAACTCGATCAGTTGCTGGCTTTCGCCGAGGGCGGCATCCGCACGCTCTTTGAGCGCCAGCGCGAGGCAATCGGAGCACCTTCGTGACCGACGATCGGTTTGCAGCGCTCGTGGCGCAAGTCGGGAACTTTCACATCACCGATCGCGCGATGCGCAAAGCGCAAGACGCTACAACGATCGCTCTTACCAACGGCTCGCTCGAACCGCGCCAGCGCGACGACTACCTCGCAGCCGTGCGACGTTACTTCGCAGCGTTTGAGCGCGAAGCACGTGGCCATCTGCGTGACGTCGATCGGCGTCTCGAACACGCCAATCAAGTGCACTTCAACCTGGCGGCCGAGCGGGGCGTCGCGGTGAAGCGCATCGAAGCGACGCAGGCCGTGCTGGCCGAACTCGACGCGATCGGAGCCAAGCGCACATGAAGGTCCTCGATGGCGTCGGCCGCGTGACGATCGAATTCTTCGAATATGCCGGTGGCATCGTGATCCTCGCTGTCGAATCAGGCGGCTTCCTTACGCGACTGAAGATCCGGTTCATCGAGACGATCAATCAATGTTACTTCCTGGGCTTTCAGTCGCTTTCGATCGTGCTCTTGACCTCGCTCTTCACCGGTATGGTGATTTCGCTCGAATCAGCGGTGCAAGCCGTGCAGTATGGCTTTGCCAGCATCGTCGGCGGTGCCGTTGCATACAGCTCGGTGCGCGAGCTTGGCCCAATGCTCACTGGAGTGGTAGTTGCGGGCCGCGCGGGCGCAGCCATTGCCGCGGAGATCGGTTCGATGGTCGTCACCGAACAGATCGAAGCGTTGACATCGATGGGCTTCGAGATTCCGCGCTTCTTGGTGCTTCCGCGCTTGCTCGCGATGATCGTGATGCTGCCGCTTCTTACAATCTTCGCCGACGTCATCTCGATCCTCGGCGGCATGTGGATCGCGCAGACGTACGCCCACATCTCGTTTGACACGTTCCTCACCTCGGCGCGACAGGCCGTCGGTTTTGAAGACGTCGTCAAGGGACTACTCAAGTCAGTCGTCTTCGGCGCGATCATCGCGCTCGTCGGCGCGTATCAGGGGCTATCGACGCGCGGCGGCGCGGCGGGCGTCGGTGCGTCGACGACCGGCGCGGTCGTCATCTCGATCATCCTGATCTTTATCTCGAACTTCGTGCTCTCGTTCATCCTCTTCGGCGGGCATTGACGCGTGCCCGATATTATTGCCAGCCTCGATGACGTGACGCTCGCCTACGGCGATAAGGTCATCCTCAAGAACTGCAGTCTCGATATCGTCGAGGGCGCGATCACGTGCATCATCGGCCTCTCCGGCGCGGGTAAATCGACCATCGTGCGGCTGCTCGACGGCTTGCGCAAACCCAACTCCGGACACGTGTACGTCCGCAACATCGATATCTGCCACATTCCGGAGAGCCGATTGAATGACGTTCGCCGTTCGATTAGTCTCTCGTTTCAGTTTGCTGCGCTACTCGACAGTTTGACGGTCGGCGAGAACGTTGCGCTGCCGTTGCGCGAGCACACCCACGGAACCGACGCCGATATTCACAAGACCGCTGAAGACGCGCTCGATTCGGTCGGCCTCGGCCACACCTACGACAGCATGCCGAGCGAACTCTCGGGCGGCATGCTCAAGCGCGCAGGCTTCGCGCGTGCGATTGTCACCAGACCGGATTTGATCCTTTACGATGAGCCGACCACCGGGCTGGATCCGATCGTCACGCATCTCATTACCGATACGATCATCCGTCTGCGCCAGAAGCTCAACGGCACTGCCGTCGTGATCTCGCACGACCTGCAATCGATCTACATGATGTCCGACTACGTCGCGATGCTCTTCGAAGGCGCGATAATAGCTTACGGAACGGTCGATGAAATTAAGAGATCGGTGAACCCGATCGTCCAGCAGTTTATCACCGGGTCGGAAGTCGGCCCGATCCCCATATGATCGACGTAGTCCCGATGCATATTTTAAAGGCGCTTCGCCCTGGGCTCCGCGCCCCCCACTTCGTGGGGCCCCCAAATCTTGGCGCACTCACAATTACGCCGAGCGATTCATCCCCCTGGGGCGCGCCAATTGATCGCTTTCCTCGCCGCCAAGGTCCATCGGGACCACGTCTGGTAAGGGTTCGCTAATGAGTAGACAGGCGCAGGTTGGGGCTTTCGCGTTGCTGGCGTTATTGCTGCTATTCGCGGTTTTCTACGTCATCACCGATTTTGGGACGCGCCATACCGGGTATCGCGTGGGGATCCATTTCGTGTCGGCGGCCGGCCTGCACTCAGGTGCGCTGGTCTACTTCAGCGGTGTGACCGTCGGTACGGTCGATACGATCACGCTCTTACCGGACAACACAGTGGACGTGATTCTGGCCGTGAATCGCGACGTCGACATTCCGCTCGCGTCGCGCTTCCTTATCCAAGCGCCGCTGACGGGCGACCCGAACCTGATCATTGTACCGCCGCGCCCCACACCGGGATCGCCGCCGTTAACGATGCTCGCGCGCGAAGTGCTGCCCATTCCGGACCAACCTCATGGCACCAACACCGCGACGATTGCCGATCTGCTCGAGCAGGGCCAGGGCGAAGTCGTGAAGCTGGACGCTATGCTCAGCGAACTCGCGCGCCGCGAGCCCAAGCTGCTCGATACCCTGCAATCCGCGCTCACGAATGCCAACGACGTAACGATCTCGCTCAAGGGTTCGATCGGGTCGATCACCGCACAGCTGCAGAGCAGCCTCGCGCAAGCGAGTTCCAACCTGGTCGCGCTGACCGGAACGCTCAACGGCACCGTGCAGATGAACTCGGGGCGCATCAACGACATCTTGGCGAACTTCCAACAGACCTCGCATGCGCTCAACGCATCGATGACGTCGCTGCAATCGCTCGCGACCGATCCGAATCTCAAGAGCAACGTCCTTGCCACGACCAAGAATATCGCCGACACGACGGAGAACATCGCCGGCATCACGCACGACCTGCGCAGCTTGACGAGCGACCCGCAAACGCAAGCCCAACTGAAGAACACCGTTGCTACGCTCGACGCGACGTTGCAGAGAGCCAATTCGCTCCTCGGCCAATTCGGTGGAACCAGTAGCGTCTACGGCGTCGACGCGAACGCAACGCCATACCCGATCGCGAGTTTCTCGCCCGCGCCGGCCGCGAGCGGCGCGCCCGGAACGAGCCATCCACCCACGGCGGAGTCGCTCCACCTGCAAAGCCGGCTCGCCGGCATTGCGAGCAGCTTGATCTCGATTCAGTTGCGCATCAGCGAACTCTCGACCCAGACGGTGTGCTGTCCGAACCCGCTATATAGTGAAAACCGCGGGCCGGAGGGCGACCTCAATGCCGTCATCTTGCCGCACAACAAGACGAGTCTTCTGGTCGGCGCAAACAACATCGGCTACCAGCCAACCACTGCGAACTTGGCACTCATCCAGTCGCTAAGCCCATCGTTCAAGATCGGCGGGGGCGTCCTCTATTCGCAGCTCGGATTCTTGGCAGCGTATGACGAACGCCTCTTCGGGTTCGACACGAAGATCTACAACATCCAGCGCCCGGATATCGATTTGTACGGAAATCTCAACGTCGCGAAGAACTGGCAGCTCTTCATCGGTGAGCGCGCGCTCAATCACGCGGAGCGCCGCTTCACGTTCGGCTTCCAAACCAAGATTCCGTAGCCGTGAACCGATGAGCAGCGAACGCCTGAAGATCGGCATCATCGGCGCGGGGTCGATGGGCACGCTGTTTGGCTATCATCTTGCGGATACGTGCGACGTCACCGTGCTCGATGCCAACGCCCAGACCAGCGCCGCAATTGCCAAGACCGGGCTGCAGATCAACGACGAGCCGGCGCGGCGCGTGCACGTCGCCTCGAATGCCCGCGACCTCTTCGGATCGCAGATGCTCTTTCTCTTCGTCAAAGCGGTGGACACGCTGCGCGCGCTGCGCCCTTTCGCTGGGGAGTTGAACCCGTCCACGCCGATCATCTCGCTACAGAACGGCGTCGGCAACGAGGATGCGATCAAAACAGCGCTCGGCGGCGCGGTGCCGGTCGTACTCGGCGTCACGACCGAGTCCTCGCTCACCGTGGGTGCGGGTCACGTGCGCAGTTCGATCAGCGGCACGACGCTCATCGGATCGGCGTCGGCTGCGCCGGCAACATCGCGCACGATTGCTGATGTAGTGACGCACTCGGGGTTGCGCGCTTCGGTCGTCTACGACATTCGCCCGCACTTGTGGGGCAAGCTCGTCGCGAATGCAGCGATCAACGCGATCTCGGCGTTGCTCGACTGTGAAACCGGCGAGATCATCAAGAACGCGAATGCAGCACATCTCGCCGAGTCTTTAGCAGAAGAGGCCGCTGCCGTCGCGGCCGGGTTAAAAATCAATCTTCCGTTTGTGAGCCCGTGGCAGTATGTCACGCAGGTCATCGAGATCGGTGCCGATTCAAAGAGCTCGATGGCCTTCGATTTGGAATCCGGGCACCCAAGCGAAAGCGACCACATCCACGGTGCGGTCGTGGCATTCGGCCGGCGCACCGGTATCCCGACACCGTACAACGACGCGATGGTGCGGCTGGTAAAGGCCAAGGAAGCGCAGCGCGCGCAACTGGCGTGAACCAGGCGCTCCTCGAGCGGCTCGCCGCGATCTGCGGACCGGGCGGTCTGCTCACCGATGCACGCGATATCGCACCCTACGTCACCGATTGGCGCGGCGTCTTTACCGGCGCCGCGCTTGCCGTCGCGCGTCCCGGTGACACTGCCACGGTTGCGGCGTGCGTGCGCGCCTGCGCTGACGCAGGCGTTGCGATCGTGCCGCAAGGCGGCAACACCGGCCTCGCGGCGGGGGCAACCCCGCTCGATCTCGAGCGCGCGATCGTGCTCAGCCTGACGCGGATGCGTCGCATACGCGCACTCGACGCGGCCGGTTTTACGATGAACGTCGACGCCGGTTGCGTGCTCGCCGACGTGCAAAGCGCGGCGCACGACGCTGGAAGGTTCTTTCCACTCTCCCTCGCTGCCGAAGGCAGCGCACAGATCGGCGGACTGATCGCGACGAATGCAGGTGGCACAGCCGTATTGCGCTACGGTTCGATGCGCGCGCTCGTCCTCGGTCTGGAGGTCGTCCTCGCCGATGGTTCGATCGCCGACGGCATGCGCGCGCTGCGCAAAGACAACGCCGGCTACGATTGGAAGCAGCTATTTATCGGCAGCGAAGGGACGCTCGGCGTGATCACCGGCGCCGTGCTGCGCCTCTTTGCACGTCCCGCACACCGTGCGACGGCGCTGCTCGGCGTTGCAACGGTGCAAGATGCGATCGCGGCGTTTGGCGACGTGCAAGAAGCACTCGGCGAAGCACTGACCGGATGCGAACTCTTTGGCGAACGCGCGGTTGCGTTGCGGCTCGACTACGAACCGCAGCTCGTACGCCCGCTCGCAGAGCATCCGTGGTATCTGCTGATCGAGGCAGCGTCGAGCCTACCGGGCTTGCGCGACGGCGTCGAAGCAGCTCTGCGCCTCGCAAGCGAGCGGGAACATGTAGCCGACGGGGTGATCGCCGAGAGCAGCGCGCAGGCCGCCGCATTGTGGTCGTGGCGCGAGACGATAACCGAGAACGAGCGGCGCGCCGGGCGCAGCGCGAAGCACGACGTGTCGGTCGCGATCTCGGCGATTCCGGCGTTTCTCGAGCGTGCAACGCAGGCCGTGGAACACGAGCATCCGGGCACGCGCGTGCTCGCCTTCGGCCATGCCGGCGACGGTAACATCCACTTCAATGTGTTGCTCGGTGGGGACGCGAGCGCGGAGGAAGTCAACCGCACGGTGCACGCGATCGTGCGAGAATTGCGCGGCAGCATCACCGCCGAGCACGGGATCGGGCGTTATCGCCGCGACGAGCTTTCCGCGCACCGTAGCTCAGTCGAGCTCGCGCTGATGCGCGCAATCAAAACCGCCGTCGATCCGCAGGGGCGCATGAATCCGGGGGCGGTGTTGACGCCCGATCAGGCCTGAGGCGTAAGGCGCAGCAATCGCACGGTACCGCGCCGGCTCTCGATGTCTAAGCCAAACGCGCCGCCGCCGTTGACCCGCGCGTCGATCGTCTCGTTCGATCCTTGCGACGTTCCGGTTAAGCCGAAATCGGTGAAAAGCGTCCCGTCATCGGTGTGCATGCGCACCGCAAATGCCGCCGTCTCCGGCACGTAGACGGTAACATCGCCGTTCTGCGCGCTGTCACGCAAGGTTCCCGACCATGACGTCGTGCCCATCGTCAGATCGACGTTGCCGTTCCCGGTGCTCGCTTGCGCGCTGCCGCTAACCATGATCTTCACGTTGCCGCGCGTTGCCGTGACATCGACGTTCCCGCCGATGTCGGTCACGTTCACGTTGCCGTTTTTTGAATGGACGACCAGATTGACGCCTTGCGGCACGCGCACCAGCAGGTAGGCCAGCGTTCCGGTTGCGTCGACGATGATGCCGTTGCCGTTAGGCCGTATCCGCGGTGGCGGTGGTTGCGCAGCATCGCCCGGCCCGGTCGCGGAAATCGTGAAGCGATCGGTGGGATCGCCCTGCATCGGCTTAAAGGCGTTGATCACGCCGCTTTCGATGTTGACGGTCATCACTGCGCCGGGCTTGAGCGAGCCTGTGGTGGTCGAGTAGGGTTGCAGCGAGGACGAGCATGCGACAAAAGCCAGAACGAAGAGCAGAGCGATACGTTTCACTCACCGTTCTTCGCTGCGGTCGCGCGGGTGCGCCTCCTCGTAACTACGACGCATGTGCTCGAGTGAGACATTTGTATAAATCTGCGTGGTTGAAAGGCTCTCGTGACCGAGCAACTCCTTGATCGTCATCAGGTCGGCACCGTTCTCGAGCAGATGTGTTGCAAACGAATGACGCATCACGTGCGGCGTGACGTGTTTGGTCAGCCCTGAGAGCTCTGCGAATTGCCGGAAGATCACCCACGCCTGCCGGTGCGACATTCGCGTCTTGCGCTTGGAGACGAAGAGTGCTTCATCGGGTGTGCGTGGCCGCACCGCGAGGTAGTTGCGAATCGCATCGGCCGAGGCTTGATTGATGAAGACCGTGCGCTGTTTGTTTCCTTTGCCGATGACACGCATTAAGCGCCGCTCCAAGTCGACGTCGCTGATGTTCAGTCCGACGAGCTCTGCGCGGCGGATGCCGCTGGCATAGAGCAGCTCCATCATGGCCGTGTCGCGCAAGCGCATGAAATCGGATTTGCCGGCAACGCGCGTGCGCAGCAATTTACCGACTTCGCGTTCGGTCATCACGAGCGGCAGACGTTTGGGCGCCTTTGGCGGCGGCACGTCTTGTGCCGGGTTGTCGATGCGCCGTCCTTCACGTTTTTGCAGGGCAAAGTACGAGCGCAGCGCGGCGATTTTACGCCGCACCGAACTCGGCGAATACTTACGCGGCCCCATCAACTCCATAACGAACCGGCGCACATCGGAGGTCGTGGTTGCCGAGATCCTGGAGAAGGGCGACGTTTTGTCGTGCCGCGGTTCGAGAAATCCGCCGAAAAGCTCAACATCGCGTGCATACTCTTCCGAGGTCCGCGGCGACTGGCCGCGCTCCAGGCGCAGGTAGGCGGCGAATTCGGCGATCGACGGGTCGGCCGGGATGTAGGAGCTCACAACGCTATTGTATCAAGTCGCGTAAGCGCCTTGAGCTCGACGGCGGGGGAGAAGAAGAAGCCCTGCGCGAGGTCGACGCCGAGACCGGCCAGTATTTCGCATTGCTCGCGGGTCTCGACACCCTCGGCTGTGGTGGAGAGACCAAACGAACGCGCGAGGGCCAGAATGCTGCGCACGATCTCAACCGCTTTCGGGTCGGTGGTCAGCGACTGCACGAACGAGCGGTCGATCTTGATGCCGGCGATCGGCAAGCGCTGCAAGTATGCAAGCGAGGAATATCCCGTTCCGAAATCGTCGAGCACAAACTCCAGGCCGAGTTCTCGTAGCCGTTCGATCGCGCGCAGCGCAGTCTCGGAACTGGTCATCATTGCCGTCTCAGTAATCTCGAGCTTGATCCGCTCGGGATGCAAACCGTGTTGCTGCAACAAGGGCTCCATCATCTGCGCAAGATTCTGGCTCGTGAGCTCGGCAGCCGACACATTGACCGAGATCACGGCTGTTGGGAAGAAGGAGAAGATCGCCTTCGCGTGCGCACAGACCGACCGAAACACCAAGCCATCGATTGCCTCGACGAACCCATGTGCTTCGGCGAAGTGCATGAATTCGGCAGCCGTGACGATCGTGCCGTCCTGGCGATGCCACCGCACGAGCGCTTCGAAAGCGACGATTCGCCGTGTGGCCATACTCACGATCGGTTGATAGTACGGGAGCAATTCACCATGCTCGATCGCGCGGCGAAGATCGTCCTCGAGCTGCGATTCCTCAGCCACGCGCCGGCGCATCGCAGCATCGAAGATCGCAAATTGCGCGCGCCCCCGATTCTTAGCCGCGTACATCGCGATATCCGCATCGCGCAACAGATCCTCGGGTGTGGCATAGCTCTCTTCGACGGCAACAACGCCCATCGACCCTTCGGGATAGATTGTGCGACCGGATACCAAGATCGGTTCGCTCAAGTGCGCGAGGAGCAGCGAAGCCGCTTCGGCAAAAGATCGCGACTCAATCGAGGCGACGATCACGAACTCGTCGCCGCCCAAACGCGCGACGAGATCGGTGCTCTCTACGACGCTTTCGAAACGCTTGCCGACGGCGCGCAGCAGATCGTCGCCCGCCATATGGCCCAGCGTCTCATTGATGATGTTGAAGCGATCCAGATCGATGAAGAAGACCGCGTAGCGATCCCGGCCATCGCTACTGATGATCGACTGCACGAATTCCAGGAACGCGGCACGATTCGGCAACCCGGTCAATGAGTCCGTGAATGCGGCTTTGCGCAGTTGGACTTCGACGATCTTTGAGAACGCGATCTCGTCCTCAAGCCGCTGCTGCTCGCTCTCAAGCGTCGCTTCGCGCTCCTGAGCGTTCCAGCGCTGCAGCATCCCAATCGTGATGAGGCCCGCAACGAGCCAAATAGCGGCGATTAGTCCGATGCTCGACGAAAGTTCGTCGCGCGCCGCGACACGGAGAGGCGTGGCATCGGTTGAGAGGTGAAGAAACGCGCGCGTATAGCGCATCGGAAGTCGGCGATCGAAACGCACTCCGGTCGGGATCGGCGCCGTTGCCACCAAGCGGCGGCCGCTGCTGTGGTCTTCGATCCACGCGACGTCGCCCGGCGCAACGCCGGAGGCCATCACCGCTTTGAAGTCTACGGTCAGCGTATCGACCGCAACCACGCCCTCGAGCCGGCCGTTCGCGTAGAACGTGCGCAGCGTGCTGATGAAGCTGCGACCATCTTCGGTGTATGGCCCCGAAACAGCGGCGCGATCCCGCCCATTTGCGACGGCGTAATGATACCAATGAAACTGGGTGTAGTCTTCGCCTTGCGGCGCGGTGTTGAGCACCGTGACCACCTGATCGATACCGCCCGTCAGCACGTGATCGTATGGGCCTGGCCGCGCAGCACCGACATGGTCGTAGACGCTGATGAGCCGATCCTTGCCGTCAAAGGCGTATGGGGCGTAAAACACGCCCACCCCATAGACGTCGCTATCTTCGCGCGACCGCAGCAGCCCCACCGTCAGCGTTTCGACGAGCGCTAGATTATCGCGGGCCGGCTCCAGGTCGTGCGCACCCGCGTTTGCCAATTCGATCGCCTCGCCGAAATACGAATCGATGCGCTGCTCGATACGCTGCGCGCGTAAATCGCGGGACGCCGTGAACGCGCGCACGTCCTGCGCGAAACGTGCCCGCGCGTTCACAACAACCAGTATTGTTCCGGTGATGGCCACAAGCGCTACCACGACAAGCCAGTACCAGGGCCGTCGGAAATGCCGAACATGGCCACCGTTCGAATGCGCCATCCTAAGCAGATATTCGGTCCCTTAGCAGACGTTCATCCACAACCAACTCACATCACCAAATCAGTGTTTGTGGATATTAGGTCGGCGTGGATAACCCTCCTTTAGAGGCGATCGGTCAGCGTTCGAAGGGGACGTCTTCTATCCAATCGCGGGTGACGAAGAGCCAGAACGCGAGGCCGGCGTAGGGTCCGTAGCGTTTGAACGCGCGCACGATCGTCTTATCCGAGGCGCGCTTTTTGCCGCTGATTTCGAGGTACTTGGGCCGCGTTGCCGAGTCGAGCACCAGTTGGTGATGAAAGCCCAGGAGCTGCATGATGTGCGCTGCTGCGTACGGGCCAACGCCGGGCAGCTCACGCAGCGCCTCCTCGACCGACCCTTCCTTGGCTTCTTCTTCGACCTCGTTGCTGGGCAGCAGCGCCTCGAGGTCGAGCTTGCCGGCGTGGACGTCGCGCGCGATCGTGCGCACGTACGGTCCGCGGTAGCCCATCCGCGCAACATTCGCGAACCAGCGCTCCGGCGTCTTCGCGAGCAACGTTGCGTCGGGAAACGCGCCGCCGCCGCGTTCGACGAGCGCGCCGATCATCCGTCGCGTCCCGGCCCACGTCGTGTTCGTCGTGCAGATCGTCTTGATCACGTCCTCGAAAACCGTCGGACTGGCGATCAACCGTCCCGCGCCGATTGCCCACGAAAGTTGCGGATCGTTCTCGATCATCGCGTAGAACGGCGCGAGGTTCTGGTCGAGCCGGAAGACGCGGCGCGTGATCCGCTCCGCTTCGTGTTGATCCGTTTTGCTCGCGCGTTCGTCGAGCTCGACGTCTAGGTTACTGTCTTGCGACGTATAGCGAATGCGCCGGACGGCTTCGCCGATGCGCACGTGCAAGTCGTAGATGTGGTGTTCTTCGTCGATCTGTCCGGGCGGCAGAAACGGCAGCCCATGCGAAAAGAGCGTGCGTACGAACGAGATCGGTTCGCCGCCCGCACCAACGAGCGGAACTACAAGACGTATGAGACGTTTACCGCGAAGCCGGCCGCTTCCGCGCGCATCAGCACCGCGTAGACCGCATCGAGTTCTTCTTCGATGCCGGAGATCTCACGCGCGCTCACCCGAAAGCGTGAGGCGTTCGTCCATAGCAGTGCGCGCGCGCGTTCGAGCGCGGTGCGCAGCCGCTGCGGCGTTGCTTCGAGCACCGGCCAGTCCAGTTCGCCCTGCGCCGGCACGATACGCCAACCAGCGCCCGAAAGCGCCGGTACCTCGTCGTCGGCGTCAAATGCATGGGGGATTGCCGCCAAGACGTCGACTGCTTCCTGATCGGCCCCCGAAAGCGGCAGCTCCATCTCCGCCAAGCGGATGATGTAGCGGAAAAACGAGGAATTGCCTACCGTGTAAGCACCGGCAGCGGAAGCGACGCTGACGTGGACGAGCTCGAGGTCAGGCTGGCCGTGGGGACCCATGGATGCCTTATCGGGCAAGGTCGAACGGAATTCCTGGCAGCGCAAAGAAGCGGGGCAAAGCTTACAACGGTCTTGCGGAGGTATTGTGAAGAAACGTCTTAAGGTGGCGGTCACCGGTGCAGCGGGTCAAATCGGGTATCAGCTGATCTTCCGCATCGCCAACGGCGAAATGTTCGGTCCCCAAACCGAGCTCGAATTGCACCTGCTCGAGATCGAACAGGCACTGGGCACGTTGCGCGGGACGCTGATGGAGCTCGAGGACTGCGCTTTCCCCCTCCTCAAGAACGTGCAGTACGGCTCGAATGCCGATGCGATGATGCGCGACGTCGATTGGGCGATTCTCGTCGGCGCCGTGCCTCGTAAAGGCGACATGCAGCGTTCTGAGCTGCTGCGGGTCAACGGCAAAATCTTTACCGAGCAGGGTCGTGCGATCGAAAACAACGCTGCGGACGACGTGCGCATTTTCGTCGTGGGCAATCCCTGCAACACGAACGCGCTGATCGCAATGAACAACGCGCCCAGCGTGCCCAAAGACCGCTTCTTTGCAATGACGACGCTCGACGAGTTGCGCGCGCGCGCGCAGCTCGCGAAAAAAGCCGGCGTCGACGTTTCCGAGATCTCGCAGATGATCATCTGGGGAAATCACTCCGCCACGCAGTTCCCCGATTTCGCACACGCGAAAATCGGCGGCCGCCCCGTTCCAGAGGTCATCGACGACCCGGAATGGCTCGAGCACAAGTTTATCTCGACCGTACAGAACCGCGGGATGCAAGTCATTCAGGCGCGTTTGGCGTCCTCGGCGGCATCGGCCGCGCATGCGACCGTGACGGGTGTCTACCGGCTCACGCATGACACGCCTGCGGGCGAGCTCTACTCGGTCGCGCGATACTCCAACGGAGAGTACGGAATCGATCAGGGCCTCATCTTTTCGTACCCTTCGCGCACCGAACACGGCGTCTCGCGGATCGTCAAAGGTTTCGAGTTCGACGAATTGGGGACGAAGTTGCTTGCGAAGACGCAAGACGAGTTGCGTAAGGAGCGCGACGCGTGTATCGAGTTGGGACTGATTCCTAACGATCAGGCGGCGGCCAAAGCCGTCTCGTAGAGCCTATTTCGCGAGCTTGAAGTCGATATTGAGCTCGTCCGCAAGGCGGGTGAGCCCGTCCCAGATGCGCCCGTGCACCGGAATACCGTATTGCCGGTTATATATCGCCTTGAGAATCTCGGGTTCTCCGGCGACCATGATCCGTTGCGCGCCGCGCGCAACGGCGCTGTCCTTGTAGTAGCGCAACTCGGTGTCCATGTCTTCTTTGAATGCCGCCACGTCGCGAAATCCGTCGATCCGGAACGCGCCGAACCAGTGTGAGATCGCGCCTTCTTTTGTTTCGTCGGCAAACGGCAGCGTCGGGCCGAAAGCGCCGCCTGACAGCACGCCGCACAAAATGTCGGCTAGCAGGCCTAAACCGTAGCCCTTATGCCCGCCGCCCTCCATGCCGAAGCCGCCCAGTGGCAACAACGCGCCGTGTAACGCTTCGTCCGGATCCTCCGTCATGTTGCCGTGCGAGTCGATCGCCCAACCCGGCTCCAACTCTTTGCGCTTACGCTTATACACTTCGATCTTGCCCTTGGGAACCGTCGTCGTCGCGAAGTCAAGCACGAACGAGGGCTCATTGCCGGCAGGTACTGCAAAAGCAAACGGGTTGGTTCCGAGCGTGACCTCACGCCCAAACGTCGCAGCGCCGTACTTCACCGAGTTTGTCGATGACATGCCGATCATATCGTGCGGGAGCGCCATCATCGCGTAATACCCGGCAATGCCGTAGTGGTTGGAGTTGCGCACGGCACCAAAGGCGGAGCCGTATTCGGTCGCCTTGGCGATGACCGCTTCCATCGCCATCTTCGAAACGGGATGGCCGAGGCCATTGTCGGCGTCATACACGATCGATGTCTTGGTCTCGCGAACGACGCGATAGTTCGGCTGCGGGTTCAAGTGGCCGCTGCGAATGCGGCTGACGTAATACGAGTCCAAACGCGCGACGCCATGCGATTCGATGCCGCGTAAGTCGGCCTCGACCAGGACATCAGCGGCGACTTCCGCGTGCGCGCGCGATACGCCCGACTGCTCGAGCACTTCGATGACGAAGTGTTTCAGTTTCTCTTCCGTCGAGAGAAAGTATTTCGTGGCGGTGTCGGGCAAAGAAGGCCTCCGATTGATAGCGGGTGATTCGCGCAGGAGAACGTACGCCCATGCCTGCCTTCTAGTCTACCGGAAAGGTCGGAGCGCCCGGCGAACCCGCTCCCGGTGCAGTGTCCCACCACACGAACATGAGGCGCTCGAGATTCTACCGCGTCGCCGACGACGGGTCGTTCCAGATCTCAGCCCGCGGCTTCGACGTCTTACGTACGCCGCAAATCAACAAGGGTACCGCTTTTACCGAGCGGGAGCGCGAGACGCTCAGTCTTGTGGGACTGCTGCCGCCTGCCGTGCTCACCTTGGAGCAGCAGGCCGAGCGCGCGTACGAACTATTCCTGAAACAGGCCGATGACCTGGCAAGGAACACCTTTCTGACCGCGATGCGCGACCGCAACGAGACGCTCTTCTTCCACTTGTTGACGTCGCACGTCGTCGAGATGCTGCCCATCATTTACACCCCGACTATCGGCCTGGCGATTCAGCAATACAGCCACCAGTTCCGCAGGCCGCGCGGCATCTTTCTTTCGATCGATCGGCCGGAAGAGATCGAGAGCGCGCTGCGCAACAACGAAGCCGGCGACGGATCGGACGACGTCGATCTCATTGTTGCGACGGATGCGGAGGCGATTCTCGGCATCGGCGATTGGGGTGTCGGCGGTATCGACATCTGCATCGGCAAACTCTCGGTGTATACCGCGGCCGCCGGCATCGATCCGTCGCGAACGCTGGCGGTGATGCTCGACGTCGGCACCGACCGGCAATCGCTGCTCGATGATCCGCTCTATCTCGGCTATCGCCACCCGCGCGTTCGCGGCGATCGGTATCGCGCGTTCATCGACGCATACGTCTCGACCGCCTTGCGCGTGTATCCCAACGCCTTGCTGCATTGGGAAGACCTCGCGGCAAGCAATGCCCGCTACGTGCTCAACACCTACCGTTCGTCGGTCTGCACCTTCGACGACGACATTCAGGGCACGGCGGCGATCGTGCTCGCCGCAGTCGTTGGCGCGCTCAAGGTTGCACGCGGACGGTTACGCGACCAGAAGTTCGTAATCTTCGGAGCGGGCACAGCGGGCATCGGCGTCGCCGACCTCATCGCCGAGGCGATGATGAGCGAGGGACTCTCGGCCGAAGATGCCGCGCGCTGCTTCTGGTGCGTCGATCGGAACGGTCTGTTGCTCCAGGATGCGCCCGACCTGTGCGATTTCCAGAAGCCGTATGCGCGGCCAGCGAATGAAGTAGCAACGTGGCATCGGGATCCCGAACGCGGTATCGCGTTGGACGAAGTTGTGCGCCGCGTCGATCCAACGGTGCTAATCGGCACCTCAGGCGTCACCGGCGCGTTTGATGAAGCAATCGTTCGTCAAATGGCACGTGGAACGCCGCGCCCGATTATTCTTCCGCTCTCCAATCCAACCGCGCTGGCCGAGGCCGAGCCTGCCGATCTGATCGCGTGGAGCGACGGAAAAGCGCTGGTAGCTACGGGAAGCCCATTTGCGCCCGTGGTATACGGCGGAACGACCTACTTCATTGCGCAAGCGAACAATGCCATGGTCTTCCCGGGTCTCGGCCTAGGGACGATCGTAACGCGCGCGCGACTGATCAGCGACGGCATGTTCGCCGCCGCCGCCGGCACGATCGCCGACATGGTTGACGCCGCGCAGCTGGGCGCGCCGATTCTTCCGCCGATGGAGCGCATCCACGATGTTTCGATGCGCGTTGCCGTCGCGGTTGCGTCGGCGGCGGTGCGCGAGGGACTCGCGCGCGTCGTGCCGCCGGACGTCGATGCCGCCGTTCGCAATGCGATGTGGGAGCCACGCTACCGCCGCATCGAAGCCGTATAGGGAGTCACATCGTGCCGTATTCGCCGATCAGTTTCTCGCTCGTCATGCGCATCGAAACGCCCAATAACCCCGGCGTCTTCGGCGTCCTCACGGCAGCGATTCACGACGCGGGCGGAACGATCGGCGCGCTCGACATGCATGCGGCCACCAAAGAACGCGTCGTGCGCGACGTCACCATCAGCGTTCCGTCCGACGCCGTCGCCGACGACGTTCGCGCAGCCATAGAAGCGATCGAGGGAGCGCGAATTATCAGCGCTTCGGATGAGACCTTCCTCGCGCATCTGGGCGGCAAGATTCGCATCGCACCCAAGATCGCCGTGAAAAACCGGCAGGACCTCTCGACGGTGTACACGCCGGGAGTCGCTCGCGTTTCCATGGCGATCGCCGCCGATCCGCGCAAGGCGTTTCAGTTGACCATCAAACGCAATACCGTCGCGGTGGTAACCGACGGTACCGCCGTCTTGGGTCTTGGGGACATCGGTCCGCTCGGTGCACTTCCGGTGATGGAAGGCAAGGCGATGCTCTTTCGCCAGTTCGGAGACATCGACGCCTTTCCGATTTGTCTCGATACCAAAGACGTCGGTGAGATCGTTGAAACCGTCGTGCGCATCGCCCCGGCCTTCGGCGGAATCAATCTCGAAGATATTAGCGCGCCGCGCTGCTTCGAGATCGAAGAGCGCCTGATCGAAGCGCTCGACATCCCGGTCATGCACGACGACCAGCACGGCACCGCCGTGGTCATTGTTGCAGCCCTCATCAACGCGGCCAAGGTCGTGGGCAAAGAGCTGGCGGACTTGCAAATCGTGATCTCCGGCAGCGGCGCCGCCGGCACGGCAACGATCAAGATGCTTCTCGACGCCGGCGTTCGCGACGTGATCCCGGTCGATCGCAGCGGTGCGCTAACGCGCGAGGGCCGCTACGACAGTCCCTACAAGCGCTGGCTCGTGGAACGGTGCAATCGCGAAAACCGACGGGGCTCGCTTAGCGATGTGCTTCCCGGCGCCGACGTCTTCATCGGCGTCTCGGCTCCGGGCATTCTCCAACCGCAAGATGTTGCGCGCATGGCGCGCGACCCGATCATCTTTGCGATGGCGAACCCCATTCCCGAAATCATGCCGGACGTCGTCGCGCCCTTTGCTGCGGTCGTCGCCACCGGACGTTCGGATTTTCCAAACCAGGTCAACAATTTGCTCGCGTTTCCCGGCATGTTCCGCGGTGCGCTCGACGTGCGCGCGAGCCGCATAACCGAGCGCATGAAGCGCGCTGCCGCTTTTGCCATCGCGGGAATCGTCGGCGACGACGAACGCAGCCCGGAGTACATCATTCCGAGCATCTTCGATCCGCGCGTGCGCGACGCTGTTGCCAAGGCCGTCGCCGCGGCAGCCATTGAAGACGGTGTAGCGCGCAAAGCGTCAGTCAAGACCGAGGGATGACCGGTTACGAAGCGTGCGTCCGGTGCGGCCTGTGTCTGCCGGCGTGCCCGACGTACTTGGAAACGTTGACCGAAACGTCCGGACCTCGCGGCCGCATTAGTCTGATGAAGGCGGTCGATGAGGGCGAGCTTGACCTGCTCAGCCCCGGTTTTGTCGAGCAGATGTCGGAGTGCTTGGATTGTCGTGCCTGCCAGGCCGTCTGCCCGTCCGCCGTGCCATACGGTCCGATGCTCGAAGAGATGCGCGCGCGCATCGAAGCCGCGAGCGCACCGGCGCGCGCGCCGCGCGCACGCTGGACGCGACATCTTCTTCTCGATTGGCTCTTTGCCAAGCCCGCGCGCTTGCGCAGCGCTGCTTCGCTGCTCCGCTTCGCGCAGCGCAGCGGCCTCACTGCGCTCGCATCGGTTTTCGGCATGCGCGATTTGGTGCGGCTCGCCCCGCAGATTCCCGATCGCTTCTTCGTTCCCGATAACCAGCAGTTCACGATCTCGCACGCCGCCGGGACGGCATTCTTGCACGGCGGCTGCATCATGCACGTCGCGTTTGCAAACGTGCACGAAGCCACGATCCGGATGCTCAACCGCGCGCACTTGAGCGTCGTTGTGCCGAGCGACCAAGGCTGCTGCGGTGCGATCGCCGTGCACGCAGGTAACGACGACTTCGCTCGCGAGTTGGCGCGCGTGAACATCGCCGCGTTCGAACGCAGCGGCGCGGATGTGTATGTCGTGAACGCCGCCGGATGTGGTAGCGCGCTCAAGGAGTACGGACGTCTGCTGGCCGACGATGCGGCGTGGCGCGCGCGCGCCGAAGCGTTCTCTTCGCGCGTACGCGACGTCACCGAAGTCCTCGACGCGATGGAGTTGCCGCCGGCCAGCGGACGCATCGACGCGCGCGTGACCTATCAAGAGCCCTGTCATCTCGTGCACGCCCAGCGCGTCAGCGCGGCGCCCCGGCGGCTCTTGGGCAAAATCCCCGGCCTCGAATTGGTCGAGATGCACGAGAGCGCGGTGTGCTGCGGCAGCGCCGGGATTTACAACCTCACCGAGCCGGATATGGCCGCGCGGCTGCAAGCGCGCAAAGTCGGCAACATCGAAGCGACGGGCGCGACGATCGTAGCGACCGCCAACCCGGGTTGCGCGATGCAGGTCGCTACCGGACTGCGCAACGCCGGCATTCGTGCGGACGTCAAACACATCGTCGAGTTGCTCGACGACGCCTACGCTCAGCCTTGAAACTCGCGCCAGAGCACGACTAAGCCGTCCGCGCGATGCACGATCGCGCAGCCGTCGTTGCGGCGCCACGCGCCGTCGATATTGATCTCAAACCGATAGCTTACCGCGGCGTGCTCGCCGTCGACGATGACGTCGTCGATGTTAAAGCGCCAGGCGGGACCGTCGCGAAAGAAGCGCACGAAATGCGCGAAGATCGCCTCCCGCCCGACGAGCGGTTCGCGACCCGATTCGTGATAGATACCCTCCGGGGCAAAAAAGGCCGCCGCGCGATGCGCGTCGCCCGACTGCCACGCGCCGACCAATTCCTCGATCAATGCGCGCAGCGTCACGAGAGGAAGCGGGACGCATCGTCGTCCCAGCGATAGCAGCGTTCCGCGGTCAAGTGTACGCCGCCGATCCAGCGGTCGACCGGATGCACTTGTAACCAATCTTCACCGCCCGCGAGAGCCGAACGGCCATGTGCCGTCGCTTCAAGCGCACCGTCTTCTCCTTCTATCAATGGTGCAGGCTCGAGCTGCATATCGCGCACGATGGCGGCAAAGGCGAGATCGCCGAGAAACGGCGCCTCTTCGTGCGCTTGCGCGCGACGAAATACTTCCTCCGGCCGCGCCGGCCCGGCTGCAATCGCTTGGAGCGCATGCCGTTGCGAACGCGAAAGGCCGTCGTCGTTCCACGGAAACTCCTGACACAGCCGTCGCAACGCCGCGCGCAAGAAGGGCAGCCCTTGCGCGTCACGCTGCGCGTGCAGCAGCAGCGCTTCGGGTTCGTCGGCTCGCAAGGCATCCCACGCGCTGCGCGCGGCTTCGAACGTTGCGCTGGTGACGGTCTTGCGCCGCGGATAGAGCGCGAGCAGTTCGTCGGCGGTCATGCTGCCGAGATAGGCGTCGCTTTGTATCAGGCTTACCTTGCCCGGCTCGAGCCGCATCGCATGGAGCTCGACAAGAATTTGCAGCAGTTGCAATTGATCGTAGAGATCGTGTTCGAACCAGAGTACGACCTCGGAGAATTCCGGGGCTCGTCGCAGAGTGGCGTCGCGCGCAGCGAGATCGTGCAGCAGTTTGATCGGATTGCCGAAGCCGCGCGACGCCAAGTACTCACCGCGCACGTGACTGAGCTCCTCGAGCGTCGCGCCGGCCGGGACGGGACCTTCGTGCAGCACGTCGCGCCAGGGCACGTGTGTGCCGACGACACCGGCCTTCTTAAAGAGGTACACCACCGCGTCGCCGTTGGTGACGTGAAGCGTGGCGGCTTGCTGCCCACTCATCTCGAATGGGCGTTCATGGCGACGCTGAATTTTCATCCCGGCGGTTACCGTGACGTCCACGATAAGCGCGACCGGCGCTTCGTACCGTCGATCAAGCGCCTCCCGGCCAAGGTCGACCTCTCCCGCTTCTGCGGTGCCGCCTACAATCAGTACCGTACGCAGAGCTGCAGCGCGAACGCGGTTGCCGCTGCCCTCACGCTCGATGCGAACCAGCGTGACGAGCAGTTCGCGCCACCTTCGCGGCTCTTCATCTACTACAACGCGCGAGCGCTTACCAACGCGCAGGCATCCGATTCGGGCACGACGATTCGCAACGCGATCAAAGCCTTTGCGCGCGACGGCGCATGTGCGGAGCGGCAGTGGCCGTTTCTCAAACGCGACATCACCAAGCGTCCGACGCGCGCCTGCTACCGCGACGCGCAACTGCGGACGATCCAATACCATCGTATTCCGCAACACGTCGAGGATCTGCGCGCCGCGCTCGCGCAAGGCCGGGCGTTCATCTTCGGGATCCAAGCCTATGGCCAGCCGTTCACCGAGGCCGCAAAGAGCGGCAAGCTGCGCTTGCCGCGTAAATCCGACACGCCCTTCGGCGGCCACGCGTTGATCGCGGTCGGCTACGATCGCGCGAAGAACAGCTTCCTCGCGCGCAATTCACTTGGGCGCGACTATGCGCGCGACGGGTTCTTCTGGATTCCCGACGCGTATTTCGAAGATCCCGACCTTACCTACGACTTCTGGACGGTCGGCGGCAAGACCGGATGATGGTCCGGATACGGCGGCGGCGCATAGCGCGGCAGCGGATGTTCGCGTAGCTCTTTGAGCGCTTCCGCGACCGCGGCTTCGAGCTGCGGATCGTGACCTTCGCGCACGAGCTTGGGATCCTGTTGCACTTCGATATCCGGCGCGATGCCGTGCCCTTCAACTTCCCACTCGCCGTGCAAGCCGCCGATCGCGACACGCGGCGCCATCACGCGTCCGCCGTCCATCAAGGTCGGATAACCGCCGATGCCGACGAGGCCGCCCCAGGTGCGCACGCCGACGAGCGGACCAAGCCCGGCCTTGCGGAAGATCCACGGCATCGCGTCGCCGCCCGAACCGGCGTACTGATTGATGATCATAACTTTCGGGCCGAAGATCGCAAGCGGTGGATCGAGATACGGTACGCCGTCGCGTCCGACGATGATAGCGCGCGCCTTGCGGCTGAGCACGTCGATCACGTAGTCGGCGATCTGGCCGCCGTGATTGTAGCGCTCGTCGAGGATTACGCCTTCTTTGTTCACTTGCGCGAAGAAGTAGCGGTTGAAGTTGGTGAAGCCGCCGTAGGCCGTATCCGGCATGTAGACGTAGCCGAGCTTCCCGCCGCTCAAGCGATCGACTTCCTCGCGGTTGTGTTCGATCCACGCGAGGTTGCGCAGCGCCGCTTCACTCGGAAGCGGCACAACGGTCACTTCGCGCGCACCGCTGCCGTCCGCGTTCGGGCCGACGAGAATCGTCGTTTGTTTACCGGCGGTCTCTTGAAAGTACGCGGAGACTTCACGATCGGCGTGGACGCCTTTGCCGTTGACCGCCAGCAGATAGTCGCCGACCTTCACGTCGACACCGGGCTGCGTGAGTGGTGCATGCAACGACGGATTCCAATTCTCGCCGTTGTAGATCTTGGCGAAACGGAAGCGATCGTGATCGACCATGTAATCCGCGCCGAGCAAGCCGACGTTGACGCGGTCTGCTTTCGGCGGCGCGGTGCCCGGGTAGACCCACAGGTGGCCCACCTCGAGATAGCCGATCATCTCCTGGGTGAGATAGGTGAAGTCCGAACGCGACGCGAGTCCGGGCAAGAACGCGGCGAAGCGCTTCTGCGCGGCGGCGATGTCGAGTCCGTGATAGTGCGGGTCGTAGAACCAGTCGCGCTCGATGCGCCACGTCTCGTCGAACATCTGCGCCCACTCTTGGCGCGGCACCGCATAGACTTCGAGCGTGCTTGTCGGCAGTGTGCCTAGACCGGGCGGTGGTGGGACCGGTAGCTGCGTGGGGATGATCGCCCAGGACGTAGCGCCGAAGCCGCGCGCGAGCAGCGCCTTCTTCCCGTCGAACGAGACGTCGAAGCCGCTCACGCCTTCCGCATAGGGCATGACCTTGCGCGACGTGTTGTCGTAGCGCAACACCGTGTACATCGGGGGTAGCGGAAGCACGCTGGTGAGCGGCGCTTCCAGCAAGAAGATCGTGCCGGCGACGCCGGATGCCAATCCGCCGTAGTTCGCGCCCGGAATCGGCAACGACACAATGCGCTGACCGATCTGATCGAAGTCGATCGGCTTTGTCTCGGGCTTTGCCGGCGATACGGCGGGTTTGGGTGCAGCGCTCGCCGCCGGTTTGGCCTCCGGCTCGTCACCGGTGTCTTTTACCGGCTCTTCGTCGCTCTGGAGCGATATCGGCGACGCATCGCCGGCATGCAACACCGCGGCGTAGACGTAGCTCGAAGTCGGATGCTCGTCGCTTTCCATGTCGAGTCCGTACGCGTTGAAGCCCGTGTTCGTGCTCGAAAGGAAATACAGATACTTGCCGCCCTTGTCGAAGGCGGGGTTCGTCGCATCGCTCATGCCGTCGGTGATCTGGTGCGCCTGGCCGTCTTGCGTGTCGTAGATGACGATCGCGTGCAAGAACGTCAGCAGTTCCTTGTTGTACGCGAGGTAACGGCTGTCGGGCGACCACACCGCATTGAATGCGTTGACGCCGAAGGATTCGTGCGGCTGCTGTGCGATCTTCACCGGCCGCGGATGCTCGGCGGCGATGTCGATGTAGTAGAGCACGCCGCGCTTGTCGGCATAGGCGATCTTCTTGCTGTCGGGCGCCCACACCGGCGAATAGTAAAACGTCGGATTCGCACTGAGGCTGATGACCCGCTCGGGTTGTAAGCCTTTTTGATCCTTCAGGCGCAGCGTGTACTCGCCGGTTGCATCCGAGAAGTACGCGATCCACTTGCCGTTGGGCGACCACGCGGGATCGCGCTCCATGACGTTCGGCGTTTGCGTAAGATTGCGCACTGACCCGTTCTCGGCCGGAACGGTGAGGATGTCGCCGTGCGCTTCGAACACCGCGCGCACGCCGGTCGGTGAGATGTCGGCGTTCTCAATTTGATTCGCGACCGAGACCCAGGTCGGACGCAGCTCCGGCATCTCGTCGGCGATCGTGATCGGCACTTCGCGATCGCTGTGCGTCGACGGGTTGTAGAGATGGATCGAATCGAATTTCGAATACACGATTTCGCCGTCGTTGGCCGAGGCCGAGACGATATCGAAGCCACGCGGATTCTCGACAAGCTGCTTGACTTCCCGGGTGCCCGGATCGTAACTAAAGAGCGCGTAGTGGCCGGCGTTGCGATCGGAGACGAAGTATATCTGGTTGCCGATCCACATCGGGAAGCGATCGTTCGAGTTGTTGCGCGGAATCGACGTCACCGACGAATCGGCGAGGTTGGCGATCCAAATCGGCGTTGTCTGTCCGCCGCGATAGTCTTGCCAGTACCACTCCCATTGACTGTTGGGCACGTAGGCGAGATGCGCGCCGTTGGGGGAATACGAGGCGGCGTTCGCGTCGGGTAGCGGCAGCATCGTCGGAATGCCGCCACTCTTCGGAATGGTGAAGAGCTGCGTCGCGTCGTTCTGGCTCTTGCGATGCGAGGCGAAAAGAATCTTACTATCGTCGGGGGTCCAGCCCATCACCACATCCGCGCCCGGATGGTAGGTCAGGCGCGTCGGTTCGCCGCCGGATGCCGGCACCGTGTAGATGCTCGTGCTGCCGTCGTAGTTCGCGCTGAACGCGATCGTCGAACCGTCGGGTGAGAAATACGGCGCGCCCGCAAGACCGAAGCCGGTGACGATGCGGTGTGCTGCGCCGCCTTCATGTGAGACGGTCCAAATATCGCCGCCGTAGACGAACGCGATCCGCGTGCGGCTGACGGTGGGGCTTTGAAGGATCAGCGGATTGGCGGCAACGGCGGGCGCAAGTGACGCGCCAATGAACAACGCCGCTAGTGCGAAGGAACGTGCAATCGACATACACGCGCTTTGCGCTTTTCGGAGCAAAGCTCCCTTGGTGTCGGGATTACGGCACGCTTGGCCCAAGAGTGCCCGTGACGGTGAACGCGAACGCCAGGGCCCGTTATCCTAGGCGGAATGATGCCGGGCGCCCCAAAGGTGCCTCCGGCGCCGCCGTAAGCCCTGGCGCGACCGTTTGCGGGGCGGGTTTTCTGGGGTGGCTGGATTCGAACCAACGCATGGCGGATTCAAAGCCCGCTGCCTTACCGCTTGGCGACACCCCAATGGTCCCTCGCGGAGCGAGGGCGACGCCCCAAAATACTACTTTTCGACCGAGGTCCCTGTCAGGCGCGCGACCCAGGGCACGTCGAAGAGTTCGCCACGGGCCGCACGCTGACTATAGCGTAGCGCCAAGACGATCCATACCACCAAGAGCACAAGGTCGACGATCATGGCGACGCCATAGATCCACAGCGTCGCGACCACGTTGGCGAGGATCGCGCTGAGCACGAGCGGCCAAATGAAGGCGGCAAGCCCGATCGCGCTCGACAGCATGCCGAACCCGAGAGCCTGCCGCATATGGAAACGAAACCACCCCGACGCTTCGGGACGCGGCGCCACTCGTTCGAGCAGCGCCATCGGCCAGAAGATATAGGCGAGCGATGCGCTGCGCGATTCCGCAGCAGCGCGTTCGGGGGTGTTAATCTCCCGCGTGGCCTGCCTTTGCGCTAAGGATGCGTTTGGCGCCAATATAGCGCGCGGACCAATAGGAATCATGCAGGCTGGAGACCATCACGCCGTGGCTCGAACTCGCGTGCACGAACTTGTCGTGACCGAGATAGATGCCGACGTGTGAGGCGCCATACGCGTACGTTTGGAAAAACACGAGGTCGCCCGGACGCATGCCGCCGGTGACGCGATGACCGGCATCGTACTGCGCGTCGGCCGTGCGCGGCAGGCGGATGCCCAGCATCGCAAAGACGTGTTGCACGTATCCCGAGCAATCGAAACCACTCGTGCTCGTGCCGCCGAAGACGTACGGGACGCCCAAGAAACGCAGCGCGCTACGCGTCAATTGCGTAGCGAGCTTCGAGGTACGGGCAAGTACGCCCCCGGCAAACGAGCGAAATTGCGCGTTCGATCCGTTCTCGGATTTGGTGACGACGATAAGGTGGGACGTCCACTGAGCGACGTCCGGACTGGTTATGGCGTAGTTCGTGGTCGTAGGGGAAATTTTCGCGCGACTCGTAGTCGCTGCGTTCGCGTTGGCGAACGATCCGGCCAGCAACAGGGCAAATGCCCCAGCAGCTAACGCTTGACGCAAGACGGCTCCTCTTTCAACACTTGCGAGGTTAGTTGACGGGTTCGGGCGGAAAGATCGCCCTGGAGCCGACCGGCTCATTCACCCCTAGCCCCTGGGAAAGTCCCCCGCTCCGGCTGCCACCGGATTCAGTGTTCTTGTGCAGGCGTAGGTTGGTGCCGCAAACACTAGGTTTGTCGGCTTGGGCCTTTTGGTTTACCGCCGGGCGAACGTCTCCTGCCGCCCCTTTTCTCAGGCTTTACAAAGTAGCGGCTGCTTGCTCGATGTGCCGGGCCAGGTCGCCGGCGATCCGCTCGATTGCCTCGCGGTCGTCGCCTTCGGCCATAACCCTGATCAGGGGCTCGGTTCCCGAAGGCCGTATCAGCAGCCGGCCTGTTCCGGCCAGCTCCGATTCCGCCAACGCAATCGCATCGCGAACCGTTTGGACATTAAGCACATCTTTACGGGGCGTACGCACGTTGACCAGCACTTGCGGCGCGACAACGACCTCGCGCACGAGCTCGTGGAGTTCCGTGCCGGTTGCGTGCATGATGCCGAGCAGCGTCACCGCGGTCATGGGACCGTCACCGGTCGTGTTGCGGCGCAGATCGATGATGTGTCCCGACTGTTCACCGCCGAGTGAGAATCCATCGCGCTGCATGCGTTCGAGCACGTAACGATCGCCTACCGCCGTGCGCACGAGCGCAATGCCTACGCGCGCAAGCGCGCGCTCGAAACCGATGTTGCTCATGACCGTGCCGACGATCGTATCGCTTGCCAGTTCGCCGCGTCCGCGCAACCAGCCGCCGATCGCAAACATCACGTGGTCGCCGGAGATGATCGCGCCGGTCTCGTCGACGAAGAGCGCGCGATCCGCGTCGCCGTCAAACGCCACACCGATTACCGGGCGATCGCCGTCGGCTTGCGCGCGCTCGACTTCGGCCTGCAGCGGCCCGAGATGGGTCGCACCGCAGTCGACGTTGATGCGCGCACCGTCGTTCGCGCAATTGATCTCGATCACGTCGGCGCCAAGTTTGCGCAGCGCGTAGGGCGCGATCGCGTAGGCCGCACCGAATGCGCCGTCGACCACGACACGCAGGCCCGTCAGGTCGGCGCCGGTGCCGTAGAGTTCGTCGTAGTAGTGTTTGCCTAAGTTTTGGGCGATACGCGCGATGCCCACGCCGGTGCCGGTGGGGCGCGGCAGATCGTCGCGTTCGATCAACGCTTCGATCTCGTGCTCGAGATCGTCGGAAAGCTTGAAACCATCGGCGCCAAAAAATTTGATACCGTTGTCGGCGATCGGATTGTGCGATGCGCTGATCATCACGCCGGCCGCGGCTTCTTCTGCAACGGTCACCCGCGCAACCGCCGGGGTCGGCACGATACCGATCTGCAGCACGTCACGGCCAACCGACGTGATGCCGGCGACGATCGCGGCCTCGAGCATCGTTCCGGAAAGCCGCGTATCACGCCCGACGATCACGGGCCGATCGCGCTCGACCTCGTGGGCGAGCACGGTTGCACCCGCGCGGCCAATGGCAAACGCCAACTCCGGCGTGAGATCGTCGTTCGCAACGCCGCGCACGCCGTCTGTACCGAAATACGCTCTCACTGGCGTTCGATCGTCACGCTGACCGACGCGGGGCTCAAATTCTGCACCACCACATTGGGCGCAATCAGTTCGACGGGGACCGCATAGGTGCCCCGTCCTTTGCCGGAAAGGTCGAGTTCCGCCTTGATTTCCGCGGGATTTATCGTAGGGTCGCCGCGATGGCTGACGACCGTGATGACGGCCTCGCGCTCGGCAAAGTGTGCGCTGTAGCCCTCTGGCAGATTGCTCGTCGCGATCGGAATCGAAAATTGCTGATCGAAACGCGCGGCTAACACGGGGTTCGTGCTGTAGCGGAAATACGCCCAGCCGATGATGGCGAGCGCGAGCGAGATGACTTTAAGTCCGAAGTTCTTTCGGATGATCTGCACGAAGGTTGTCCTTGTTCTTTTGCGGCGCGAGACGTGCACGCAACTGGGAGACGACGTCGTTGCGAGCGAAGCCGCGCCGATCGCGCGGCGGGCGCGTCACGGCGAGCAGCACCTTAACCAAACGTGCTTCTTCTTCTACCGGTCGCGTGAGCTTGCCCTCGCGTGCGATCGAGATCGCGCCGGTTTCCTCGGAAATCACGATCACCACCGCATCGGTTTGCTCGGTTAGGCCAAGGGCGGCGCGGTGACGCGTCCCGAGACGGCGTTCGGCCAAGCGTTGCTCGGCAAGCGGCAAGAAACAGCCGGCGGCCTCAATCGTGTCTTCGCGCACGATCGCAGCGCCATCGTGCAGCGGTGAACGCGGCATGAAGATCGCGAGCAACAACTCTTCGGAGAGGTCGGCGCGCAGCGCCGTGCCGCTCTCCGCAAACTCTTTGAGCCCGCTTTGTTGCTCGAGCACGATCAAACCACCAAGCTTGTTGCGCGAGAGTAAGAACGCTGCGTGCGCGAGTGTGGAGATCGACTTATCTTCGGCACGCATCCAATCGGTGGTCTCGTCGCCGATGTGCAAGAAGCCGCCGCGCCCGATCTGTTCGAGCGCACGGCGCAGCTCCGGTTGAAAGATGATCGCCAATGCAACGGCGGAACCCAGGACCAGCCACTGCAGAATCGCACCGAGCAGATATAGGTGCAACAAGTTTGCGAGTCCGAGCAATCCAGCGAGCACGAAGAGGCCGGTGATAATATGCACCGCACGCGTGCCGCGAATCAGCAGGAGCACGTAGTAGATCAGGACGCTTGTCGCACCGATGTCTACCACATCGGTGATACCGATACCACTAAAGAACGCGCTAATCCACGACATGCTGCACCTCGAGCTGCTCTTCGAGCACGCGCTCGGGCGTGATCTCGGGTGCGCGCAAACCGCTCGCGGCAATCGCCGTCCACCACGCGAGCGGCAGCGGGTTCAAGAGTTTATTGACGCGGCGCGCGTGGAAGCGCTCGATCTCGATATCGATTAAGTTCATAATCACATCGAGACCGGAAGCGTCGAGGTCCCATTCGACGATCATGCCGCCCTCGCACGGGTCGCACGCGCGGACGCCGCATGGGCGTCCCGGCCCGCCAAGCGCGCGCAAGAGCGGCGGCAAGGCTTCGGGCACGCTAGGGAAAACTGCAAGGGCGATGACCGGCCAATCGTACACCGTCGCCACGGTCGCCTCGCGCAGCGCAGATATGCATGTGGGAGACGCGCTTTCGACCAATCCATACATGCGCTTGCATGCAGTAGCGTGCTGCCACGTGACACGCGCGCCCAAATCGTGGGCAGCATGTTCGGCGGCGCGTACTTCGGCGTCGCTGGGTTCGGGCTGAAAACGCAGTGTGAAGGCAGACATGGTGGACAGGATCCCAGTGACTTTGTTAGGCGAAATGGCGCAACAACCATTGTGATAAACGGCCTGCGCCGCGCTTTAGTCGTTTCGACTGGGAAGAATTCCGCGTGGGTCAGCCTCGACGGCGAGGCAGAACCGCGTCTCGCTCAACTCCGGCGGCAAACTGGGAAGCGCTTCATGCCGGTTCCGGGCGACGTCGTCCACGTTCGGATACTCGAAGACGAAAAGACCGTCGTCGACCGCATCGAACCGCGCAAATTCCACCTCGAACGGCGCAGCGTCGGTGGACGCACCAAGACCATGGCGGCGAACGTCGACACGCTGGTCACGGTGACCGCACTCGCCGATCCGCCGCCACGCTTGGTGATACTCGATCAGCTGCTCGCATTTGCGGAGCTGGAGTCGATCGATGCGCTGATTGTTCTTACGAAACCCGACTTGAGCGATCCGGCCTCCACCAGTACGTTGCGCGAACTGTATGCTGGACTGGGATATCAAACGCTGGTGATCAATCCGAAGCGCGGCGAAAACATCGAAGCGCTGCGTGACGGACTCCGCGGACGGCGGGCGCTGCTGGTGGGCAATTCGGGCGTCGGCAAGAGTTCGATCTTCAAGGCGCTGGGTGGTGAGGCGAGCGTCGGCGAGGTCTCCCGCCATGGCCTCGGCCGGCAGACCACGAGCGCCGCTCGCCTCTACCGCCTCGGCGACGGCTTCCTTATAGATAGCCCGGGCGTCAACGAATTTGGCTTGGGCCCAATCACGCCGGCGGAATTGGTCGAGGGCTTCCGCGACCTGCGCGAAGCCGCCGTAGACTGCCGCTTTACCGACTGCACGCACGTGGCCGAGCCCGACTGCTGCGTGAAAGCGGCCGTCGACGAAGGGCGGATCGCACCCAGCCGCTACGCCAGCTACAAAGGTCTTCTGACGACACCCTGAAGGGCGAGCCTCGAAGGGTTGCGCGCTGGTTCGGCCCTCTGGTATACTGCGACCCGTTGCCCAAGAGCTAACGCAGTTTAGGAGTTTTTCTTGCCGAACATCAAGGCCGCCGAAAAGTGGGCCCGCCAGACCAACAAGCGCACTGTGCAGAACAAAGATAAGACGACCCGCTTGAAGACTATCTTCAAGAAGGCTGTCGCTGCGCATGACCCCGAGTTCGCGAAGTCGGTGGAGAGCCAATTCGACAAGGCCGCGAAGACCGGCGTGATTCACAAGAACAAAGCCGCACGCAAGAAATCGCGTTTGGCCAAGGCTATGGCGAAAGTGGCTATCGCGCCCGTGAAGGCGAAGACAAAGTCGACGAAGTCGACCGCCGCGAAGGCCGCTGCGGCCAAAACCGCCCGCAAGACCGCAGCCAAGAAGTAGTCGCTGCTTTCGGCTTTTGACGGTAGGCCCGCCTTTTGCGGGCCTATTTGCTTTTGTGGTAAGATTGACTCGTACTAACGTGTGTTATAACGAGGGATCATGACGACACTGAAGCTGACGAAGATCGGGAACTCCGTGGGGGCAATCTTCCCCAAGGAGGTTCTCGCCCGCATGAACGTCGATGCTGGAGACGTCGTATATCTCACCGAAGCGCCTGACGGCGTTCGCGTTACGCCGTACAACCCTGATTTTGCAGCGCATATGAAAGTCGCCGAAAAGCTCATGAAGAAGCGTCGCGCGGTCCTGCGTGAGCTCGCCAAGTAAATTCATCTGGCTGAGTGAGGACCTTGTGCTTGCGATCCATGAGGTCCAGATAGCAGAGCATGGCGGGGCAGCCGGCGTTCGGGATTTTGGTCTTCTTCGCTCCGCACTCGCCCGCCCGCAGACTGTCAAAGCATACACCGACGGCGACGTTCCGGACGTTGCTGCGGTATATGCCATCGCGATCCTGAAGAATCATCCGTTTGTCGACGGGAACAAACGTGTCGGGACAGTTCTTCTTGAAACCTTTCTCATGCTCAACGACCACGAACTCGCCGCGACCGACGATGAACTCCTTACGGCCGTCGTGAACCTTGCCGCCGGAGTCATCTCGGACAAGAAGTTCGCGAGTTGGGTGGCCGACCACGCGCGCCGCATAAAAGGCCGACGCAGGCGACTATGAGCGAACAGCTGTCCGCAATCGCTGACGACCCAAAAGCCGTCTTTCTTGCAACGATGGCACGCGAGCTGCATCGCTCCGGCGTCGCGACCGACGGACTCGAAGAAACGCTGGGCGATATCGCCGAAACCATCGGTCTCCAGGTGCAGATCTTTGCGCTGCCGACCCAGATTACGATCGCCGTCGGTCCGATGTGGAATCAGCGCATCGTGCTGCTCCGTCTTCCGCCGGGGCGCGTCAATTTACGCAAGCTCTCGCTGCTCAACGCGATCTACGATCGCTTGCGCGCCGGCGAGATCGACTATCGCGAGGCAAGCGTGCTGGTCACCAACATCGATCGCCGCTGGCCGGGCCGCAACGTGCTCTGGGAGATACCCGCGCTCACTTTGCTCGCAATCGGTGTTGCGATCTTGCTTGGCGGCGGCGCACGCGAGCTCACCGTTGCCGGGTGCATCGGCTTCTTCACCGGCATCATCTCGGCAATAGCGGAGCGCGTGCCGATCGTCGCTCGACTTTTCGAAGCCATCGCCGCGTTTGCGGCCACGCTGATAGTCGCAGCGTTCAGCAAAATATTCGGCCCGACGAACATCTACATCTCGATCGTCGCGGGCGTCGTCGTGCTTTTGCCGGGCTATTCGCTCACGCTCGCGCTCCACGAACTGGCCAACAACGAACTCGTTGCGGGCATGGCACGCCTCGGTCGCGTGCTCTCCGTGCTGCTCGAATTGGGATGCGGCGCATTCCTCGGCTTTGCGGTGATCGGCCCGTCGCTCTTGCAAACCGGCGACGTTATGCCACATGCCGTGGCAGGTCGCTGGTGGATCCTCGCAGCGGTTCTGATGACGGCGGGCATCTCGATCGATCTCGACACGCCGCTGCGCGACGTGATCTGGGTCTTTGCTTCGAGCTTCGTGGCGCTGCTGACCTCGCATCTGCTCGCCGGCACACCGGTTCACACGATCTCGGCGTTTCTCTCAGCGTTTTTGTGCGGCATCGTCGCAAACGTCGGCGCGCGCATCTTACGTGTACCGCAAGCGCTGATGCTGGTGCCCGCATTGCTCGTGCTCGTGCCGGGAAGCTTAAGTTACGAAAGCGTGCTCTTTGCCTTCCAACACAACATTTCGAGCGCGGTGACGTTCGGCATCAACGCTACGTTCGCGGCGGTACAACTCGTTGCAGGCCTGCTGCTCTCGCAACTGGTTGTACCAGCAAAGGCACTACAGGTACAAGGCGCGGGAAGAAAACGCTAACCGCTGTGTGCAGCTAGAGTTCAAGAGCGTTTACACGCGGGCGGCGGCCGCGAGCGCTAGCGCTTTCGGCGTGTTGCGCACGCCGTTTTCGATTGCGTGCCAGAGGCCCGAGCCGCCGTTGCGCACCGGATCGTCGACGGGCAATCCGGTCTCTTTTGCCGTTTGGGCGATCGCGTTTTGCGCATCTTTTTTGCTGAGCGCCGATGTGTCAAGCGCGATCGCGATCACCTTTGCCGGCTTGAGGTGCTGCACGAGCGCTTCATGATCGCGCACGAGTTGCGCGAGATTGCCAAGCTCGACGTTGTCGAAACCGGCGATCGTTGCCTTACCGACGCGGTGGCACAGCACCAGCGCATCGGGTGCCGAGCCGTAGAGTAGCCCGAACGTCACCGGCGCATACGCCGGGTGAAAGATGCTGCCTTGGCCCTCGACGAACACGACGTCGGCGTTCGGCGCTGCATCGAGCACCAATTGCTCTGCTGCGCCGGTAACAAAGTCCGAGATCACGCGATCGACCGCGATCCCCTTGCCGGCGATCAGGATGCCGGTCTGGCCCGTTGCAACGAACTCGATGCGCGCGCCTTCTTCTTTTGCCACGCGCTCGACCTCGAGCATCGCGGTCATCTTGCCGACCGCGCAGTCACTCCCGATCGCAAGCACAACCTGGGACGTCACCTTGTACGCCGCGCCGCTGAAGAGCGGAATATCGTCGGGTGGAATGCGCACGTCCCACAAGCGCGCGCCGGAACGTTTTGCGCGCGCGACGATCTCCGGGTCGTCTATCAAACACTCGTGCAGGCCGTTGACGATTTCGAGCCCCGCGTCGACCGCAGCTAATACGGTCGGGCGCAACGCCGACGGCAGTTTCCCACCCGTGGTCGCGACCCCGACGAGCAATGACGTCGGACCGAGCTTCATCGCTTCATCCAACGATGCAACGATCGGCGCACGCGAGCCAAGCGATGGCAATACCTCGTCGACGCGCTTGCCGGCGTACTGCGAATCGATGACGGCGACCACGGCGTCGCTACGATAACGGAGCACGCCGTGCGCAGTCTTGCCGTGGGTGCCGACGAGCAATCCTTCAGTCAGGATTGCGTAGCGACGAGGGGTTAGAGTTTCCATGAAGCCACCGATGCAAAGGGAGAGAGTAAGGGCCGCGCGTAGCCGCGGAGATTCGAAGGGATGACGTCTACTTCACTGATCTGACAGATGAAAAAGTAGGGAAGGTCGTAGGCGATCTGCATTTGCACGGCATGGTACGCCGCAATACGTTTGGCGCGGTCGAAGGTC
>JBAUEZ010000186.1:0-18253 GCA_049678885.1 Candidatus Aquilonibacter sp. | reverse complement strand
GGGTGTGGAAGCGCAGCATCTGCGAGCGAGGGTCTTTGCACCCGAACTCATCCCGCGTGATGTGCGCCCAAATGTAACGCGCAGCCCGGAACTTTGCAACCTCTTCGAAGAAGTCGTTGTGGGCGTTCCAGAAGAAGGAGATGCGCGGCGCAACAACGTCGAGATCGATCTCTGCGTCGCGCGCTGCGCGAAGATACGCTTTTGCGTTGGAGAGCGTGAACCCGATCTCTTCGAGCGCCGTCGATCCGGCCTCGCGAATGTGATAGCCCGAGATCGAGATCGTGTTCCACTGTGGAACTTCGCGCGCGCAATAACTCATCACGTCGGTGACGAGACGGATCGATTGGTTCGGTGGATAGATATAGGTCCCACGCGCCGCATACTCTTTGAGCACGTCATTCTGGATCGTGCCGCCGAGCTTTTCGAACGGAATGCCGCGCCGGCGTGCAACCGCGAGCAGCATCGCGAGCAGGATCGAAGCCGGCGCATTGATCGTCATCGAGACCGTTACTTGATCGAGCGGAATACCATCGAGCAGTGTCTCCATATCACCAATCGAATCGATTGCAACGCCGACCTTCCCGACTTCACCGCGCGCGATGGCGGCGTCGGAATCATGGCCGAGTTGCGTCGGAAGATCGAATGCGACGGAGAGTCCGGTGGTACCGCGTTCGAGCAGGTAGCGATAGCGCGCGTTTGATTCCGCGGCGGTCGCAAAACCCGCATATTGCCGCATCGTCCACAACCGGCCGCGATACATGTCGGGCCGAATCCCACGACCAAACGGAAACGCGCCGGGCTCGCCTAAGTCGTGCGCCGTGCCTTGGGCTTTATCATAGTGGTCCTCGAGCGGAACGCCGCTCGCGTTGAATTCCCGTGCCACGCCTAGCAGATTCGGCACCAGGGAGTGAGGTACTGCCTGCTAAGGCCGGCTGCGACGTTGATCGATGAGTGGCTCGAAACGGCGGTCAGGCACCAGCCACATGATCGCGATGGCGACGAGTATTGCGTCTGTGACAAAAGTCGAGATAAATGCGCAGATGATCGCGACCACATACGACACAACCGAGATCCTGCCTTTGACATCGACCGCAACGGCCTTTGCGAACGGCGCATCGCGCCCACTGACATTTACGAGGGCGACCTCTAAGATGGTGTACGCTATCGCGTCAAGCAAGAGGAGAAGCGCGTAAAATGCCGTCGGCCATGCCGCAGTAGGATTTTCGCCTAGCCAAGAGGTTGCAAACGGCACAAGCGAGAGCCAAAAGAGCAAGTTTAGGTTCGCCCACATCGCGCGTCCATCGATCCCTTGGCCGGCGCGGAGCATGTGGTGGTGGTTATTCCAGTAGATGCCGATGAAGACAAAGCTCAGCGCATAGACGCCAATATCGGGCAGCGCCGGAACTATCGCGCCCAACTGCGTGCCAACTGGCGCATGCAACTCCAGCACCATGATCGTGATGATGACCGCGAGGACGCCATCGCTAAATGCCTCGAGCCGGTTCGAGTCGGTCGAAAATACTTTCATTTGCATATATCTGCATGTTGCATCCGCATATTATACTACGGGGATGCGGGCAATTCAGATTACGCAGTTCGGTGATCCCGGCGACGTACGCGTGCGCGATGTAGCGACGCCGCGCCCTGCGTCCGGCGAGGTACTTGTAAAAATCGAAGCCGCCGGCGTGAACCCAAGTGACGCCGTCAATATTCGCGGCGGATTCCCCAAGACGACGCTGCCGCGTATCGTGGGTCGTGATTTCGCGGGGACCGTTGTCGAGGGACCGGATGCGCTCGTAGGCGCAGAGGTGTGGGGCTCCGGTGGTGAGTTGGGATTCACGCGCGATGGATCGGACGCCGAATTCCTCGCCGTCCCCGGGCAAGACGTATCCGTGCGACCCAGCAACCTCACGGCCGCGCAGGCGGCGGCTGCCGGCTTGCCGTTCGTTACCGCCTATCTCACGCTCATTGACCGTGGAGGTTTGAAGGCGGGCGACTGGGCGCTGATCTCCGGCGCAAGCGGTTCCGTTGGTGGCGCCGCAGCACAGGTCGCGACGTGGATCGGCGCGCACGTCGTCGCGGTCGATCGCCCTGAATTTGACGCCGGCAAAGTGAACGATCTCGTGACGAGCGCTACGCAGGGTCGCGGCGCCGATGTTGCGCTCAACGTCGTTGGAGCAGCGATCTTTGATCAACTGCTACAGTCGCTGGCGATCCGCGGGCGCATGATCATCATTTCTCGCATCGGTGGAAAAGACGTGAACGTCGATCTGTTCAATCTCTACCGGCGGCAGTTGTCGATCGTCGGTGTCGACTCCGCGCAGGCGCCGGCAGATCAATGTGCGCGCGTCCTCGATACGTTGCGGCCGGGTTTTGAGTCGGGTGCGCTTAAGCCGCCGCGTGTCGACGAAGAGATTCCATTGGATCGCGCTGCAGAGGCGTATGCGCGCGCAGAAAAGCTCAGCGGCGAAAAATCAGTCCTCGTTCCGTAAAGGAGAGCATTTGTGAAAGCAGCGGTCATTCATCACTATGGCGGACCGGAGGAACTGAAGTACGAGAACATGCCGGACCCCGTCGCCGGACCGGGTGAGGTCTTGGTCAAAGTAGCGGCCGCCGGCATCAATCCGATCGACATCATCTTACGCAGGGGCGGCCCGCTACAATTTCCCGCAATTCTCGGATGGGATGTATCCGGAACGGTCGTGAAACTCGGCGACGGTGTCGGTGGTCTCGCGGTCGGCGAAAAAGTCGCTGCACGGGCAGATCATACCTATGCCGAACTCGTCACAGCAAAAGCGGATCTCTTTGTGAAGGTTCCCGACGGACTCGATCTCGTCGACGCGGCCGCGCTGCCGCTCGTCACAGTTACCGGGAGTGAGCTGATTTCAGAAGTAGCGTGTGTGAAGGCGGGCAATGTTGTACTGGTATCGGGTGCGATTGGGGCGGTCGGTCGTTCCGCGGTGTATACGGCGAAAAATATCGGTGCGCGCGTTATCGCCGGCGTCGAGAAGCGCCAACTGGACGGCGCAAAGCACATTGGTGCCGACGAGGTCCTGGCGCTCGACGACGAGGCGGCATTTGCCGCATTCCCGCAAGTCGATATTGTTGCGAACACGCTGCGCGGAGCGACCGCCGCGGAGCTCATGCAGAAAGTAAAATCCGGCGGTACGTTTGCGTCGGCCACCGGCGAGCCCAGCAATGCAAAGGATTTTCCATCGGTCAAAGTCGTCGCGTTCCACTCAAAACCGGACGGCGAGATGCTGTTTCTCTTAATGGAAGCCGTGCGCGACAAGAAGCTGACGATTCCGATCGACCGTCGCATGCCGTTGCGCGACGCGGCCGCCGCTCAAGCCGCCCTCGAAAAAGCGGCTTAGATGGCAAGATATTGCTGATCCCCTGAGAACGACTAGGCCGTTTGGCTCACGGCGGAGGGTCCGCACCCCGGTGTGCGAACGCAGACGCAGATGAGAACGCTTTCCCTCTTGGTGGCGCTCTGCATGGTCATTGCGCCCGTTACGGGTTCTCCCGAATCTGTGCAAGCTGACGAGACACAGACGCTGCTCGATGCGCGTGTCGCGGAGAACCCGGGGACCGGGATCATCGCCGGTGTCATCGATCACGGTGCCGTGCGCATATATCAGGCCGGCATCTCCGGAACGCAACGGCCGTTGGATCAGCACACACTTTTCGAGATCGGTTCCGTTACCAAGACATTCACCGCGACCGTGCTTGCCGAGATGACGCTCGCCGGCAAAGTGCGGCCTAGCGATCCCGTTGCGCGGTATCTGCCCACGAGCGTGCACGTTCCGTCGCGCAATGGCGCACAGATAACGCTGCTCAACTTGGCGACCCAGCACTCGGGGTTGCCGCGGCTGCCCGACAATTTCGGGCGCTTCTCGACGCAACCGGAGAATCCATACGCCACCTACACGGTCGCCGACCTCTACGCGTTTTTGAATGACTACCAACTGACGCGCGATCCCGGCGCAAAATTCGAGTATTCGAACCTTGGCGTCGGTCTGCTAGGTCTAGCGCTGAGCCGCGCGAGCAATGCAAGTTACGAGGCAACGGTTCGCCAGTACGTTTGGAATCCGCTGGGAATGAACGAGACGCGTATCGCGCTCAACGCCGATGACCGGACACGGTTTGCAGCCGGCCACGACGACACGGGCGCGCGGGTGCACGCTTGGGATTTCACCGATGCCTCGGCCGGTGCGGGCGCGATTCGCAGTGACATGCACGACATGCTGCTCTACCTCCATGCCGCAATGGGCGACGGTCCCCTGGCCAAAGCGATGCTCTTTGCTGAACAGCCGCGCGCGGATGTTGACGCCGGCACGCGCATCGGACTAGTGTGGCTGAACGACCAGAAGCGCGGGCTCATCTGGCACAACGGCGGCACGGGGGGCTACCGCGCAGTGGTGATGATGACTGCAGACCGCACACGCGGCGTGGTTATGTTGAGCAACGGTCCCGAGCCGGACGACCTCGCTGGGCACGTTCTCGTCGCGAACTCTCGGCTCGAGCCCCCGATACTTACGCTTCCCGATGCCGATATCGCGGAATACGTTGGGCGCTACGTCAACGCGTCCAATGGTATCACGTATCTGATCACGCGCAACGGCACGATTGTGATCGCGCAAATCGTCGGCCAGCCGGCGTCGCGGATCTACCCGTCGCGCGTCGATCATTTCTTCTACCGTGAGGTTCTTGCGACCATCGAATTCGTGCGGGAAGACGGGCACGTCGTTGGACTGATTCTCAGCCAAAGCGGTCGCAACATCCCGGTCTACAAGATTGGAGGCGACTGTAAACCGCTCGCGACGGAACTCACGCCGAACTACCCGCCGGTGATCACGCTCGACGCGCAGACGCTGCAAGCACACGTTGGAACCTACGACTTAGTTGGAACGCCTTTGACGATTACCGTAGAAGACGGGCATACGTTCGCAAAACTTGAAGGCCAGGGAGCATCCGAGATATTCCCCTCATCCAACGATGCATTCTTCTACAAAGCGGTGGATGCGCAGATTACTTTTCAACGCGACCTCAGCGGGAAGGTGACCGGACTCACGCTTACGCAGAACGGGAGCTCGATCCCGGCTCCCAAAAAGCCGTAACGCCTAGCCGATCGTAACCAGCGGCGCCCGCGCCTCAACCGTGTCACCAGCTTTGGCGTGTACGCTAACTGCTGTACCCGCCTTGTGCGCGCGAATCTCGTTCATCATCTTCATCGCCTCGACGATCGCCACCACTTGACCCTCAGCCACCGCATCGCCGGCTGCAACCTTCATCTCGACGACAAGGCCATGCATCGACGAAACCACATCATTGCCGCCTGTCGCCCCAGCTTGTTTCTTTCCACTCGTCCTGGGCGCTGCGCGCTGCGCACCATTTTTCGTCGGCGCCGCGCCGCCGCGCTCGGGCAAATCGAACACCCGAACGTTATACAGCTTGTCGTTGACTTCAACGCGAAGATTTTGCGGCCGAGAGGGTTGAGTGTCTCGCCCGGAGCCGACCGTAACCATACTAAGGGAGGCGGAGGGGGAGACCGAAAACCCCGAAGCCGCAAACTGCTCAAGCGTCGCCGTACCGTACGAAGCATCTTTAACGCTCGGTTGATCGCATAATGCACGCAAGATCGGCAGCGTGGTCGGCACGCCCTCGATCTGATATTCGTCGATCGCACGCTTGAGCCGCGCGATCGCTTGCGCGCGCGTCGGCGCCCAGACGATCAACTTTGCGATCATCGAATCGTAGTCGGGCGAGATCGTGTAGCCGGGATACGCGGCGGAATCGACGCGCACACCAAGACCACCCGGCTCTTTGTACGCAGTGATCGTGCCCGGCGCCGGGCGGAAATTGTCGGCAGGGTCTTCGGCGTTGACGCGGCCTTCGATGGCGAAGCCGTTGAAGCTGATGTCGTCCTGGCCGAAGCCGAGCGGCTCCCCGGCAGCAACGCGAATTTGCTCGCGGATCAGATCGAGGCCCGAGATCATCTCGGAGACCGTGTGCTCGACCTGAATGCGCGTGTTCATCTCAAGGAAGAAGAACTCGTCGCCTTTGACCAGACACTCGATCGTGCCGACGGAATCGTAGCCGATCGCTTGCGCAGCGCGCACACCGGCCTCGCGCAGCGCACGCCGCGTTTTCAGCGGAATCTGCGCCGGCGTTTCTTCCCAGAGCTTTTGGTGACGGCGCTGCAACGAACAGTCGCGCTCGCCCACGTGCACCACGTTGCCATGCTTGTCGGCAAGTATCTGTAATTCGACGTGCTTGGGGTTTTCGAGATAGCGCTCGGCGTAGATCGTGCCGTTCTTGAAGTAGGCCTCGGCTTCACGTTTTGCCGTTGTGAAGGCGGATTCGACCTCTTCGAGCGTGCGCGCCACCTTCAAGCCTTTGCCGCCGCCGCCGCCCGACGCTTTGAGTGCGAGCGGCAGCCCGTAGACTTTTGCAGCCGCTTGCGCGGCTTTGACATCTTCGAGCGCCTCCGTGCCGCCCGGAACGAACGGCACCTCGGCTTCGGCCATCGCTTGTCGCGCGCGCAACTTATCGCCCATCGCATCGATGGCATCGGGGTGCGGGCCGATCCACACGAGTCCGCTCGCGATAATGCGACGCGCGAACGCCGCGTTCTCTGCCAGAAAGCCGTAGCCAGGATGGATCGCTTCCGCACCCGAGCGTTTGGCGACGTCAAGGATCGTGTCGATGTTGAGGTAGCTGAGCGCAGGCGATGCCGGTCCAATCAGATACGCCTCGTCGGCCATGCGCACGTGGATGCCGTCGCGGTCGGCTTCCGAGTAGACTGCGACCGTTGCAATCGACATCTCGCGGGCGGTTCGGATGACACGCACGGCGATCTCGCCGCGATTGGCAATGAGAATCTTCTTAAACACTACGGTAGTCTTCGATCTCCAAGTCGGGGTTGCGCGCGGCGACCTTCCAACGCGATCCTTCTAGCCGCGGATCGGCCGAAGGCCGAACGCCATGGGTCCGGCTTTGCCGGACCTGGTCAGGATGACACGCCTCGAGCGTTAGTGCGGAGAGTGCGGCGGCGATCGCCGCCAGTTCGTCGTCGCTGATCACGTGTGGAAGTCAGGTGGATACATGCCGACCGCGTGATACCCGGCGTCGACGAAGTGCACGTCGGCGGTTACCGCCGAGGCAAGGTCGGATGCGAGATAGACCGCGGTGTTGCCGACGTCCTCAGCGCTCACATTGCGCCGTAGCGGAGCGACCTGCGGTACGACGTCGAGCATCTTGGTTGCGCCAGACACTTGCCGCATGCTCGCGGTTTTGATCGGCCCCGCCGAAATCGCGTTGACACGAATTCCGCGACCGCCGAGATCGTAGGCGAGGTAGCGCACCGACGATTCGAGCGCGGCTTTGGCGATGCCCATGAGGTTGTAGTTGGGCACGATCTGCGTTGCACCGAGATAGGTCATCGCCATGATCGACGCGTTGTCGTTGAAGTTGTCGCGCAGCGCCGAGACCAGCGCGATCAGCGAATAGGCCGAGACGTCGAGCGAGAGCGCGAAGCCTTTACGCGACGTGTCATAGACGGTGCCGCGCAGATCGTCTTTATCGGCGAAGGCGATCGAATGGACGAGCGCGTCGAGCTGGCCGAACTTCAACGGTAGCGCTTCGCGCAGCGCCGCCAGCGACTCGTCGCTGGCAACATCGCACTCGAACACCGGGCCGCCGCCCAGCTCGGCCGCGAGCTTTTCGACCTCGTCTTTGACACGTTCGCCCTGATAAGTAAAGGCGAGCGCCGCACCGTGCTCGTGCATCTTGTGCGCGATTCCGGTCGCGATCGACCAGCGATTGGCGACGCCCGTAAGCAGGACGCGTTTTCCTTCGAGCAGCTTCACGTCAGGGTAGATACCAGCGCAAGGGCCCTCGTCCTCTCGCGCGAACCGGTAGCGGCATGTTTGTGCTGATCTCGCGCTACCTCAAGCCGCTCGACACGGTCGACGCCTGGCTTCCGGAGCACCGCGCCTTCCTGGATCGTCACTACGCGGCGAACCACGTGCTGACATCGGGTCCGCAGAGCCCGCGTATCGGCGGCGTGATCGTCACGCACGACATCACGCGCGAGCAAGTCGATGCGATGCTGGCCGAGGATCCGTTCGTGCGCGAAGGGGTCTCCGAGTATCAAGTCATCGAGTTCAAGGCCTCACGGCCGATCAACCCGTAGCATATGAGTAAGGGCGCGTGGTGGGCGGTTGGGGTCATTGCGGTGGTCGTCGCGTTCGTGCACCTCGCGACGGCTGGGCAGTACGACTTCTTCCGGAACGAACTCTATTTCATCGTTTGCGGCTGGCATCCGTCGTTCGGGTATGTCGATCAGCCGCCGGTGGTGCCTCTGCTTGCGGCACTGACGCAATTCGGCGGCACCCACGTATGGCTATTGCGCCTTCCCGGAATTCTGGCAGCGATTGCGACCGTGCCGCTCGTGGTTATCTTTACGCAACTGCTGGGTGGCAATACGCGCGCTGCATGGCTTGCGGCAGTCGCATATGCGAGCGCCACGCTCGTCACCGCGATGGCGGCGACCCTCAATACCTCGTCATTTGAGCCATTCGACTTTACGCTCGTTGCGTATTTTATCGCGCGCGCAATCGTGCGCAACGAACCACGTATGTATTGGTGGGCCGGCCTGGTTGCCGGCTGCGCTTTTGAGACCCGATACGGCATTCTGATGTGGGCCGCCGCGATGGCGATCGGGCTTGCGATCTGCGGGCCGCGCTCGGTCTTCCGTTCGCGCGATCTGTGGATCGGTGTTGCAATTGCCGCGGTCATCGCGCTGCCGAATATCATCTGGCAAGCCGCGCATGGCTTCCCGTTCCTCGAGCTCGTACGCAATGACAACTCGGGCAACTTCCTCGGGGGCCCGATCGGCTTCATCATCAGCCAAACATTTCTCGTGAATGTCGTGCTCGTGCCGCTGTGGATTACGGGCATCATCGCGCCGTTCGTTCAAGCGCGCCTCGCGCCGTTTCGTTTTCTGGCGGTGACGTTCGTGGTGATGGGCGTGCTGATTGTGCTCACGAACGGTAAGGCGTATTACATGGCCGGCGCCTACCCCACGATCCTTGTGCTCGGCGCGGTTTCGGTCGCGATGCTGTGGCGTTGGGTGATTGCGCTTTGGGCGGTACTGGCCGCGCTCAACGCTGTGCCCGCGCTTCCGTACGTGCTGCCCATGATGCCGGTCGCGCAATTCAAGGCGATGCTGGATCGCAGTAGCTTCAAGATGCCGCCGATGGAACGCGCCGGTATCGGTGCGCCGTTGATGCAGGTCTACTCCGACGAGTTTGGCTGGCGCGATCTCGCGCATATCGTCGGCGACGTCTACAATGCATTGCCGGCGAGCGATCGCGCCAAGGCGACGATCTACGCATCAAACTACGGCGACGCGAGCGCTATCAACGTGTACGGCACGAATCTTCCGTTCGCGGTGAGCGGCAACAACCAATACTATCTCTGGGGACCCGGCAATGGCGACGGTTCGGTCGTTGTTGCGGTCAACGTCGATCCGGCGCAATGGTCGCCGATGTGCGATTCATCACGCGTCGTCGCGCACAGCGCTACCTCGCCCTATGCGATGCCCTACGAAGTCGACAAGCCGATCGTGCTGTGCCGTGGCATGCACCCGACGCTTGCGCAGCAGTGGTCCACCTTCAAACACATCGGGATCGAGAATCTTGGCGTCGGCGCTCCGCGGTAGCGGTCATTGGAACGGGAAGAGCTCCGCAATCTTGCCGTCGGGCGTGCGATAAAGTAGCACCTGAAGCGACTTGGTCGGATAGGTGACTGTAAGCGCGTTGACCACCAAACCCCCGCGAAGTGCGGCGCGTGTGCTTTGGACCAGCGGCGTTCCGAGCGGAGCGAGCATGGCGGCTGCCTGTGCAACACGCGCGGGCGTCATAAGAGCATTGAAGTCCGCAGTGAGTGCCGATCGATCGATCTTGCCCTGCGCGAGGTTGAGCAGCCAGTTTCGCGTGAGTGCCGCGGCATCCGCGAGGCCGGCATCGGCCGCAGCGCTCCCGTAAATGTTTGCGGCGATCGCCCTGCCGATCGTCGAGCTGGACGCGCTCGGCGTTGCGTCGGAGAACACGACAATTGACGTGTCATCGTCGGGAAACAGCGCCTCGAACGATTGGTACCCGACGACCTCGCCACCATGACTGACCATCCGATGACCGTTGAACGCACCGATCGAGAATCCAAGACCGTAGCCGGGATTCTCGCCGTCGGCAAGCAGCCGTGGCTGCCATAGGATTGCCGTGTCGGCGGCGGGCACGACGTTGTGCTCCATCAGTGCAATCGTCCAGCGCGCCAAATCGTGGGCAGTCATCGAAAGGCTTCCGGCAGCGTTGAGCCACGCTGCCGCAGCTACCGGTGCAAGTTCATACGGTGCGAAGAAATAGGACTGATAGCCGAGTGCATCGGTCGGTCCGAACCCGCCGTCGATCCAGTGCGCCGACGTCATGCCGAGCGGCGTGAAGAATCTGCGCTTGTAGACATCAAAGAGCGCAGCACCTTCCACCCGTTGGGCGATGACGCCCGCGATCGTGTAGCCGCTGTTGCTGTACTGCCAGCGCGTTCCCGGCGCAAAGTCGAGGGGGAGGTGGCCTTGGCGATCTGCCAGCGCCTGCATCGTAATCGGGTGATACGATTCGAGCGTCGGGTAGTCGAGCGGATAGTAGTCTCGAATGCCGGCTTCGTGTGCGAGAAGTTGCGCGATCGTGATCCCCGACGCGTCGGTGTAGCCCGGTTCGTACTTTGCCAGACGATCGTCGAGCGAGAGCTTTCCTTCGCGGGCCAGCGCGACCATCGTTGCTGCCAAGAACTGCTTGCTGACCGATCCGATCGGGAACGTCGTTGCGGTGGTTGCGGGAAGCTTTTGCTCGAGTGACCGCAAACCGTACGCCTTTTCATAGACGATCGTTCCGTGACGCACGATCGCAAGCGAGACCGCCGGCGTGCCCGTGCTGGCCATCGTTTTCTGCACGAGCGCATCGACGAAGGCCGGCGTCGGCTCTGCCGCCAGCGTCGCTGCGAGTAGAGCAACGAGGAGAATAAATCGCATGGTGGACCTTTCGTCGAGTACTTAAGCGTTTGTCGCGAGCGATGTTTGCAGCAGCGTAAAGCGCTGTTCTTGAATCGCGTGCACGGCCCAGACACCGGCCGGAACCAGCATTGCGTTGGGCACCAGACGGTGTGCCAGGTCGCTGTAGACTGCATCGGGCGATTTGGCAAGCGCGGTAGCGATCAGGTTCGCGACGCCGTGAACCGCATTGTTGCAGACGAAGAATCGGGCGCCGGCGTCGCCGATCAGCGCGCGAACCGAGGTGTCGTTCTCGCCGCCCTGTTCGCGCAAACACAGATTGCCCGTGCCGCCATTTTTGCGCACCGAGGCGATCTGCTTTGCCTGGGCTGAATCCTTGGGGCGTTTGCCCTGCAGCGGGATCACGTACTCGTTCCAGATCGCATCGTCGAGCGCCAAACAAATCGAGAGCCCGTGATAGAGCACGGCGACCGGCAAGACGTCGTTCCAGGTGACGCCGATGTCGCGATAGGCGTTGAGCGTGTTGCGCATCGCACCGAACACCTCGCCGCCGTTGATCTCGCAAGCGGCGAAGAGCAGTTTGTGCGACTGCGAGCTATCGAGCAGTTGCGTGAATGCCTCGACGTCGAAGTCCAGCTTCGCGCTCGAGGGATGCGAAGGCGGCGCGTCGCCGAGCGCGACAGCAGGCATCGCGGCGGCAAAAGCGCCCGCCGCAAGAAAGTCCTTACGTGTGGTCATGCTGCTCCTTATAGCGGGATGTTTCCGTGTTTACGCTTCGGGCGTTCCACACGCTTGTTTTCGAGCATCTCGAGCGCTGTTGCGATCGCGCCACGCGTGCGATGAGCTTCGATCACGTCATCGACGTAGCCGTACTGCGCCGCGATGTATGGATTCGCAAAGCGCTCGGTGTACTCATCGATCAGCTCTTTGGTCTTGGCCTCTTTGTTCTTGGCCGCGGCGATCTCGCGCCGGTTGATGACCTTGACGGCGCCTTCGGCACCCATCACCGCGATCTCGGCGGTCGGCCACGCAAGGTTGACATCCGCGCGGATATGCTTGGACGCCATGACGTCATACGCGCCGCCGTAGGCCTTCCGCGTGATCACCGTGATTTTCGGGACCGTTGCCTCGGCGAACGCATAGAGCAGCTTCGCGCCGTGGAGGATGATGCCGCCGTACTCTTGCGTGGTGCCTGGTAGGAAGCCCGGCACGTCGACGAACGTCAGCAACGGAATGTTGAACGCGTCGCAAAAGCGCACGAAGCGCGCGGCTTTGATCGACGAGGCGATGTCGAGGACGCCGGCGAGCACGTTCGGCTGATTGCCCACGATGCCGATGCTGCGTCCGGCGATGCGGCCGAAGCCGCAGATGATATTCTGCGCGTAGAGCGGCTGAATCTCGAAGAAGTCGCCGTAGTCGAGCACGCCCCCGATCACGTCGTGCATGTCGTAGGGCTTGTTGGGCGAGTCGGGCACGATGTCGTCGAGCGCGGCGTTTTCGCGCTGCGGATCGTCATCTGCGGCGTACCGCGGCGGATCGTCGAGGTTGTTTTGCGGAAGATACGAGAAGAGCGCGCGGGTCTGCGCCATCAGATCGTCTTCGTCGCTCGCGACGACGGACGCGACGCCGCTCTTCGTTGCGTGCGTCATCGCGCCACCCAGCTCTTCAAAACTCACATCCTCGCCCGTGACCGTTTTGATGATCTCCGGCCCGGTGATGAACATCTGCGAGATCTTCTCGGTCATGATGATGAAGTCGGTGATCGCCGGCGAATAGACCGCGCCGCCCGCGCACGGGCCCGCGATTAAACTGATCTGCGGAATGACACCGCTGGCTTGGACGTTGCGCCAGAAGATCTCGGCGTAACCCCCGAGCGATACGACGCCTTCCTGAATGCGCGCGCCGCCCGAGTCATTGATGCCGATGATCGGCGATCCGGTGCTTAGCGCGAGATCCATAACTTTGCAGATTTTTTCGGCGAAGGCTTCGCCCAGCGATCCGCCGAGCACGGTGAAATCTTGCGAGAAGAGGAAGACCTGACGGCCATCGATCGTCGCGCGGCCGGTCACCACGCCGTCGCCGAGAAACTCTTTCTCGTCCAATCCGAACGCGTTGGTCCGGTGCACGACGAACTGGTCGAGTTCGGTAAACGAGCCTTCATCGACCAACGCATCGACGCGCTCGCGCGCCGTGCGTTTGCCGCGGGCGTGCTGTTTTTCTACGGATTCGGCGCCGGCCGGTGCCTGTGCAAGCTCGCGCTTTGCGGCGAGTTCCTTGTATTTTTCCTCGTGGGTCCTCACGGAGTCCGCATTGTACGGCTCGCTAGCGTGCCCCTGGCGGTTGTGATCAGCCACGTGCCGGTCTGCGCATCGACGATCGTGGTCTGCTGCCCCGAACGATAGTGGGTTGGACCGACGGTGAACGGGCGCGCGTGCACGGCGGTGACTTCATAGACCATGCGGCCCGGCGCAACCGTCGCGAGTGCGATCTCCGGCGTAACGACTTGCGACCAGCGCACGAGTGGATCGCCGCCCGGCGCTTTACGAATGACGACCCGCGTCGCTTCCGTGATTTGCAGCGATTCCACTGCCTTGCTCACGGCAACGAACGCGGAACGCGCAAGCGTCGAGTTGTCGGGGTATCGGTATGCCGGTCCCGCCGGCTGCGAACATGCAGCCAGTAAGGCAACCAACGCTAGTCGCTTCATTCCGCAGCAATTGCGTGCGCCGCCACGGGAGCCTGCCCCGCGGTTTTAGGTGGGCGCAAGAGCAGCACGAGCGGCGTCAAGACCAACGTCACCACCGCCAAGAAGTAGAAGGCGTCGGCGAACGCGAGCGTCGTCGCCTGCTGCGAGACTTGCGCCGCCACCGCCGTAAGCGGTGCATGAGCTTGCAACGCCCGCTGCACCGCCGGGCTCGCAAGGTTGATCGATGCGGCTAGGCGGTCTTGATGGAAGGCGCCGCGACGATCGAGCAGCGTGACCAGTACCGCGGTTGAAATCGAACCGCCGAGCTGCTGACACAGGTTTTGCAACGAGGTCGCCTTCTGCGTGTCAAAGCCTTGCACGGAGCTGAGCACCGTCACCGAGAGCGGCACGAAGATCATGCCGAACCCGATGCCGCCAAGGACCAACGGGAAGACAAACGTAGAGAAGACGCTGTTGGTCGTGAGCACCGCCGCGGTTTGAAAGTTGGCGATCACGACCAAAATAAACCCGATGCCCAGCAAGATCTGCGGACGGATCTTGAAACGATTCATCAGCGCGAGCGTCACAAAGGTCATCACCATGATGCCGAGCGCGCGGCACAGGATCGAGAGGCCGGACAGGGTCGCCGTAAAGTTCAGAAGCAGCTGCTGAAATTGCGGCGCGAGAATGACGCCGCCAAAGAGCGAGAACGCAAGTACCGCCGCGAGCACACATCCGACGGCGACAACCGGCTTGCGCATCAAAATACCAATGTCGACGATCGGGTTCTTGACCACGCGCAGCTCCCAATAGATAAAAGTCGCAAGCGCTGAAACCGCGACGAAGGCGAGGAGCGCGATGTTATGGTCGCTGAACCAGTCGTAGCGCTCGCCCTCGTCGAGTACGTACTGGAGGCTCGCCAGGCCAATCGCGAGCAGCGCAAGGCCGACGCCGTCGAAGCCTTGCACTTTTCGCCGCGGCGGATCGCGGAGCAGCATCGCGCAGAGAATTGCCGAGAGGATGCCCGGCACGATGTTGACGTAGAAGATCCAGTTCCACGAAAGCGAGTCGGTCAGCACACCGCCGAGGGTCGGCCCGATCGACGGTCCGACGACGGCGCCGATCGCCGTCAACGCTTGGCTCAACCCCAGTTGTCTGGGCGGAAAGGTGTCGCGCATGATCGCTTGTCCGGTCGCGATCAAACCACCCCCGCACAGGCCTTGCAGCACGCGGTAGACGATCAGTGCGGTGAGCGACGTCGCGGTGCCGCACAGGCCCGAGGTGATGGTAAAACCGATGATCGCGGCGACGTAGTAATTGCGCCGCCCGAAAACCTGCTGCAACCACGGCGTGAGCGGAATGACGATGACGGCCGCGATGATGTAGCCGGTGATGATCCAGGCGCCGTCGTCGAAGTTCGCGCCGAGGTTCCCCTGGATCGTGGGCAACGCGACGTTGACGATCGTGGCGTCGAGGACTTGCAGCAACGTGGCGGACATGACGCCGACAACGATCAGCCAGCGCCGCGTACCGAACTCAACCAAGTCGTCGTGGGACTGCATTTCTCGTTGTGACGCCCCGAGGAACGAGATGGTTACAGACCGAACGGTCTGTTTTTATGAAAGGTTCGAAGCGGCGCTTGGCGATCCTCGCATCGGCCGCACCGATCTTCAACCGGCGTGGGTTTGCCGGAACCTCGATCGCCGACATCCTCGCGGCAACCGCGCTCGAGAAGGGCGGGCTCTACAACCACTTTGCGAGCAAGGAAGAGCTTGCAATCGAGACGTTCGACTACGCCTACGCGCAAGTCGACGCGTACTTTACGAAGGCACTCGTTGCGGCCGCGCCGGGCCTGGCGCGCGTGCGTGCGTACATCGATGCGTTCGAGCGGTATGGCGAGCGTCCGGTGATCGACGGTGGGTGCATCGTCATGAACGCATCCGTTGAAGCCGACGACGCGCTGCCCTTTCTGCGCGAGCGGGTCTCGAACGCGTTTCGTACGATGCGCGGCGTCGTGCGGCGCAATCTAGCGCGCGCCGTGGACGCGGACGAACTCCGCGGCGACACCGAGATCGAACAGGCGACCGACTTTATCGTGGCGACGCTCGAGGGCGCGGTCTTGCTTGCGCGCGGTCTGCGCTCGCGCACGCATTCACGTAATGCCTACGCGGCGCTACGAACCTGGCTCGCCGAGCGATGCGCGCGGTAACCATTCCCGCGCTCGACGGACTTACGCTGCGCGCCACGCTCTTCGAGCCCGAGTGCGACCCGCGTGCCGCTGTAATTGTTAGCGGTGCGACGGCAGTGCCGCGCGGCTACTATGCCGGCATCGCTGCGTATCTTGCGCGTTGCGGCGCCACGGTCGTCACCTACGATTACCGCGGGAGCGGCGAGCCGCCCGACCAATTGCGCCGCAGCACCGCGCGCATGCGCGACTGGGGCGAGCGCGACGCCCCCGGCGTGATCGCGTGGCTGCGTTCGCGCTATCCGGAGCTGCCGATCCATCTCGTCGGACACTCGTTTGGGGGACACGCGCTGCTGCTCGCGCCGAACAATCACGAGATTTCGCGCGCAGTCACGATCGCATCGGGCCTCGGGTATTGGGGCACCTGTGCGCCGAGCGAACGCTATCGCGTCTACACGTTGATGAAGTTCATCGTCCCGGCGGGGATACTGCTCTTTGGATACTCGCCGGGCTCACGGATAGGCTTTGGCGAGGACCTGGCCTCGGGCGTAGCGCGCGAGTGGCGCAAGTGGGTCTTGCATCGTCGGTACTTTCTCGACGATCCCACGCTTACGTCGCTGCGCAACGGTGCGAATTACCGAGGCACGCTGCTGATGCTGGCACCGCGCGACGATCTCTGGATCACGCTCGGCGACGTCGAGGAACTTGCGACCGCGTTTACCGGGACACAGCCCGAGGTGCGCGCCATCGATCCGAAGGCATACGGTGTAAACGCAATTGCACACATGGGATTCTTCCGTTCGGCCAACAGTGCAGCATGGCCGATTGTCAGCGATGCACTCGATCTACAAGGAGCACGCAATGGAAACCCTGCGCAACTACACGTTCACGTGGACTGATTCGCGCGAACTGCAGCGCGCAATGGCCGGCAGAGCGCATCTTGAATGGATGCGTGACATCATCAGCGGCGCGGCGCCGGCCCCGCCACTTGCGAGCGCGTTCGGCTTTATCTTTGAGGAGGCGGAGCCCGGGCGCATAACATTCTCCGCACCGGCGCACGAGTGGACCGCGAATCCGGCCGGCGTCGTACACGGCGGCTTCACCTCGACGCTGCTCGATACCGTACTCACGCTCGCCGTACAGGTCCAGTTGCCCGACGATCGCATGGCGACCACGGTCGACCTCCACGTGCACATGGTCCGGCCGGCGCTTCCCAATGGCCAACGGCTGACTGCCGAGGCTAAGGCCGTACACGTAGGTACGACGCTCGGCACGTCCGAGGGACGAGTCACCGATGCCGGCGGCAAGCTGATCGCCCACGGCACCGGAACGTTTGCGATTATCGCTCAGCCGGGGTAGCTACCAAATTCCGAGGGCAGCCTTCACGTCGTCGGACGCCATCGTCGCCGGATCCCAGGGCGGCGAGAAGGTGATGTCGACCGTCGCGGTCTTGACCCCCTCAACCGCGAGGACGTGGTCCTCGACCGACTTTTTGAACATGGGCCCGACGGGGCACATAGGAGAGGTAAGGGTCATTACGACCGTTGCGTGCTCCCCGGCATTGCCCTCGACGCTTACATCGTAGACTAAGCCAAGCTCGAGGATCCCCAGATTGAGTTCAGGGTCCTTGACCTCGGCCAGGGCGGTACGGATTTGATCGGAAGTCGGCATAGCTACCATCTTAATACACATCCGAGGCCTGGTGCGATGCGGCGGCGTACCGGCCGATAGAAGACCGTAAAGAGGGTCACGAAACCCAACCGCGGCGGGTAGCGTTAGAGTAAGATACTTGCGCGGGGCGCAGGGCACATCTCCGGAGGGAAGAGCCAAGCAATGTCAATGTGGGAACCGTTCACCGAGCGTGCGAGGCGCAGCATCGTGCTGGCTCAAGAAGAAGCACAGCGCTTGGGGAACAACTACATCGGTACCGAGCACATCCTGCTCGGTATCATCTCGGAAGGCGAGAGCCTGGCCGCGAAAGTTCTCGAGTCGCTTGGCGTCAATCTCGCAAAGGTACGTCAGGAAGTCGAAGCGATCGTCGGTCGCGGCGGCCAAACCGTGCAGCAAGAGATGGTGTTTACGCCGCGCGCGAAGCGCGTAATCGAACTGGCATTCGAAGAGGCGCGCCAACTCAATCACAATTACATCGGCACGGAGCATCTGCTGCTCGGCCTGATCCGCGAAGGTGAAGGCGTTGCTGCCCGCGTGCTGACCAACCTCGGTGTCGATCCGGCCAAGGTGCGTGTGCAGACCACGTCGCTGCTCGGTGCCGAAGGTCAGCCGCCTGCACCGAAGGACAAGAGCAAGACGC
>JBAUEZ010000185.1:0-13491 GCA_049678885.1 Candidatus Aquilonibacter sp. | reverse complement strand
GCTCGATCTCGTCGCGATTGCGCTCTTTATCGTAGGTCTGCATTTCCTAAATTCGCCGGCGACCGCGCGGTCGGGAAACCGTCTTGCGATGGGCGGCATGGCGATCGCGCTCATCATCGTACTTGTGCAGACCGGCGGCGTCGCCTGGTGGGCGATCGCCATCGGCATGATCCTAGGCGCGTCGATCGGGATCTTTGCCGCGATCCGCGTGAAGATGACCGCGATGCCGCAAATGGTCGCGCTCTACAACGGCGCCGGCGGCGGCGCCGCTGCGATGATCGGCGTGGTCGAATACATCGTCTTCTTACGCTCCGGCGGCGCGTCACTCGATCCGGTTGTTTCCGTATCGCTCGTCGTGTCAATGATCATCGGCGCCGTGAGCTTCGCCGGCTCGATCATCGCCTTCTTGAAATTGCAAGAAGTGATGACCGGGCGCCCGATCACGTATCCGGGGCAACAGGTTGTCAACGCGATCATCGCGCTCGGGATCATCGCGCTTGGCGCGTGGTTCATCGTCAGCGGTGGCGCAATTGCGGTATGGGGCTTCGCGCTGTTGCTTGCGGCGGCGCTCGCGCTCGGCGTCATGTTCGTCTTGCCGATCGGCGGCGCCGACATGCCGGTCGTCATCTCACTGCTCAACTCGTTTACCGGCCTCGCGGTGGCGGTTGCCGGTTTCGAGATCAATTCCGAGTTGCTGATCATCTGTGGCGCGATCGTTGGCGCAAGCGGTACGATCCTCACCGTCGCAATGAGTAAGGCGATGAATCGCTCGCTGGCCAACGTGCTCTTCAGTGCGTTCGGTTCGGCCGGCGGTTCGGAGCCGCCAGCGGCAGGAAGCGGCGGACCGCAAAACGTGCGTAGCGTCTCCGCCGACGATGTCGCGGTGATGCTCGCCTACGCCAACAAAGTGATGTTCGTTCCCGGCTACGGCATGGCGGTCGCGCAAGCGCAACACAGCGTCAAAGCGCTAGCCGATCAACTCGAAAAGCGCGGCGTCAAAGTGCTCTATGCGATTCACCCGGTCGCCGGACGCATGCCGGGCCACATGAACGTGCTGCTGGCTGAGGCAAACGTGCCGTACGAACAGCTGCTCGATCTCGACGACGCGAACAACGAGTTTCCCACGACCGACGTCGCGCTCGTCATCGGCGCGAACGACGTGACCAATCCGGCGGCGCGCAGCGTAAAGAGCTCGCCGATCTACGGCATGCCGATTCTCGACGTCGACAAGGCCGCCAACGTGATCGTGCTCAAGCGTTCGATGCGCTCGGGCTTCGCCGGCATCGACAACCCGCTCTACGAATTACCCAATACCGCAATGCTCTTCGGCGACGCAAAGGCATCGGTCGACGGACTGACCGCAGCGGTCAAGGCCTTGTAATGTCGACGCGGCGCCGGCATATCTCGAGCGGAAGTGCATGGGAGCCGATCGTCGGATATTCGCGCGCCGTGCGCATCGGCGACTTCGTGTTCGTCTCGGGCACGACGTGCGACGGACCCGACGCGTACGTGCAAGCCAAGGGCGCGATCGCGCGGATCGAGCAGGCGCTGGAAGAGGCCGGCGCATCGCTCGACGATGTCGTGCGCACGCGGATGTACGTCGTCAACATCGACGATTGGGAGTTGATCGCGAAAGCGCATCATGAAGCCTTCGCCGACGTTCGTCCGGCTTCGACCATGGTTGAAGTGCGCCGGCTCATCGCTCCGGATTTGCTGGTCGAGATCGAAGTCGACGCGTTCATCGGATGATGCCGTTTCTCGCAGCCGCGGTGCTCGCGGCGACGCTCGCGCCCACGTCGCTGGTCGACACGTTCGTCGGCACCTCGGGCACGCAGATCGGCGGCCCGATCGACACGTTTCCCGGCGCCGACTCGCCGTTCGGCATGCTGCAGTGGAGTCCCGACACACCGTCGCAAAACGCCGGCGGCGGTTATGAGTACACCGACACGGCAATCACCGGTTTCAGTCTCACGCACTTGAGCGGTCCCGGGTGCAGCGTCTTCGGTGACTTTGCGATGCTGCCGACGCTCGGCACGGTGAGCGATCCCGCGACGACACAACAACCATTCTCACACACAAGCGAACTCGCTGCGCCCGGCTACTACGCAGTATCGCTCGGCGCACCCGCAATTCGCACCGAACTCGCAGTGACCGCGCGCAGCGGACTCGGCTCCTTCACCTTTCCGGCGAACGCGCAAGCGAACGTCGTGATCAACCCGGCATCCAATCAGGCCGGCGTGACCGATGCGGCGATTCGCATCGTCGGTACGAACGAGGTTGAAGCCTCGGCCTCGAGCGGCTTCTTCTGCGGAATGCCTGACCGTTATACCGTGTACTACGTCGCACGCTTCGATCGTCCGTTCGCTGCGTCGGGCGTACTGCACGACGGACGCGGTCCCCACGCAGCCGCCTGGGTACGCTTCGATACAACCGCAAATCCGCGGGTGCGCGTGCAGGTCGCGATCTCGTTCGTCGATGCGCAGGGCGCGCGCGACAATCTCGACGCGGAAGCGAAGAGCTGGGATATCGCGACCGTACGCAACAATGCCCTGGCCGCGTGGCAAAAGATGCTCTCGCGCGTCGAGATTAGCGGCGGCACGCGCAGCCAAGAGCGCCAGTTCTACACCGCGCTCTACCATACGATGCTGCATCCGAATCTCGTCAGCGACGCCGACGGGCGCTATCGCGGCTTCGATGGGAACGTCCACCACGTCAAGCCCGGTCATGCCGAGTACGCAAACTACTCCGACTGGGATATCTACCGCACCGAGATTCCGCTGATCGCACTGCTCGCGCCGGATCGGGTGAGCGACATGGAGCAGTCGCTCGTGGATGCGTACGTGCAGAGCGGCTGGCTACCGCGTTGGCCGGTCGTGAATCAGCCGAGTAGCGTGATGGGTGGCGACTCCGTCGATCCGGTGATTGCGGGGGGCTATGCGTTCGGTGCACGCGATTTTGATACGCGCACCGCACTCCAAGCGATGGTCAAGGGTGCAACCAATACGACGAGCGCGCCTGGTTACGGCTGGTACCTCGAACGGCCGCAATCGGCCGATTATCAACACGACGGCCACATTCCGAATTACTACACGACGTCGGTGTCGCCCGTGCCCAACGGCGCGTCGGAAACACTTGAGTACGCGCTCGACGACGCCTCGATTGCGGCGTTCGCGCGCGCGATCGACAATAGCGCCACCTACCGGCGTTTCTTGCCGCGCGCGAACAACTGGACGACGATCTTCGATACGCAGACCGGTTGGATCGCGCCACGCAACGCCGATGGTGCGTTTCTCCAGACACCGATCGGCGAATCGGGACAGAGCGGCTTTCAGGAAGGCAATGCTGCGCAGTACACCTGGATGGTGCCGCAAGACCTCCCCGATCTCGTGCGCGGCATGGGCGGCCGCGACGAGGCCCTCGCCAAGCTCGACACGTTCTTCTCGCAACTCAATGCCGATCAAGACAAGCCCTACGCCTGGATGGGCAACGAGCCCAGTCTCGGTTCGCCATGGACGTATCTCGCCGCCGGCGAGCCGTGGCGCGCGCAAGCGATCGTGCGCACCGTGATGACGACGCTCTACACGGATGCGCCCGACGGGATTCCCGGTAACGACGATCTCGGCACGATGAGCGCGTGGTACGTCTGGTGCGCAATGGGCCTCTACCCGCAATTCCCTGCGATGCGCGAAGTCGACATCGGCAGCCCGCTCTTTTCGCATATTGTCATTCGCCCGCCGCACGGGCCGACGATTACGATCGATGCCGCCAACGCTTCAGATGGAGCGCCGTACGTCACAGCGCTGCGCGTCAACGGCGCGGCAACGCAAGCTACGTGGCTCGCGCTCCCGCTACGCGGCAGCCTGCGTCTCGTCTTCTACCTGGCATCCGCGCCGAACAAAGCGTGGGGTAGCGCACCCGCAGATGCGATGCCCGCCTTCGCTCCGAGCAACGCGACGTTTCCGCCGTCGACGCCGGTGCGTGTCACGTTGTCGGATGCGGCCGTGCAACTCACACCCGGCAGCAGCAATGCCTCCGCGACCATCACGTTTGAAAACACCGGTGACTCGCCGGCGTCGGTGACGTGGCGATTGACGACCCAAGATGGGCTGTCGGTTACGCCACGGGTTGGATCGATCACGATCGATCCGAAGTCGTCGCACAACGTCCCGATCGTGCTCGCTTCGGGAACGAGCGGACTCTACAATGTCCGCGTCACCGGCGTGGACGGTCACGGCGCGCAGCTCCAGCCGGCAACGCTCGACGTTCGCGCGCAACAAGATAACGAGCGACTCCCGCTCGCGTGGATTGCCAACCGCTTCGACGATACGGTGATGCCGTACGACGTGCGCACCGGCGCGCTCGGAACGCCGATCACCGTGAAAGATGAACCGCGCGACGGCGGGCTCACCCCGGACGGTCGGCTCTATTTCGTTGCCGATCGCAGCGCGAAAACCGTAAGCGTCATCGATACGATACAGAACAAGGTGATTGGCGACGTCGCTGTCGGTAATTCGCCGAACGGCCTCGCGATCGCGCCGGACGGTGCGACCGTGTGGGTCGCCAACTACGATGACGGAACAATTCAACCGATCGACGTGCGCTCGCTGCGCGCGGGCAAACCGCTCGCCGTCGGTACCGGCGCACGCTACGTCGCAATAGCACCGGATGGCTTACGCCTCTATGTCACGACGCAAGGCTCCAACGCGGTGGCCGTTGTCGATCTGAAGTCACACACGCTGCTGACGCCTTTGTCTGTCGGACAACGGCCCGTCGGAGTCGCGCTCTCACCCGACGGCAAAATACTCTACGCGGTAAACAACGGCGACAATACGGTGAGCATTATCGATCTCACCACGGGCACGACAATCAAAACGGTCAAGGTCGGCGTTGAGCCGATGTACGTTTCCGTCGATCCCACCGGCAAGCTTGCTTACGTCGCGAACTATGCGACGACAACCGTGACACCGATCGACCTCACGACAAACACCACAAGACCCGATATTACGGTTGGAGGGCAGCCGTTCGACGTCGAATGGCTGCACGACGGCTCGGCCGCCCTTGCGATCCTCCATCGCGACAATGCGCTGGTGCGTATCGACCGTGATGGTCGCGCATCGGCGCCACTCTTCCTCGGCAGCGGCGGAGCCTACACGATCTCGTTACCGCACTAGACAAACCGGTGTCACTCAAACTCCATCGTTATCTCCGCCGCATCAGGTACAGCGGCCCGCTCTCGCCGACCAAGCAGACGCTGCACAATCTGCATCGCGCGCATTTGCTCGCGATTCCGTTTGAGAACATCGACGTGCAGCTCGGCAACGTGCCTTCGCTCGAACCGGATGCGATCTTCGAGAAGCTCGTCGTGCGCGAGCGCGGCGGCTGGTGCTTCGAGCACAATCTGCTCTTCGCATGGGTCGTCAAACAGATCGGCCTGCGCGCGGAGCTGCTCGGTGCCACGGTCAACCGCATGAGCCAGGTCGAAGGTGCGCCGATCAACCACCTCGCGCTGCTCGTGCACCTCGATGAGCCTTACCTTGCCGACGTCGGCTTCGGCAACGGGTTCCTTACGCCGACGCCGTTACGCGAGGGACCGTTCAACGACGGCCGCTTCGACTTCAAGCTGACGTGTCACGGCAACTACTGGCGCTTCTACAATCATCGCGAGAATGGGGCGACCTATGATTTCACGGGTGACGCCGTCGATATGGAAACGATTGAAGCGTCAAACCGCAGCCTCGCCACGACGAGCGAATCGTCGTTCGTACAAACGCTGGTCTGCGCACAGCTCAACGAGCGCGGGATGGTCACTTTGACCAACGCGGCTTTGCGCATCTTCTCGCCCGAGCACATGAACGAGGAGTCGGCGTCCTCGCACGAGTCGTTCCAACGCATTCTTCGCCAGCACTTTGGGCTCGAGATCGATCGCAGCGAAGCGCTCTGGACGCGCGTCGCCGATCAGCACAAGCGCTGGTTGCGCAAGCGCATCAGAGGGTTCTAAGTGCGGCCGTATTTCGTTTCGTGAAGCAACACCGACGTCCAGACGCCGTCTTTCCAGACCAGCACGTCGGTCTGCGTCTCTTGTACGTCGAAATCCTTATGGTCAAGCTGACCCGACGTAGCGACGTGCGTCGTCACGAGCGCAACATTCCCGTACAGGCGAACGCGCGGGTTCGAGAGTGTCAGCGTTTTGCGCGTAAAGCCCCCCGAACGGATGCCGCCGAGCATGTCGTCGCGCGTGCCGATGCCGCCTTGCGTGTTGATCACGGCCCAGTCGGCCGCCAACAGCGGCGCAAGCTGATCTGCATTATTCGCGAGCATCGCGGTGGCAATCGTCTGATCGGCAGCGACCGCACCCTGCGGCGTCGGGCCGGTATCCGCTGCGCCGAAGGCGACGGTGCCAGCAGCAAGCAGCGCGGCAAGGACGAGCGATTGACGTATCACTGGTTGCATTTTACAACCGGTTCTGGAAAGCTGCAAGTATGACCGAGAATTGGCACCGCTCCGGCTGCCCGATCAACCTCACGCTCGAAGTTTTGGGCGACAAGTGGAGCCTGATTGTCATTCGCGATATCATCTTCGGCGATCGCCGCCACTTCCGTGAGCTGCTGACCAAATCCGAAGAGGGCATTGCGTCAAACATCCTCGCAGATCGGCTGCAAACGTTACTCGAGCAAGGCATCGTTACCAAACGTGAAGATCCCTCACATAAACAAAAAGTGATCTACAGCTTGACCGAGCCCGGCATTCAACTGTTGCCGGTGCTCGCACAGATCGGTGCCTGGGGACGCCGGCATCTCCCAGTTAGCGAAGAGCTCTCGATTCGCGCAGAGATTTTGGAGAAGGGCGGCCCGCCGATGTGGGATGCATTTATGGCTGAATTGCGCGAGGCGCACTTAGGCAAGAAGCGCCGCGGAAAACCGCAATCCGTGCGCCTGAAGCTGCAAAAAGCCTATGAAGCCGTGGTTAGGAAGAAGGCGCGATAACGTCGAGCATGCCGAGATGCGCGCCGTCGTTCGACGAGAACCACACCCACGGATCGTCCAAATAGTCGGAGTGGATTAGCGGATGAAAGGGGGTCGCGTGCCGATGACCCTTTTCGTTGCGGCACACGTCTTCATACGAACGAATCTCGTCGCAAATCGGATCTTGGAAGTACCAGTAGTTGAGCCAGAAGATCTTGGCGCCGTCCTTCTTGTCGAGCACGGCAACGTCGCTGCAAAAGATGCGCTCGTATGCCTTCCCGCGCCACTCCTCGTATGAGACCGACGGCGACGCACCTGATACGTCGAAGAAGTAATTCGTTTTCTCGAGCGACGATCCCAACATCACGAAAGCGCGAACTTTATTGAATTGCTCGACGGTCAGCGCGCCTTGCTCGCAGGCTTGTTTGAGCCGGGTGATCGCGTCGGTCGCGATCGTGCCGCCCAGACTGTGCGAGAGCAAAATGACGCGGTCGTAGTCGAACCCGCCGTTACGCGCGGGCGTCACTGCGCGCAAGAGCGCGGTTACGGCCGTGTCCATGATCGCGTCGCGTAGGCCGTAGAACTTGGCGACGTTCTCATCGCGCGTTGTGTAGATCTCGACGTCGCCGAAGAAGTTGACGATGAAGTCGATCAGCAGCGCGTAGCCGATCTGGAACGCGACGAAAATCAGGATTAGGAACAAGACGCCGTCCCACCCCATCGATTTTCCGCTCGCGAATTTCGCGGCCGCCATGCCGTAGATCATCACGCCCCCGAGGACCCCCACGATGGCGATCGCGAGCGCACGATGCCAAATCGCCGCGCGATGCTTGGCTAGCGCCTTGCGCTGCGCCCAGGTCTTGGCGATGGCCGCCAAAGCTTGGGCGAGCAGAAACGCGCCGCCGATACCAATGAGCAACCAGAGGACGACGACAATCGGATGCCCGGTCGGCGACTTGACGTTCGCATTGAGCGCACCGATCGCTTCACCGACGGTCGAACGCTGTGAGATACCCGTAATCGTTGCAAGACGAATCGCCGATTGCCACACCATGACGATCGAGACTCCGAAGAGCGCGAAGCTGAGCAGCAGCGCGCCGCCGATAAAACTGAAATCAAAGACCTGTTTTCTGAACGGCGCGTGAATGCGCGCCGTCGTGTTGAACGGCGCAAAGACCGAGAGTAAGATCCACTGCAGCACCCAAAACCAATTGGTCTCGCCCTTGTCGATCGGGCTCCAATAGGCTTCGATCACATCGAAGAACGTGTTTTTGGGTTCCATCGCGGCGTCGCCGGTATGCAGAATGCGCGTCGTCGTCGGCAGCGGGTCGTCGATGCCGGGCTCCAGCACGTCGTGCGGGTTGATCACATAGAGCGTCCACGTGTCCGCGCCGTCGCGCTCATTCAGCCGCGCGCAGAGATCACCCGCAACCTGATCCTGGAACTGATAGCGCGGGTGCGGCGCGACGCCGTGGACCGCGACGATGGCGACCCTTTCGCTCACGTTCTCCACTCCCATGCATTCCATGTCGGCAAAAACGCGTTCGGGGCAAAGCCGTGCAGCCGATCGCGATACGCGTAGATGTAGCGCGCGTTAAAGAGGTAGAGCAACGGGACCTGATCCGCGACGCGGCGCTCGATCTGGGCGTAGAGCAGCCGGCGCTGCACCTGCGACGCGCTGCTCAAGGCTTCGGCCTCGAGCGCATCGACCTGCTTATCGCACCAGTGCATGTAGTTCGATGGCGCGCCGCAGGCGAGCACGTCGCTATCGTCGGGGTCGGCACCCATCGTGAACGGCACGTACGCAAGGTCGAAGTTCCCGGTAGCGAGCGTCCCCGTCTTCGGCAGAAACAGCTGCGCGTTGCTGATGCTCTTGACCGTCACCGCGATTCCGCGGTCACGCAACGCAGCCTGCACCACCGCGGCGATGCGCATACCGCTCACCGTCTCGGGAAAGGCGACGTAGACGAGATGCATGGGCGCGCCGTTGCGACTGCGCATGCCGTCGCGGCCACGCCGCCATCCGGCGGCATCGAATGCCGCATCGGCCGCACTCGGATCGTAGGACGGTTGACGCACCTGCGGATCGTACGCCCACGAAAACCGTGGCTGGATCACGTTCGTGACCGGATATTTGCCCAACGTAATCTTGTCGCTGATTGCTTGGCGATCGATCGACATGGCAATTGCACGTCGCACTTGCACATCGTCGAGCGGCGCATGCAAGGTGTTCATGACGAGGCCGGCGACGACCGCGGTCGGGGTGGTGACAAAGCGCAACCGCGAGTCGGCGGCGATCATCGGATACTGCACCGGGGCGATCAGATTCCAGTCGAGCGTGCCGGTTCGCAACAGCAAAAGACTTGTTCCAGGGTCGGTAACGATACGAACGTCGAGTTCCACCACCGCGGGCTTTCCGCGCCAGTAACGCGGATTCGCGCGGTAGCGTATCGCGTTCCCGCGCTGCCACGACAGAAACGTATACGGTCCATCGCCCACGCTCGGCGCTGCGCCGAACGGCGCGCGATCGAGTGGAGACTCCGTTTTTAGCACGTGCGCCGGCAATACGAATTGCGGTGTTGTCCCATAGGAGAAATATCCAAGCGCAGCCGGCGCCCACGCATGCTTGAGATGAAAGACGATTGTGCGCGGATCCGGTGCGGTCGCACGGTCGATCAGATCGTATCCTTGCGTCGATCGCACCGGGTTGCGCGGATCCAAGATCGCGCGCAACGTAAAGAGCACGTCGTCGCTGGTCACCGCAACGCCATCGCTCCAACGCACCGCGCGCAAGTGGTAGACGATGGTGCGTCCGTCGGCAGAGACCATCGGCAGGCGGTCGAGCAACGCGGGGACCGGCTTCCCCGATCGGTCGAAATCGACGAAGGGCTCGAAGACGAGCCGCGCGACCTGGGCCTCGGCCAATGAGGCATCGGGGTGCGTGAAGAGCGGGTCGAGCGTCGTCGGGTCGGCCGCAAGCTCGAAGCGCACGACTCCGGCCGGCGACGCCGCCGGCCCACCTGCCCTTGTACAGCCCGCCAGAGCCACAAACAAGAGCACCGCCTTGAATGAACGGATATGGGGTGCTATAGTCAAATCGCCGAACAACCTGCGGCAAGAAAAGCGTATTTGGCGAATATGATTGTCTCCGACGACCTCGACCACCTCGACCTCGCGTTGCTGGAGGCTCTTCAGCGCAATGGGCGCTCGACCTTCGCCGAGCTCGGTGCGCTGGTCGGCCTGAAACCGCCCGCGGTGCACGACCGCGTGAAACGGCTCGAGGCGCGCGGCCACATTCGCGGGTACAGCGCGCAGCTCGACGGACGCAGCCTGGGTCTCGAACTGATCGCTTTCGTAAGTTGTTATACGACTCCAGATGCTGCCTACGAGCAATTCACCAAAGCGCTCGGCGAGATGCCGGAGGTCTGCGAAGTCCATTCGGTCGCGGGCGAAGAGTCGTTCGTCGCGAAAGTGATGACGCGCTCGACGCAGCATCTCGACGAGCTGCTCTCGCGCTTGAAAGCGCTGCCCGGCATGGCGCGCACGAAAACGACGATCGTGCTCTCGACGCCGTTCGAGCGCGACGGGATCGCGGTGCGATCGTGAGCATCGCCTCCCAACGCACGCCACATCCGCTCGGCACGCATCGCGTGCTCGAGCCGGGCGGAGCGATGCCGCAAAACGCATACAAACTCGATAACACGCCGATCGCATTCGAGGGTGAATTACTCTGCGACGTCGATGTGCTCAACATCGATTCGGCGTCGTTCAAGCAAATCGCTGATGCATGCGGCGGCGATCCATCGCGCATCGCGGAGCACGTGCTTGGGATCGTGCGCGAGCGCGGCAAGATGCACAATCCCGTCACCGGCAGCGGCGGCATGTTCATCGGCACGATGCGCAAGACCGGCGAACGGGTCGCGTCGCTCGTGTCATTGACGCTGACCCCGCTCCACATCGAATCGATCGAGCGCGTCGATGTCGGCACCGGCCGCGTCTGGATTCGCGGAACCGCGGTGCTGTTTGCATCGAGCCTGTGGGCGGTGCTGCCCGACGACATCGATGAAAACGTCGCGCTCGCCGTGCTCGACGTCGCCGGCGCGCCGGCGCAAACATTGCGCCTGTGCAAAGCGGGGCAAACGATCGCAATCATCGGCGCCGACGGCAAGAGCGGCATGCTCGCTTGCGCGCAGGCGAAGCCGCGCGCCGGCACGGCCGGGCGTGTCATCGGCATCGCGCCCTCGAATCAAACGCTCACCGCAAAGCTCTTGATCGAGCATGGCTACGTCGACGAGTTCATCGTCGCCGATGCGCGCGACGCGCTCGGTATGAGCGAAGCGTTTGCGCAACGCGCGCCCGAGTTGGCCGACGTTACGATCAATTGCGTCAACGTGCCGGGCACCGAACTCGGCTCGATTCTCTGCACCAAGGACCGCGGCACCGTCTACTTCTTCTCGATGTCGACGTCGTTCACGGCCGCCGCGCTTGGCGCCGAAGGCGTAGGCAAAGACGTCACGATGATCGTCGGCAACGGCTACGCCCGCGATCACGCGCAGATCGCGCTGCAAACGCTGCGCGACCATCCGCACATTCACACGCACTTCAAACGCACCTACGCTGCAAGGAAAGCGCAATGAGCGAGATCACCCACCTCAAACCGCCTGTCGATCGGTCGCACTTCAAATATAAAGAGCTCAAGCAAGGCGAGTTCTGGCGCCACGTTCCCGCGTATCGCGAGATCGACGAGGTGACGTTTCTCGATCATCTCTGGCAGCAGAAGAACGCCGTCAAGACGCCACAAGAGCTGCTCGCGACGATCAAGGATCTGTGTAGCGGCGATTTCTTCGCCGACGCCGCGGCTGGGTTCGAGCAGGCGCCGATGGCGGTGCGCGTCTCGCCCTACGCGCTCGCGCTCATCGACTGGAACGATCCGGTCGACGATCCGATTCGGCGGCAATTCATTCCGCTTGCGTCCGCACTTCTGCCCGATCATCCGCGCTTGACACTCGACTCGCTGCACGAACAGGCGGACTCGCCGGTTCCCGGTCTGGTGCACCGCTATGTCGACAAGGCGCTCTTCCTCCCGCTCAATACCTGCCCGGTATACTGCCGCTTCTGCACGCGCAGCTACGCGATCGGTCCCGACACGGAGAACGTCGATAAGGTCGCGCTTGCCAAAACGCCCAAACAGTGGGAAGACGCGTTCCAATACATCAGCGAGCGCCCCGAACTCGAAGACATCGTGATCTCGGGCGGCGACGCGTATCAACTCCCGCCGAAGAATATTGCGATGATCGGCAACGCGTTGCTCGACATTCGACACGTGCGCCGCATGCGCTTCGCGACCAAAGGCCCGGCGATTATGCCGATGAAGCTGCTCACCGACGATGCGTGGCTCGACGCGCTCACCGCGGTCGTCGATCGCGGACGCGCGATGGGCAAGGACGTCGTGCTCCACACGCACTTCAATGCGCCCGAAGAGATCACGTGGATCACACAAAAGGCGATGGCGCGGGTCTTCGAACGCGGCATCTTCACGCGCAACCAGTCGGTATTGATTCGCGGCGTCAACGATACGCCCGAGCGGATGGCACTGCTCGTCAAGCGCCTCGAATACGTCAACGTGCATGGCTACTACGTGTACATGCACGACATGGTCAAGGGCGTCGAAGAGCTGCGAACGACGATTCAAACCTCGGTCGACATCGAGAAGTTCGTGCGCGGCGCGACGGCCGGCTTCAACACCCCGCTGTTCATTTGCGACGCCCCGGGCGGCGGCGGCAAACGCGATGTGCACTCGTTCGACTACTACGATCGTGAGAACGGGATCTGCGTCTACACGGCACCCGCCGTCAAGAAGAACAAGGCCTTCGTCTACTTCGATCCGATCGACAAGCTCTCGCCCGACGCGCAAGCGCGCTGGGCCGTCAAGGAGATCCAAGATCAGATGATCCGCGAAGCAATCCGTAGGGCAGGCGACGCGGCCGACGAACTCGTCTTGGCGTGAACGAGAAGGCATTTCGCCTCGATTTTGCTATCGCGATCGCTGCGCTGCTCGTCAGCGCGGCGGCTGCATTTGCGCTGATCTATCAAACGCGCGTCATCGCGCAACAGTACGCCGCGACGATCTGGCCGTATCTGAGCGTGGACAGTAGCTATGGCGTGCACGGCGTATCCATCGACGTCGCAAACGATGGACTTGGGCCTGCGTTGATCGAGTCGGCGCAACTCCTGATCGATGGCCAACCGACCCCGAGCTGGGGCAGGTATATGCACGACATCCTGACGACCCCGGGGCTCAAACCGAAACCGGGACAGGTGTCGATTTCGTCTTCATCGTTTGGCCGATCTACAGCGATCCGGCCGGGCGATACCAAATCGCTCTTTGCGATCACGTACAAGTCGCTGATCGATCCTCATGCGTTCATCACGCATAGCGTTGGTCTTCGCCTGTGTTACTGCTCGATCAACAGCAGCTGTTGGGATATCGTCGCCACGCCCGGCAAGGACAACCGCGCTGTTCCACAAC
>JBAUEZ010000184.1:0-3643 GCA_049678885.1 Candidatus Aquilonibacter sp. | reverse complement strand
TACCGAAGGGCTAACGCCGGCAATCGGCGATGCATTGGCAGCGGGAAGGCTCGGCGCACCGGCGCTTCCACCCCCGCCACAGCCCGCGAACAATACACACAACCCGAAGAGCGCACACCACTGACGCATCTTCCCTGAGCGTAACGCGCTGCGCGCAGCAGCTCTAAATGCGGATGGTTACGTTTCGTGGGGGCTTTCGGCCTAATGACGTGGCGCTTCGGCCGAACTCTGGAACCGGTACCAAATAAGCGCGAGGAGCGCGAGGATCCAGCACAGGACCAGGTGCGTGACATGGTGCGCATGTTCCGTTCCGGACTTGGTGAACAAATTGATCGTGCCAAGACCGTAGAGAATGCCTAGCACAAAGAACACTACGGCAAGCACGAGAGCGAGCAGTTTCACGATAAGAGTCCTCGTTTGCTCAAGATGAAGCAGCTAACGCCGACGATCAGGCAATACCAGCCGAACGGGCGTAGATCGTTCGACTTGAAGTAACGCATCAGAAAGGCAACGGAGAGATACGCTGCGATAGCCGCGACGACGCCGCCGATAACCGCCTGTGCGAGCACTACGTGCGCGCCCGGCGCGACCAGATATCGCGTCTCCAAGAGCGCCGCAGCAAAAATCACCGGCGTGGCGAGGAGAAACGAAAACTCCGCAGCGTCTTCGTGATCGAGATCGCATAACAATCCCGCAACCATCGAGGCGCCCGAGCGCGAAATACCGGGGAGCAGCGCGAAGCTCTGCGCGATTCCAACTAGTGCGCTCTGTCCGAAGCTCAAGTGTTCGATGGGGAGGTTGCCCGGGCGTCGTCGCTTCAGCGCTTCACCGCCAAACATGATAAGGCCGTTCAGTGCCAGGAAGAGTGCTGCCGGCGCAGGCGAGCCGAAGAGCGCGCGGACCGGTTCCTCAAAGATCACACCGAGGATCCCGACCGGAATCGTGCCGACAACCAGGAGCCAGCCGATTCGCTCATCGCGATCCGGCGAGAGGCGCCCGCGCACCACACTTGCGATCAGTGCCCGTACGATCGACCACCAACGCGCGCGATAGTACACGATCAGCGCCAACGCGGTGCCTAAGTGCAGTATGACGACGAACGCAAGGAACGTCGGGTTCGATCGATCGACGTTCGTCCAATGCAAGAGCGCCGGTACCAGTATCGTATGCCCGAGGCTCGAGATGGGGAAAAGTTCACTGACACCTTGGAGTAGTGCGAGTATGAGCACCTGGAGATCGGTCACGGAGCACTCTGGTACGCCCCTGCGGCGAAGGTAGCCTCCCGCATCGCGCCTAAGGCGGTCGGGGAAGTGGACCAGCACGAAGAGGCACGTGCCGCCGACCCGCAAGAGCGCAAGTTTCCGCGCGTGGGCGACACGCTGCTCGTGTCCTACAGCATCGGCGACGAGTTCGCGCCGGAATTCACCGAGACGTACGACATTGCACTCGGTGGAATGGCCATGCTCACGAACGCCGAGTTGAATCGCGAAGATCCGATCAACGTGCAGATCGAGCTGCGTAGTGACCCGCAACCGGTGTTACGCGTGCGCGGAATCGTCCGCTGGTCGCGCTACGACCCCATGCTCCAACGCTATCGCACGGGGATCGCCTTCCTCGACGTCGACGACCCGACGCGCGCGCACTTACAGCGCTACATCGACACGCTGCATCTGCTCCGAGATATGGGGATGCTCTAGCCCCTCCTCAGTACGGGTTGAACTTCACCTGGAACGTGTAGTCGCTCGCGATCGCCTTGCAGGCGTGCGTGGCCGGCGCGTATTGGGCGGCGCGCGCGAGGCTTACCGCAACAAGATCCATTGACGAGCTTCCGCTACTCTGCAATACGGTCGCGCTCGACACGCTGCCGTTTGGATCGACGATCACGCGGATGCGCGCAATATTACTGACACGATCAGCCCGTGCTGCGGGCGCGATATCGGGCGTCGGCGGTGGCGCGGTTAGTTGCACCGGCGTGTCGTTCGCGACGCAGTTCGGTGTCGGCGCCGCGGTTGGTGTAGGAGCGGCCGTCGGGACGGGCGGTGCAGTCCGCGCAAGCGTTGCGCGCCCGTTGCCGATTGCCACGTTCTTCGGCGCGATCGACGGGACCGCGGAGGGTGCGGGTTGCGGCGTGTGTGGAGGCGGCGTCGGGACGTGTGCGATACGCGTGGCGTGCAGATGCTCGATCCGTACGATCTGAACATCGTCTTCCGGCGGCCGGAACGGCCAGCGTATCACTTGCGTGACGATCAGGTGAATCAGCAACGATAAAGCGAACGCGACGATAAGAAACCGTCGCGCTCGCTTATTATCCATGGGGTTGGGCTTCTTTAGTCCGGATTGAATTCCGCTCTAAAGATGTACGAGCCCTGAGTCGGGGCGCATGCCACGTACTTCGGCGCGTACTGCGACTGACGCGCGGCACGCAACGCTGCCTGATCGATCGCCGCGTTGTTCGATGATTGCTGGATGTGGGCATCGACCAAGTTCCCTTGCGGTCCGATTGTCACCACGACAAGCACCGTCACAGGTCCAAGGCCCAAATCGCGAGCCGAGTCCGGGTAATCCGGCGACATCGCGTTGGTCACCGTCGCTTCCGCGTTGGGATTGTCGCAGGCGGGTTTTGCGGTCGGCGCCGGCGTTCCGGGTGGCCCGGGCGAGTTGCTCGTGCCGTTGGGATTACCGTTTACGCTTCCGGTCGTGTACGTGTTGGTGTGTTCACTCTCGGAATTCGCCGCGTTGGTGGTCTTGGGCACGTTGATCTTGATCCGCTGTTGCACGACCGTTTGCCTGTGCGGTGGCGGCGTCTGCTGCGGCGGAGGCGTTGGCGTCGGCGGAGGCGTTGGCGTTGGCGGCGGCGGCGTTGGGACGTGCACCTGCACTTTCTTGGTCACGCTCACCTTTTCGACCTGATCGTCTTCATGGTGCGACTTGAGGTTCGGGTAGAGCGGCCCCGCGGCGAGGTTAATCAAAAGCGAGAGCAAGAACGCAAGGCCCAGATAATTCCGAACGCGTTCGCCGGTCGTAATAAAGGTCTTCGGCGCCTTTTCCGATTTGGGTGCCGGCTGATTCTTCTGAGTTGCCACCGCTATGAACTCTGCCCCTCCGGCGTTCCTTCGATGTGGTTGGCAAGGCCAAAGTCAATCAATCCCGTGGACTTGGCCGCATCCATCACTTGGAGGATGGTGCCGTAGCTCGTCTTCGGGTTCGCTTTGATAATCACGCTGCGGAACTTATGCCCGGTTTGATCCTGTAGCGTCGCAAACGCATCGTGCGCTTGGTTGATCGTCACCGTGTTGGAGCCGATCTGGATGTTGTTCTTGTCGTCGATGATCACGACGATCTGCGAGGGCTGCACCTTATCCTTGTTACGGGCATCGGGCAGCTTCGGCTCCTTCGTGACTGAGGCAAGAATAATGAAGATAATGAGGAGCACCAACAGCACGTCCGTGAACGGCGTGATGTTGATGGTCGACATCACATCATCTTCTCCCCCACCTGTCGAAACGGCCACGAGTCTTTAAACCTCCTACCCGGAAGTGACGAAGCCGACGTCTTCAAGTCCGGCTAGCTTCGCAGCGTCGAGAATGCGGATGATGACACCGTAAGGCGCCTTCGTGTCCGCGGTGATCGAGACGTGCTTGTG
>JBAUEZ010000183.1:0-3114 GCA_049678885.1 Candidatus Aquilonibacter sp. | reverse complement strand
GCCAAAACGCGCGAGGAGTTCGACTCCGGCGCGGTGCTCGCGATGGATTTGGTCAACTCGGCAGCAGCCGTTGCCGCTGCGGGCGTCGCGAAAGCCGAGCACAAGCTCGCGATCGTAACCGGCGCCGGCAGCACGGTGCTTACCGGAGCCAACTGCAACAAGTATACGTATCACTACGCGTACGACACGTGGGCGCTGGCGCATGGAACCGGCGCGTCGATTGCGCGCGCCGGCTTCAAGACGTGGTACGGCATCGTGCCCGACTACGTCTTCGGCAAATCGATGCTCTCCGACTTTACGGCAGCGATTACGCCGTACGGCGCGTCGTTCATCCATTCCGACACGATGCCGCTCGGGACGACCGACTTCTCCTCGTACATGCTCGCCGCGCGCAACGCCAAGCCGCAGGTCCTGGCATTGCTCAACGCCGGCGCCGATACGGTGAACAGCATGAAAGCCGCGAAAGAATTCGGACTCGACAAGCAGATGAAGATCGCGGTGGGACTGCTCTTCCTTTCCGACGTCGATGCCTTGCCCGATGTCTTTGCCGGTTCCCGCATCACCGATTCGTGGTATTGGAATCAGGACAAGGCGTCGCGCGCTTGGGCCGATCGCTTCACCGCAGCGATGGGCAACGGCGCCCGGCCGACGTCGGTGCAAGCCGCGGATTATTCCGCGACGATGCAGTGGCTCGACGCGGTGAAGGCGGTTGGGTCGACCGATGCCGACAAGGTCGTCGCATATCTCGACGGGCGCAAGTTCGACGACTTCTACGCGCATCACGCCGAATGGCGCGCGCGCGATCATCGCGTGGTGCATGACATGTACGTGATGGACGTGCTGCCGAAGTCCGAGGTGAAAGAGCCGCATGCGTGGATGAAGGTCGTCGACACGATTCCAGCTGCGCAGGCTTTCCGGCCGGCGTCGGAGTCGGTGTGTATCAAGAGCTGGTAGAGGCGTGAGCCTCGACTATCTCGCGTCACAGATCTTCAATGGCTTAGCGAGCGGGGCGTTTTACGCCCTGCTCGCGCTTGGGCTCTCCGTGATCTTTGGGATGCTGCGCATCATCAACTTTGCGCACGGCGCGATGTACATGCTCGGCGCCTTCGCAGCATATTGGGGGGCGCAGAGCTTGCACGTGCCGTTCTTTGCGGCGCTAGTGCTGGCGCCGCTTGCGGTCGGACTCTTCGGTATGCTCATCGAGGTCGTGCTGCTGCGCCGGCTTACCGGGAGCGATCCGGTCTACGGGTTGCTCTTCACCTTCGCGTTGACGTTGATCATCGTCAACATCGTGCGCGATCTCGCGGGTCCGCTCGGCTCGCCGTACGCGGTGCCCGATGCGTTATCCAGCGCAGTGAATCTCGGATTTACGCAGTACCCGGCCTACAAGCTTTTTGTCATCGTCGTATCGCTCGTCGTCTGCGCGATCGTGTGGTGGTTCGTCGAACGCAGCATGCTCGGAGCGCGGATTCGCGCGGCGACCGAGGATCCGGTGTTGGTACGGGCGCTCGGCGTCGATACGCAACGTCTCGTGACGCTCGCCTTCGGCGCCGGCATCGCGCTCGCGGCGATAGCGGGCGTGCTCGCGGCGCCGACGACCAACGTGCAGCCGTCGATGGGCGACGACATTATCATCTACACCTTTGCAATCGTGGTGATCGGCGGCCTGGGCTCGATCGCGGGATCGATTACTGCCGGGTTCGCGCTCGGGGTGCTGCAGACGATCGGTGCGATCTCGTATCCGCCGATCGCCACGACGCTGATCTTCATCGTGATGGTGATCGTCATCGCGATTCGTCCGGCGGGACTCTTCGGCCGGCCTGAGCTTTTCCGTTGATGCGCGCGCTCCCCGCCGTCGTTGCAATCGTCGCGCTGCTGGCGCTCGCGCTGCCGAAGATCATCTATCCGGTGGTCGCGATCGACGTGCTGTGCTTTGCACTCTTTGCGGTGGCGCTCGACCTCCTCTTTGGCTTCGTGGGATTGCTCTCGTTCGGACAAGCGATGTTTTGGGGCGGGGCAGGCTATATTGTCGCGATCTTGGTGCAACATGCGCATCTCGATGCGGCCGCGGCGATTGTTGTGGCGGTTGCCTACGCGGCGCTGCTCGCGCTCGTGGTCGGCGCGATCTGCGTGCGCCGCTCCGGAATCTATTTTGCGATGATCACCCTCGCGATCGCACAGATCGAGTACTTCGTCGCGGTGCAATTGAGTGGGATCACCGGCGGCGAGAACGGCCTACAACTCGATACGCGCGGCAGCTTTTTCGGTCTGGCGCTCGAGAACAATATCGCCTTCTACTACGTGGTGCTCGTCGTGGTCGCGCTGTGCGCGCTGCTCGCGTGGCGCATGGTGAACTCGCCCTTTGGTGTGGTACTCGCAGCGATCGCACAGAACGAGCAGCGCGCGGTCGCGCTTGGCTATCGCGTCTACCGCTATAAGCTCGTCGTGTTCGTGCTCGCGGGCGCGCTTTCGGGGTTGGCCGGTGCGTTCTTCGCGCTCGGAAATCATTTGGCCGGACTCGAAATGCTCGACTGGCACACGTCGGGGAGCGTGGTGATGATGATGATTCTTGGCGGCGCGAGCACGCTGGTCGGTCCGATGATCGGCGCGGCGCTCTATGAGAACCTCGACTACTTCGTGTCGAAGACGCCGATCGGCGCGCAGACCGACCTTATCATGGGCGTGATCTTCGCTGCCTGCGTGCTCTCGTTTCGGCGCGGCATCGTCGGCAGTCTCCTTGCTTCACGATGGCGCAAGACCTCGACGTAGCCACGCGCCGCGGCCGGCTGCGCGTGCGCCAATACGGTCCATCCTCGACGGTGGCGACGATTTGCGTGCCGGGTCTCTCATCGAACGCGCGCGTCTTCGATCCGCTCGGCGAATATCGCGAAGCGCGCGGACGAGGGATCGTTGCGCTCGAACTGCGCGGACGTGGCTGGAGCGAGATCACGCCGCCGGGCTCGTACGGATGGGAAGCGCATGCCGGCGATCTTTTCGACGTTGCGGAGGCGCTCGGCATCGAACGCTTCGATATCGTCGGCCATTCGATGGGTGCATTCGTCGGCATGACCGCTGCAACGATGGCGGCGCGTTCGCGTATCGCGCGGCTCGTCC
>JBAUEZ010000182.1:0-6753 GCA_049678885.1 Candidatus Aquilonibacter sp. | reverse complement strand
ACGAAACTCGATGCAACCGTCGAGGCGCTGCTCCGGAAGAGCAGTGTGCCGAGCGTGTCCATCGCGCAGATTCGCGATGGCAAGGTCACCACGGCCGTCGCATACGGGATGCAAAGTTCCGGCGTGCCGGCTACCGTAGAGACGCTTTACGACGTCGCCTCACTAACAAAGCCCATTACTGCGCAGACGGTCCTTCGCCTCGTCTCGCAGGGGCGTGTATCGCTCGATGAGCCGATGAATGTGTACTGGACAGACCCGGATATCGCTGCCGACGATCGCCGCTTCTTGCTTACGCCGCGCCTAGCGCTGAGCCATCAGACCGGCTTCCCGAATTGGCGACGCCAGACCGGCGGAAAATTGACGTTCAAATTTACGCCAGGAACAAAGTACGGATACTCCGGCGAGGGCTATCAGTATCTCATGCGCTTCGTTCAGGCAAAGCTTCACGCAAACTTTGGTCAGCTCGTTCGGACGCTCACGTTCGAGCCGGATGAAATGACGAACACCGGATTTGGCCCGGAACCATGGTACGCGGGCCGCATCGCGAGCCCGACCCGTGCGGATGGAAGCGTGCTAAAGCCGACGTTCTCTTCGGCCTACAATGCCGCCGATTTGGTCTACTCGACGCCCGGCGACTATGCGAAGTTCATGATCGCCGTGCTTAACGCGAACGGCCTAACACGCAATGTTGCGGACCAGCAGCACACAATTCAAATCGGCACGGAGAATTCGTGCAAGCGCGATACATACGGTTGCCCGCAAGCAGTTGGATTCGGCCTAGGGTGGGAGGTCGTTAGATTCCGCGACGACGTGATACTGGATCATGATGGAAGCGATAGAGGCTATAAATCGTTTGCCTATCTAAGCCTTACGCACCACACTGGCGCCGTCATATTGACGAACGGTGACGGTGGAATGGATTTGGTCGTCCCGATACTCGAGGCGCTCGGAGCCTCGAGTGAATACGTCGCCTACTTACGGGCGAGCGGAGCCTGAGCTGGGTCAGCCGATGAAGAACGTGCGCCTCTGGCTTCTGGCGTTGGCGATTCTCGCATGCTTGCCTGCGCGAGCGGACGATACATTTGCGCCCGTGCGTCAGGCAATCATCGAGCATTTGAGAACGACGAATACCGCTTCGGTCGTGGTTGCCGTTTCCCGCGGGCGGCAGATCGTTTGGGAGGAAGCATTCGGCTGGGCCAATCGCGAGAAGCGGATTCGTGCTACAACCTCTACGCCGTATTCCCTCGCCTCCGATACAAAGCCGCTGACCGCCACTGCCCTGATGACGCTGGTCGAAGCTCGAAAGCTCGATCTCGACGCACCGGTGAACGACTACCTAGGAGCGGCCAAACTCGTGGCGCACATTGGTGACGTGCGAGACGCAACGGTACAGCGGGTGGGTAACCATTCCGCGGGGTTGCCCGAGCACTACCAATTCTTCTATAAGAATGAGCCCTGGCGGACCCCGTCCGCTGACGGCGTCATCCGCGAGTACGGTGGGCTTTTCGCGCCGCCGGGTGAGCACTACGAGTACTCCAATCTCGGATACGCGATTCTCGGCGACGTCATTGCCCGCGTCGCACGAGAACCTTTCGCCGCGTATTTGCGGCAAGCCGTGTTTCTTCCGCTTGCTATGACGCGTACGTCGATTGGAGCGGATGCTCCGCCGGGTAGCGCCGTTCGATATGGCGACGATGGCCGACCGGTGCCGCTCTACGACACGGATCACGCTGGTGCTTCTTCAGGATGGGCCAGTGTTGACGATCTGATTCGATTCGCGATGTTCAATCTTAAGCTGCACCTGCCGAATCAGAAACCGATCCTCACCGACGCGGACATCGATGAACTTCATACACCCACGATGGACGAAGGTAATGACAACGGGGACGGCTACGGGCTGGGATGGGAAACAAGGTATCGATCCGGATACCGCCTTGTGGAGCATACCGGCGACATGCCCGGCGTCGCCGCGGTAATTCGCATGGTTCCAAACGAACGGATCGCCGTGATCGTGTTGTGCAATGCCGAGGACTTCGACTTTGCCGACGCGATTGCGAACCAGACCTTATCAGTGGTTCTTCCGCACTGGCAAACGCCCGCGGGCTCCGACCGGCCAACGGCGCCGCCGCAGTTGCCTTCACCTCTACTCGGTCACTGGCGCGGGACTATCTCGATTCGCGGAACACTTGTTCCGGTTACATTGACCGTCGCGAACGCACGGTCGGCGCGCGTGCGTATCGGCGACGAACCCGAGACTGTTGTCGTTGGTGCGCGCATAACCAAGGACGGCTACTTCCGCGGAACCGCGAGCGGCAACTTGCACATTCCTGAAGCTTCGCGCAGGCCTTATGCAATCGGATTCCGCCTAAAATTGCGCGATGGCGGTCGCCGCCTTGCAGGCGAAATCACTGCGCGAGCGGACAAGCGCGGCGTGATGTCGACGGCCGGCTGGTGGCCTTCGGGAGTGGGGTCGCCTCCCTCGAAATACGTACAGGCGCGCGGATTTGTTCTAGCGTTTTGGGCTGATCTGCACTTCGCGCACGAAACTCCTCGAGTCGCGCGCGTGTCGCGCGTGGCTATGTGGAACTAAACGCGCTCAGGGGCTCGACGACTGCAGCCGGCGAAGTCTCCCCTATGTCGGATCACTCCGCATTCTCCGAGCTTCTCAGAGAGCAACGGCGCGCAGCCGGATACTCGCAAGAGGAGCTCGCGGATCGCGCCGGCGTTAGCGTCGCCGCAATTGGATTACTGGAACGAGGCCTCCGGCGCGCCCCGCACCGTGATACAGTTACGGCCATCGCGAGCGCGCTCAACATGTCCGAGGCGACGCGCAAGCAATTCGAAGAAGCGGCAGCGCGTGCGCGCGGTCGCCAGGCACGCAACGTATCGGCGATTCCAGCGTCCCTCACGTCGTTTATCGAGCGCAATGAGGTGGATGAACTCAAGGGCTTGGTGGCAGAGCACCGGCTGCTGACCATAACGGGATCGCCGGGAATAGGGAAGACGCGAATCGCGATCGAGGTAGCCCGCCGCATCGAAGATTCATATGACGAAACATGGTTTGTCGACTTGCTCCCGATTCGCGATCGCGATCTTGTGGCTTCGCAAATTGCGCTACGTCTCAATGTTCCAGTCGAAGGCGACGACGGACTGTCCGGAATCATTCACCATCTCAGTTTACGCCACTCGCTGCTCGTGATCGATAACTGCGAACATGTTATCGCCGATGCGGCAGGGGTTGTCGAGAAGCTTCTTCGGGCCTGTCCGCTATTGACGGTGCTGGCGACAAGTCGCGAGGCCTTGGCGCATTCCGCCGAATTGGTGTACCGCCTGCCGCCCATGGATTCGCAGACGGCGTCGGATTTGTTCCTCGCACGTGCGCTACAAGTCGACCCAACGTGGTCAGTCGATGCGCAACGCCTTGCGGTTATCGCCGATATCTGTAAAACGCTCGAGGGCATTCCCCTCGCGATCGAACTCGCTGCATCGCGTATATCGTCGCTGGGGCTCGAAGCCCTGCGCACCCGGCTGAGGGGCGGAATCACGCTGACGGGAAGTCGCGACCTTCCACTTCACCATCAAACAATGACCGCTACAATAGCTTGGAGCTACGACCTATTGGCTGAGGCTGAGGCGCAACTGTTTCGCCGCTTGAGCGTATTGGTTGGCGGCTTTACCTTGGAGTTAGCGGAAAGCGTTGGGCACGGGCAGATGTTGCCGGCAGAAGCTATCGCGGATGTCCTGTCGCACCTCGTGCAAAAGTCGCTTGTCACTGTTAATCATCGAGAGACATCTACGCGCTACGGATTTCTAGAATCGATCCGGACATTCGCCTTGCAACGTTTGACGGAAGCCGGCGAACACGAAAAAGACGGCATCGTTGAGGAGACGATGCTTCGTCTCATGGAATGGCTGTCTCAACAGGCCGCCGTTTTCGAATCTGCGAAGCCTGCGTCAGTTCTTACGCCGTTACGTGGCGAGTTGGACAACGTCGCGGCGGCCCTGACCTGGGCACTCTCGACTGGAGACGCCCCTGCGATTACAGCGGCGTCGCGGCTCTTCGTTGCGTTTAGACTCGTTTGGGCGGGGACGAACCGGCAGATGGAATTTCGCGGATTCGGACTACAACTGCTGGACGGCTTGAGCGATGATGAGGCGCCGGAGCTCGTCGGCCTTGTTATCTTCGCGTTGGGTCCCTATCTAGGCGAAGCCAAACTCCTATCCCTATCGCAGCGCGCCATACCATTACTTATCGGAGCGGGCTACGGAATCCGCGCAGGAGAGATGCATGCCAGGTGCGCGCAAGTCGAATGTCTGCGTGGCAACGCGCAGGCGGCGGAAAGACATCTCCAGCTTGGTGAGGCATTGTTCAGCTCCGACGAGCTCAAGCGGACGCGTTGGGGCTGGTCGTTTGCGTGCAACGCCGGTTGGGTGCGTTGCATCCTTCGAGATTTTGATGCTGCAAAAGCGTTGTTGATCAGCTTGGAGGTTCCGCCGGGAGAGATTGGCGCCCAGGCCGACGTGCGGCGTTTGCGAGCCTCAATCGAATTCGGTCAGGGAAACGTCGGGGGCGCCATCGAGTTGCTCTCGTCGCTGACGAAGCTGCTAGATTCCAATCCTGCTCTGCGATGGCACACGATTCAAACTTACGGAAATCTCGCAGAGTACCACCTGTATAATGACGATATCGTCACGGCTGAAGCGGAGCTTCGCGTGTGCTTAAGCGCTGCACTCGAGGTACGCAACGCGTGGATGGCGGTGGTCGCGAGTTACGCGCGACATGCAGCGCTGGTGGCAGCCCGCCGTGGCCGCATTGAGCTCGCAGTGCGGTTACTTGGTGCGGCCGATCCCCACCATTTAGCAGAGCCAGGGGCCCCTTTCGATTCCGGCGCAGTCGCGACGAAAATCGTCGAAGCCGAACTGTCCCCTGCGCGTGCAGACGCATTGCGTCACGTAGCCGCAAGCGAAGACCTCTACGATTTGTTTGAAGAGTTTCTTGCTCAGCCGGCTGCGGCAGACAGCGCAGCGCCGAGCGCCACATCGAGTCCCCGAGCGACAGTGGTGACGCGCTCGTTACCAAACTGACCAAACAGTGACGATGGCAGGTCGTATTCGATGCGCGTGCCGCCGTCGTCTTTCTCGTAAATAACTACGCGCAGCGGCGCGTATAAAGCAGCCGCCAGTTCGTAGCGCGTCATCGTCGATGCGGTAAGCGGATTTCCGATTTCATATTGCACGGCGTCTCTGGCGTGACCGTACAGGCCAAGAAGCGCGCCATGATCGCGTTTGAAAAAGATAGAGAGTTCCGGCGCAGCCTCAAGCCGCTGTTTGAGCCGATCGGTCATCCCGTCGCTCACGAGCACGGCGATCTCCTTGTCGATCGCGGGGACCAAGCTCTCCAGAGATGCGCGGACCGCAGCAGACGGCTTGCTCGAGTCGATCGTGACGTGCGCAATCTCTATCGTTCTTCGTGACATCGATACTGACACGTGCCTGTGCCTCCCGCTGGTCGCTCTGACACCACAGTACGGGATTGAGACGCGGTCGCGACACCCACAACCCGGACAAATAGCCGTACAAATGCGGATGTGGCTTGCGACGCGCAGCGACCCCGCGCAGACTTGGCGCACGGAGGTTTCGAACGTGAGCAATTCAGCAAAACCAAGCATCGTTTTCTGCCACGGCATCTGGGCAGACGGCTCGTGCTTCAATAAGGTTCTGCAACCACTACAAGCAGCCGGCTATGAATGCATTTCCGCGCAATATCCCCTCAACACGACTGCCGATGACGTCGCGATCGTCAAGAAGACACTGAGCCGTGTCAGCAGTCCTGCGATCCTCGTCGGGCATTCGTATGGCGGCCAGGTCATAACTGGAGCCGGCACCGACGATCGTGTCCGCGCGCTCGTGTATATCAACGCTCTCGGCCCGGACGAGGGTGAGACTGCGCAAGAGCAACTCGGTAAATTTCCGACAACGCCCGTCTTCAAACATATTGAAGTAGCCGACGGTCGCGTCTGGATGAAGCCAGCGGGGATCGCAGACTTTTGTGGCGATCTTCCCGAAGCGGAGCAGAAAGTCGTCTGGGCTACGAATTATCCGCCCTCGGCGGACCTCTTCAACGCCCCGATGGGCACTCCGGCATGGAAGACGAAGCCGAGTTGGTCCATCGTCGGTAAAAACGACAGAGCTGTGCCTCCCGATCTCGAGCGGTTTCTCGCCAAACGCATGGGTGCGCACACGATCGAGTTGGACTCGAGCCACTGCCCAATGCTCTCGCAGCCGAACGCCGTCATCGAAATGATCCTGAAGGCTGCAAACGCTGTCCACCAACCGGCCTAGGCTGCAGCGCTGAAATCCACGCGAAAGAGGCGATCGACGTACGCAAACATTTCGGGGTCGATCGCCTTCAATCTAAACGAAGGACGTTAATCCGAGTAGGCTCGAGCTACGGTATCGTCGTTCCGAGCGCGCTTGCAATTGGTCCGGTTGTTGCCGAGCCGTTCACCGTTCCGCCGTAGTTGAAAACCGGCGTTGCGTCGCGCGACCCGTTGGTCGCAGGTATGCCGCCCGCGAGGCCGGCCGTGGATACGCAGCCGGTTGCAGCACTGTTGACCGTTGTCAGCGTTCCCATGTTGACGAAGACGGCCGGGCCGGCTGCGACGCCACCGCCGCCATTCAAATTCAAGTCGCCGTTGCCGCCGGCAAGCCCCCCACCAATCGCGCCGCCGATGCCGCCGGTGGGTGCACTGC
>JBAUEZ010000181.1:0-15579 GCA_049678885.1 Candidatus Aquilonibacter sp. | reverse complement strand
TGCTTGCGGTGCAGGACGCGCGCCGCCACCACCGGGGTGGCCGCCGCCGTGCTGTTGCGCGAGCGCGGGCAGCGGCAGCGTGAGGATCAGCATCATTGCGGTGAAACTGCGTATGCTCTTCATGGCTGTAGCACGTCGATCCGGCCGCGCACGGTAATGTAGGTTCCGCGCAGCGTGTGCAGCGTCAGCATAAGGTGATGCGGTTGCATCTGCTGGGAAGATAGGCTCATCTGCTGCGGTGCGTCGGTGAGGTTGACGTACACGAGTCCATTGATGAGCGGTATCGTTTTCGTCTTCCCGGTCTGCACGAGTTGAAAACTCGTCGGCAGACAGCGCAGGAGCTCGCCGACGTAGGAGCACGCGGCGCGATCGATGACGAGCACGCCTTTTTGATCCCTCGAGCCGATGCGTAACGTGTTGTGCTTGACGCGGATGGAGACGTCGTCATAGGTCTGCACCGAGCCGTCGTTTTGCTGCACCCGCACGGTGCCCGTTGCACCCGCTTGGGCGACAACGAAGATAAAAATTGCAAGGAGCGTTAGGAGACTCCGGAGTACCGTTTTTGCAACCGGAGGTTGCGCCATGTCCATAGCTCGCCTCGACTTTCTAGTCGGAACGATGTCTGCCGCCGCGACGGTGACCTTCCCCTTCGCGAACGGGACGCGTCCCGTAGTAGCTTTCCCGCAAAAGCGGGATCTTATCGTGCTCACGCCGCGCCCGCCGCAGCTCGAAACCCCGTTTTCGGTCTTCAACGAGAGCCTGTTGACGCCGAACGACGCCTTCTACGTTCGCTGGCATCTGGCCGGAATCCCGACGACCGTCGACGGTGCGACGCACCGCGTCAAGGTCCATGGCTCGGTGAAGCGTCAGCTGAGCCTGAGCGTCGAGGATCTGCGCACGAAGTACGAACGCGTCGAGATCATGGCGGTGAACCAGTGCTCGGGTAATAGCCGCGCGCTGTTCTCGCCGCGCGTGCCCGGCGGCCAATGGGATAACGGTGCGATGGGCAACGCCCGCTGGACCGGCGCGCGGCTGCTCGATGTGCTCAAGAGCGCCGGGCTCCAGGGCAGCGCCGTGCAGATTCGCTTCCGCGGCCTCGAGCAGCCGATTTTGCCGACGACGCCTTCGTTCATCAAGGCCCTCTCGATCGACGATCTCGACGCGAACATGCTTATCGCGTACGAGATGAACGGCGAACCGCTGCCGCTGCTCAACGGATATCCGGTACGGCTCATCATCCCCGGGTGGTATGCGACGTATTGGATGAAGATGTTGAGCGAGATCGAGGCGATCGACACGATCGACGAAAATTTCTGGATGAAGACCGCCTATCGCATTCCGGATACGCCGGGCAATACCGTCCTGCCGACGGATAAGGGCTATCCGACGATCCCGATCAACAAGATGCGAGTTCGTTCGTTCATTACCAACGTGACGGACGGCTCAACGCTCAAGCCGGGTGCGCAGACGATTCGCGGCATCGCCTTCACCAACGGCGAGCGGCTGAAGATGGTTGAGGTCTCATCTGACGGCGGCACGACGTGGCGCGCCGCAACGCTGGGCCCGAACCACGGCAACTACTCGTTCCGCCAATGGGCGGCGCCGTTCACCGCGGAACGCGGACGCAGCTACGTGCTCGCCTGCCGCGCGACGGCGGTCAACGGCGACACGCAGACGACGGTACCGGTGTGGAATCCCGGCGGCTACCTGCGCAACGTAATCGAGATGTATAAGGTAGGTGTGGCATGAAGGCGCTGCTACTCGCCGCTTCGGCGGTCGTCACGATCGCGTTACCGCGTCCGAATATCGCATTCAAGCCCGGACCGAACGTCGATCTTGCCACGGCAAACTGTCGCACGTGTCATTCGGCAGCATACATTTACACGCAGCCGCCGCTCAATCGCGCGCAGTGGACCGCGGAAGTTCTGAAGATGAAGAACGCCTACGGCGCGCCCATCGATCCCGCTAACGTCGATAAGATCGTCGACTATTTGCTCTCGCAGAACGGCAAACCTTAGGGCAAGACATTAAACTATCCTAAATTGCCGAAGCGAGCGTGCCGATTACCCTTCAAACCGGGTATAGGTAACACCATGGAACATCAAGAGGTCCTCTTCCACGCAGCCAACATCGCCCGCGACGCGCGTACGAGCGCTGAACGCGCCGATCTGGAGGCGACGGTCGAGGAATTCGAGCATTCGGAGATACGGAGCTTGCGTTCGCTGGCGCGCGTCTACCGGATGCTCCAATGGCCGCCGCGCTCCTAAGCGCGCACGACAACAACCGGTACGAAAGTCTGGACGTCGTAGTCCGTTGCGTTACTCACGAACCCCGCAACGGCCTTACCGATTTGCGGCTCCCATTCAGCGCTCACCCAGGCCTGTTTTGAGTCCCACAGCGTCACGATCAGCACTTGCGTTTGCTCTTCGTTGGTCATGACGATCCCTTCGCGAAAACCGTGCAAGATGGCCGCATCGCGCTCGATCGTGGAGCGCGCTGATGCTTCCAAACCGGCCAGATTCTCTGCTGCAACCGTGTAGACCGAAACGGCTATGAACTTGGTACTAAGGTCGATCATGGTACGTAGAGCCCATTTTTGTTCACCTCGGAACAGCGTAAGATGATGGGGTAAGTCTCTCTTTGTTATTCCGGGGTGTACTATGCCACAAACCACTATGACCTTTCGCCTTGGCCGTTTGCCGAGAGCGCACGACCCGGCGATTCCGCACTTGAGCGCGTTGCTTGCCGGAAAAACGGTCGAAGCGCCGCCACCGTCCGTCGACTACACCAAAGGCATGCCGCAAGCGCCAAATAAGTTCGGAACGATGCTCAACGACACGCTTGGCGACTGCACGTGCGCGGCGTTCTATCACGCGCGCCAAGTCTGGACGCACACGGAGGCGAGGGGCCCGGCGGCAACGAGCAGCACGTGCTCAAGTACATTCACACCAAGGGCGCGCCGATTGGGAAAGATGGACCACCGGTCGACACGATTCTCGGCTTCGTCGAAGTCGATCCGCGCATCATCGACGACGTCAAGCGCACGATCTACGACTCGGGCGTCGCCTACATCGGCTTCAATGTGCGGCGAACATCATGCCGGACAACGGAGCGCCGCCCGAAGAGTGGACGGTCGCGCCGGGCAACCCGAAGATCGTCGGTGGTCACGCCGTCGTGTTGCCCGGTTACACTGCCGACTTTGCGATCGTCACCTCGTGGGGCCAGCTCTATAAGATGACGTGGCAGTTCTTCAGTACGTACGTCGATGAAGTCTATGCCATCACCGACTCGTCGTGGATCGCTAGCGCCAAGAACGGCAAGCTGACGCTCCCGGCGGGCCTGACGCTCGAAGAGCTCAAGGCACAGATGAGCAAACTCAGCGCGAACTGAATCCCTAACGTCTTCGCCTGAGTTGTACGAAGGCAGGGGATGACGTATGAACGCACACGACGAGATGCTCGATAACGTCGCAGTGTACGCGCTCGGCGCGCTCAACGGTGACGAAGCGCGCGTGGTCGCGCTGCACTTGCGCACCTGCGCCGGATGTCAGGCTGAGTATAATGCCTTGCGCAGCCATCTGCTCAAAGCGCGCATCATGCAACAGGTGCGCGCGGTACGGCATTAGACGGCGAGTCTTATTCTTATGCTCCCATCATGCGCCGGCGCTCCACCCGCGCCGGCGCGCGGGGCCCGATCTCGCGGCGGTTTAGTGCGATCGGCAATTCGGCCGTCACTTGATTGCCACCGATTGTTCGTCCGATGGTGAGCGCGCGGGCCAAGCTCTTGACGAGTAACAGCCCACGCCCACCTTCAGCCAACTCCTCGGGTCGCGCAACCGCGTGTACGATCGGCGGTCCTTCGTCGACAACATGCAGGAGCGCGCTGCTGCCGACCAGCTCGAGCGTGATTTCCGCGAGGCCCGGCGTGTGACGCGCAACGTTACCCACGAGTTCGCCGAAAATCAACTCGGATGCGGAGAGATCGGTGCCGTCGGAAGCAAACTCGCCCAAGTGCCACAAGAATGCGCGTTTTGCGCGCCGCGCCGCAGCAGCGCTGCGCGCGTCGACCGTCCAGGTATTCGTCGTGTTGGTGCGCGCGAAGCCGATGTCGGTTACAGCGATAAAGAGCACGGCCGCGTCATCGAGTTGCGGCCGTCCCTCGAGTGCGCCACGGAGAATTGCTTGCGCGATGTTCTCGTTCGCGCTGTAGTACTCGCGATTCACGACGTAGATCAACCGGTGGACGCCGGCGTCGTAATCGTACGCGAGGCGTTTGCTCTCGACGAGCCCGTCGGTAAAGAGCACGAGAGCCGACCCTGCGTCGAGCGTCATCGAATACTGCCGGTATTCCGTGCGCCGATCGGCGCCCATGATCAAACCACCACCGGAAATCTGCTCGACGACTCCCGTTGCTTGCACGGTGATGGGCAACGGATGTCCCGCCGATCCGTAAACAAACAAACCGCTGGTGAGCGAGAGTTCACCGTAAAAGAGCGTGACGAGCGCAGCCAATTCGTCGCAAACGACCCGATTGACAGCCTGCAGCACGTCGGCCGGCTCATCGTACAAACGCGCGGCCATGCGCACCGATTGACGCATCTGCGCCATCGTGCTGGCTGCCTGCAATCCGTGGCCCGCAACGTCGCCGACGCTAATGCCGAGGCGGTCCTCGCCAAGCGTGAAAACGTCGTACCAGTCACCACCAACGTCCGCATCGGTGGTCGAGGGCATGTACGATGCGTCGATGCGCACGCCGGGTACCTGCGGCAAATTTTGTGGTAGCAGCGCGCGCTGCAGCACCGTGACGTTCTTGTGCTCTTGTTGCAATTGTTCGAGAACCCCGCGATATTCACGCTCGGCAACCGCGAGCTCATCCGCGCCGCCGAGCGGATTGGGGTCTTTGCCGGCGCGCAGTTCCCGTGCATTGAGGCCCAGCAGCCGCGCACGTAGCCACACATGCGCACCGAATGCGACACCTAGCGTGAGAAAAAGTATCACGCCACCAACAAGCGTCCAAAGCAGCACTTCGGAAAAGCGCGCGAGATGATCGCTCGCCTGGCGCAGCGCGTTCATCGCGATGATGCGTTCGGATCTGTCGACGTTGCGTTTCGCTATCGTGAGCCGCGCAAGCAGCGTGGGTCGCGGCGGCGAGTTAGCAAGCAAGCGGCTTGCTGTATTGACGCCATCGACATACGCCTGCGCTTGACGCCGCTCTGCCGTTGTCGCGTCCGCAACCGCGAGCAGCGTCGCGGACCGTCGTGCGAACGCGCGCGCAGCGTCTGCAAAGCCGGCCGTTCGACGTGTGCGAATTTCGTCGCTGAACGCTGTCATCAACGCATCGTTGGCGGCGAGGACGCGCTGCGTATGATCCGCCCAGAAGACGGTGGCTATCGTGATGTTGCGCGTCCCCAATGTGTAGGCCAAGATCGCCGCGAGCACGAGAACCGGGACCAATGCGACAACAATCGCTTGGAACCGAATCTGCGATAGCAGCGCACGCATACGCTGCTTGTTTCTGCGCGCGAAGGCTGCTGCCTAGCCGAAAGTCCTAGCGACCGCGAATTCCGACGGGTGCTCGAACTGGTAGATGAGCACCGAGGCCGTTTGATCGTCGGAGCCAAAGACGAGCGCGCCTTGGAATCCGGTGGCTTGGGCAGTCGTCTGCGCGATCGCCCAAGCTTTTTCCGGATCGACCGCGATGTGCTCGATCGCGTAGACGTTTTTCGCTTGCGGATCGAGTCCAACCTCACCGATGGCATGCACGAGTTGGTAAAGCGCGAGCGCGCTCGATTCAGCGACAGTGTGTTTCTCGGCGCGCAGATGATGATCGTCCCATGCCGATTTGAGATGGTTGAACGCGTCGTGACCGCCGAGCGTCACAAGCACGATGACGCGACGATTGTCGAGCGAACGCAGAACCGCGCTCACGCCGGCTTTAGCCGATGAGGTTCGTGCTTTTTCGATCAACGTTTCATAGCTCGAGACCCCCGCTTCGACGCGGTCGCTCCTCACGTGCACCACGTCGATCGCGCACCAGCTGTTTGGCGAGAACCGGATAGTTGGCCCACCGGGCCTATGGTCGACAGCGGTATGGTGCTGAATATCTTCGTGTGGACGCGTCATTCTGGCCTCAATTTCCGGATAGGGCGTCTGCCCTGAGATTGCTAGAATGAGGCATGCACCTGCTACTGTCAATGACCGTGTTTTTATTGGCGCAAATGACGCCCTCGCCGGCGCCGCAAGCAAGCGCAACACCTGCGGCCAACGCCGATCTGAGCAAGCTCTCACCGGCGCAGCAGGCGGCGGTGCAGGCGTACATCATCAAGGCTTCACAGAACCCGGTCGGCAACATCGCCATCATTCCATTTCAGTTCAACAACAACTACGGGATTGGTCCATACGCGCGTTATCAGTTCAACGTGAACATTCAACCCGTCGTGCCGTTGATGCTGAGCAAGAACATGACGCTAATCGCGCGCACGATCATCCCGATTGTCGATAATCCGTCGAATTTGCCGCCGACGTTGTGTCCGCCCGACGGCGTCTGCGGATCGACGTTTGGCGTCAGCGACATTCAAGAGCAACTCTTCTTTGCGCCAAAAGCGAAGCCCGGCGCGATGATCTGGGGTGCGGGACCAATCTTTCAGTTTCCGACGGCATCGCCGGGTGTTCCTGGCACCGGCAAATGGTCAGTCGGTCCCGACGCGGTTGCGCTCGTGATGCCTGGTTCCTTTGTGATCGGCGTACTTGTAACGCAAGTCTGGTCGTTCGCCGGCAAGGTGTCGGCGCCAGAAGTTAATTCCGGCTTGATTCAGCCGTTCATCAACTACAATCTCAAAGGGGCTTGGGCGCTCACGACGGCGCCGATTCTCACCGCCAACTACGCCGCGCCGGGAAACCAAAAGTGGTCGATCCCGGTAGGCGGCGGCGTGTCCAAGACGTTCAAGCTCGGCGATCAGCCGATGCAGATCGGCGTCTATTACTACACCTACGTCGAGCGTCCAATTTCGACGCCGCAAAATTTTCTGCGCTTCACATGGAATCTGCTGTTCCCGATCAAACGCGGCTTCGATCTGCAGGAGATCTTGCAAGAATCCGGCGTCAAATAGTAGCGCGCTAGGCGCGCATAAACATCGCGATCAGGGCGAGCACGCCGAGGATGGACATCGCGCCGGCCAGCCAGATCGCGAGCGAACGGCGCTGTTTGTGGGGCCATTCCTTTTCGAGGTCGCGCTCGCGCCCGCGATACTCGATCGTCGCGAGAACGAGCGAGGCAATCCCAAGGACCACGAGTATCTCACCGAATTCACGCGAGCCGATAATCGAACTTTGCTTGAGGCCGGGAGGCCGCTCGATCTGGAAAAACTTGTAGACCGAGAAGCCGAACGTTATGAGCGACGTGGCGGTGCGGATCCACGCCTGCATCGTGCGCTCGTAAGCGAGACGCGTGCGCTCGTAGGCCAGCTTGGTTGAGGTATCGAGCTCCTTGGTGAATTCGCGTTGCTCGGTCGCCGGTTCAGCCATAGGGCTAGTCTAGCACGCGGCCGTATTATGGCGGTATGAAACTTTTTGCCATGCTTGTTGCTGCGGCTGTTATGGTTAACTACCACCTCGCTGCGACGCACATGCTGGGTGGCGACGGCGGCTGGGATTACCTCAGCTTCGACCCCGCAACGAAGCACCTGTTCATCTCACGTTCATCTCACGTGATGGTGGTCGACCCGCAAAATAGCACAGTGGTAGGTGACATTCCGAACACGCCGGGCGTGCACGGCATCGCCATCGCCGACGACCTCGGCAAGGGCTTCACGTCGAACGGCATGGACGGGAGCGTGACGGTCTTCGATCTCGCCTCGCTCAAGCCGCTCGCGACGATTCAGACCGGCGCGAAGAATCCCGACGGCATCGCGTACGACCCGGCGACAAAGCGCGTCTTTACATTTAACGGCGGGAGCAACGACGCGACCGCGATCGATGCGCAGACGAACACGGTTGTCGCAACGATTCCGCTCGGCGGCCGGCCTGAGTTTCCGGCGGTCGACGGCCGCGGCATGGTTTACGACAACATCGAAAGCACGAGCGAGATCGTGGCGATCGACGCCAAGAGCGCGACGATCGTCAAACGCTTCACGCTCGGCGCGTGCAAGAGTCCCTCGGGCCTCTCGATGGATCAGCAGCATCGCCGGCTCTTCCCCGCCTGCGAGGGGCAGCTCGGGGTCGTCGATGCGGACAACGGCAAAGTCATTGCTACGCTCCCGACCGGTGCGGGTACCGATGCAACGCGCTTCGATCCGAACAAGCAGCTCGCATTTGCCTCGAACGGCCGCGACGCAACGCTCACCGTCGTGCACGAAGACGATCCGAATCACTACTCGGTCGTGCAAAATGCCGCGACCGTTCCCGGCGCGCGCACGATGGCGCTCGATGCGTCGAACGGCGTCGTCTATCTCGTAACCGCGAAGATGGTGGCAAATCCGAACCCGACCGGACCGCGCGACCGGTTCAAGATGGTACCGGGGACGTTCCAACTTTTGACCATGCAGCCATAACGGAGGGCGCCCATGTTACACGTTGGCGATCACGTGCGCGTGATAGACGAGGATGAAGTGGCCGTGGTTACCGCGGTGCATCCCGACGCGCAGGTGGAAGTAGAGTTTCTCAAAGCCTCAGAGGGTGGTCCGCGCCGTCGCCGCTACGCGATGGAAGCGCTCGAGAAGGTCTCACACACCGCGACCTAGCAGCGACACGGTTCGCGAAGTGCGATCGCGAAAGCCCGCCCGCTCGAGGTAGCCTTCCCAACGATGATGTAGTCGCCGTGGAGGTCGTCGTAGACCTCGAAGCCATCGGAGATTGCATCGCTGACGGACTTGAAGACGAGCATACCTTTCATTGTTCTATCCCCTCTGCCAGATGTAGGCGCGAACTATTTGAATCGTTTAATTGGCCTCGACGCATCCTCGCGCAATGGATTCCAGGCACTTCACCGTCTCGGGCATTGGTTCGACGCCGAATTCCGAGCCGAGCCGCTGACAGAAGTTGCGGTAATAGTTTAGCGCGCCGGCACGATCGCCCGTATTGAAACGCAGCAGCATCAGATCGCGTAATGCGTCTTCGCGCCACGGATCGTACCCGAGCAACTGCTCCACGTACTCCAGCGCGCGGCTGCGATCGCCGTTAGCACGGCATTGCGCGATGAGCACTCCCAGCACGCGGACGATCCCCCGGCGAAGCCGCTCGCGAAGGCTCGAAACCCATTCGTGATCGAGGCGCGGCAGAAAATCGCCGGCATAGAGTTTCGCAGCTTGATCGAACGTCCGGGGTGTTTCGCTTAAACGCTCGAACTCCGCAACGTCGACGAACGTCTCGTCACTTGGGCCCCACGAGATAGTCTGCGTGCCGCAAACGATCCACGGGCGCGCCGTTTGCGGCAACGCCTGGTGAAGTTTATGCAGATGCCGGCGAAGCGCTGCGCGTGCGTCGCCTTCGCTGGAATCGGGCCACAGCGTGAACGCGACCTCTTCGCGATCGAGCAGTTCGTGCTTGCGTGTTGTGAGCATGGCGAAGAGCAGCAGCGTCTGTGCCGGAAGCCGGGTTTCTCTTTGGGAGGGACCGTGCACGATACGCGGCGCGCCGAAAAGGCGCACGCTGAGAGATGGCAAAGGTACGTGGATCGGTGGAATCGTTCGGTGTTTTGTTAGCATGGCGTGCTCGATCTTGTCACCAGAGCGGCGCGGGCACCACGAGCATCTGCACATCTTATCTGCACGATTGGCCAAAAGGTCTCCATTGTGAAGATCGCCCTGATCGACAACGTACTGTTGGTGCAAGGCGCTGACGGCTATACGGTCGATCCGCAGCCCCATCTCGGCTTGATTTCGCTGGCGGCTGTGGCCCGCGCATCTGGCCACGAGGCGGTCTTGATCGATCCGAAGCTGGAGCTACTACGCGGAGAGGTGGTCCTCGGGCCCCGTTTCTACGAGCAGGCTGCCGAGCGTATCGTTGCATGCGATCCAGATGTCGTCGGGTTCACCTCGCTGGGCTGCAACTTCGTTTGCACGCTACGGATCGCGGACGCAGTGCGGCGCCGTCGCGATTTGCCGATTCTGCTGGGTGGGCCGCATGCGAGCATTCTCGATCGAGAGATCCTCAAGCGGTACCGGCAATTCGACGTCATCGTGCGCTACGAGGCGGAAGCGACGCTGCCGAGCGTGCTGGCCGCGGCCGCCGGCGATACGGCGTTCTGCAACGTGCCCGGAATCAGCTACAGAGCGCGCGATGAGGTGATGCGAACAGGCGCCGGGAACTCGCTCATCGATCCCGACGAGTTGCCATTTCCCGCCTACGATGCGTATCCGATTGCGGAGCTCGGCCTTACGCGGCTCAACGTGGAGGCCGGACGCGGTTGCCCGTTTGAGTGCGCGTTCTGTTCCACCGCAAGCTTCTTCGGGAGACGCTACCGTATCAAATCGGCGCCTCGGCTCGTCGCCGACCTCGATCGTCTTCATGCGACGTACGGAATTCGTGATTTCGATTTGATGCACGACCTCTTCACAGTCAATAAAGTGAAGATTCGCGCCTTTTGCGACGCCGTCGCGGACCGTGGCTATACTTGGAGTTGTTCCGCGCGGATGGACTGCGTTGACGAAGCGTTGCTCGCTTGTATGCGTGAAGCCGGCTGCGTCTCTATTTATTACGGCGTCGAAGCGGGCTCGCAGCAACTGCAGACCGCGGTGAAAAAGCGCCTCGATCTGCAGCTCTATCGCCCGGTTGTCGAAGCGTCGCTCCATCTCGGAATGGCGACGGCTGTTTCATTCATCACCGGATATCCGAACGAAAGGCCCGAGGATCAAGAAGCAACGGTACAACTCGTCGCCTCGAGCATTCGCTCGTATCCCGACCGCTTGTCGATTCAGCTTCATCTGCTGACGCCAGAGCCAGGCACGGCGTTCCACGAGCAGTACGGGGACGCGATCGCATATGACGGTTACGTTACCGACTTCAACTTTCCGCCGCTCGCTATCGATGATGCAGCGCTGATGCGTTCGGATCCGGCCATCTTCGTCTGCCAACACTACTACGCCGCAGGCTGCGACCGTTCGGAAAACATCGCGCTCGCTGAAGGATACCGGCTGCTCTACGGTCTCGGCCACGCGGTGTTGCGGATGATGATCGCGTCGTTCGATGGATCGGCAAGTGAACTGTTCCGCCGCTGCGGGCGCCTCGCGCGCCGGACGGATCTCCCGCACGCGGAGCTCATTCTCGCGTTCGTCGCGCAGGAATGGGCCGAATCGCATCCGCTCTACGATGTCTGCGCCTATTTGTGCGGACTCTCGAAACTACGTCCCGATCCGTGCGAGCGCATCGCATCCGCGGACGGATCTGCACCTATTCGTCTGGCACGCTGCATTGCACCGATCGGATTGGTTCGCAACGGCGAGGTAATCGCCGCCTGCCTACGTGCCGGCGAGGAGGCCGATCCGCGCTTCCCGCGAGTGTGGTCCATCATCGTCGCCGATGCGACGCTTAACGCGTACCGCATTTTTGACGTCGATCGTCAGACGTTTGACATTGTGGAAGAGCTGACGGCGGGCACGACCCCGGATCGTCTCGCAGCCCGGTTCGGTGCGTGCGCCGCACAGGCGCGGCTGTGGTCGCTCGGGCTCATGGGGGCACTGGTACGGAATGACCCAGCGACCGAAGAAGACGCGCCATGTCCCGATTCGGCTCGGCCGGTCCACAGGGCGGTACGTATAACAGCGACATCACGGGTAAGCCCTGTGTCGGCAGCTCTGCGAGTGTGATGCGTTTCGCGACGGGCCGGCACGCGGCGAAGACCGGCGCCTGGTAGATTACGATCTGGTGATCCTCGCCGTATCGCGCGATCAGCACCTCAGCCAGAATGCTCAGCGCGGCGGCATTCCACGTTCCGGCGTCCTCTTTGACGCTGTCCTCGCCCACGGCGGCTGCTTGCCATAAAACCAGCGCCGAGCGCGGATCGAAGACGCGCTCGTAGACCAGAAAGTCCGTCGCTTCAAAGCTCTGACACCCCGACGTAGCCGGATCGACGCCGAGGTCGGCAAAAAGGCAATCCTCTGCGGAGACTGCGGGATCCATCGATGCGTCGAATCCTTCGCTACGTGCCCGGCGGATCGCCTCGTGCGTCGGAAATGCGAAAACCCCGGGGTGGCCGTATGCCGCGAAACATACTCGCAGCTCACTCCGCACGCTGCCTAAGACTCGCTCGACCATCTCTTCGTACGTGATGCATCGCGGTTTTCCCGGCAAATACAGCGCATTGAGACATTCGCAGTCGCGATTGAGCGCCGAGAGCCACGACCACGCCAAAGGATCTGCGACGACGGCATAGACCTTGTCGGCGCTTTTGATCAACTCCATCGTTTCGAGCGATGTATGAGACGGCGCGCGCACGCCGATGCCGACGACACGCAACGCACCGTGGTGCCTCACCGTGTTTTTAATTTCCTCCTCCTCCATGGAGTAAGACTGTAGGCGAAATCTGGAACGTCATGGTCTTGCCCGGTTCTGCGGCTGGAGGAAGCTCGTTCGCTAAAGCGTTCGATATTTTTTGTTTGTCGCCCGTCGCAATGACGGCACGCTGGTCGTCGTCCAGACCGTAGGCGCGCATCTGGAGGTCGGCGGATTTCGAGGAGCTATTATGAAGTTCGGCAGCATGCGGGTTTGAGGCGAGGTGCAGAAGATACTGCGCAATCGAAGCCATGATGTAACTCCTTCTCTCTGCGTTAGTGTGAGTGGCCGGTGTACTGTAGACTCGCGGCGCGATCGTGGGAAAGCTCGTCGACGAGCGCCAGCTCATCGATCTGACCGCTGGATGCGCATGCATGCGTGAACGCCGAATGCCCCATGCGTTTTTCGAGTTTGGCGAGCGTGTCGTCCGGGAGAGCCTTGATGAGAAAAGGCGAGCGAAATGGGGGCACCGGTTGCCGGTACATGAATGGGAGCAGTCTCGCTGCTTCCTCGTGTCGCCCGAGGCGCTCGTACGCCGCCGCGAGGACGATGACTGCCTCGGAAAAAGCCGGCGATGCTTGCGTGCCCAAGAGGGCGCCGATCGCTTCACGCGCGAGATCGCATGCTTCCGCTGCGCGACCGGCTTCCAATAAGCTGTGCGCGAGATGGTAGCGGGCTACACCCACGATGCGTACGTTGCCACCGTCCTCAACTAAATGCAAAGCGCGTTGCGCGTGTTCGACAGCGCTACTCGGCGCACCGCGCGCAAGCGCCACTTCAGCGAACCCACGCATGACGAGCGCGAGCTCACGCGGAGACGAGGGTGCCGGCTGAAGCGCCTCGGCCTTGACGAAATGCGCGTAGGCCGATTCGGTTTCGCCCGCGTAGAGATCGGCAAAGCCGTGCAGGGCCTCGAGCCGGGCCACCCCGGCGTGGTGTGCTGCATCGGACGAGAGGTGTTCGCTCTCGGCAAGGACGCGCGCGGCGTCGTCGTAACGGCCGATATTGATCAGCGTTTGCGCGCGATATTCGAGCGCGCGGCAAAGCCCTAGCGCGTCATTGCCGTCGCGATACGCACGAACCGCCGCCTCCGACAGCGCGATCGTGTGTTCGTCGAACGGAAGGACACGAACGTATTCCAACAAGACGCGAGCGGCGACGTGCGGTTCGAGCCGGTCGAGCACCGCGTGGGCGGCGGTGAGCCAGCGCTTTCCCTCGCCGTAACTGCGGGATTCCCAATAGGGGCCAAGGATTGCGCAGAGTTCGGCGCCCAGTGCGGCGTCATGCCCTTGCGCGAGGCTCCATTCCAATGCGTCGCGGATATTGTCGATGTCCGTGTGCACGAGATCGCACCACTCGCCATCATGCAAGGATTCGAACGAAGCGGCCGTGCGACGTGCAAATGCGAGCATATACCTCGCGTGCCTCTCGCGTATCGGGCCGCGGTCCGGCTGCTCGACGAGACGATCGTGCGCATAGATCCGGATGGTTTCAAGCAAGCTGTAGCGATTCGCGCGCTCGCCAAGCGCATCGGCTACGACGAGCGACTTGTCGATCAGCGATCCCAAGAGATAGAAGACGTCGGCATCGTCGCGGCCGTCGTCGACGCAAACGAACGCCGTCGCCTCCACGGTAAATCCGCCGGAGAAGACGGAGAGTGCGGTCAGAAAATCTTGCTCTTGCGCAGTGAGGAGATTGAAGCTCCAGTCCACCAGCGCGCGGAGGGTCTGTTGCCGCGGAAGCGCGTTTCGCGAGCCGCCGCGAAGCAGACGAAATCGCTCGCGAAGATTGCCGGCGATCTGCTCGACGCTGAAGGCGCCCACCTTCGCGGCGGCAAGCTCGATCGCTAACGGTATACCGTCGAGTTGACGGCAAATCGAAGTGATTGCTGCCACGTTGCGATCGGCGAGCGTAAAACCCGGGCTCGCGGCGCGAGCGCCTTGAAGGAAGAGTTCCACGGCCGCGAACTCAGATGCTTCCGCTGCGTTTTGCGCAGCGCGTCCCGGGGGATACGGCAGTGTTGGCATTCGAAAGACCGCTTCACCATCAACGTGCAGGGGTTCGCGGCTGGTCGCGACGATGGTGAGACCGTCGCAAGAGCGGAGGAGCTCTTCGATCGTGCGCGCTGCGGCCTCGATGACGTGCTCGCAATTGTCGACGATGAGCAACAACGCTTTGGAGCGTAGCGCCAAAGCGATCGAGGCGAGGAGCGGCCGCCCCGGGATTTCCGAAACGTGGAGCATCGCGGAGATCGCCTGCGGCAGAAGCGACGCGTCTCGCAGAGCCGCGAGTTCAACCAACCAAACGCCGTCGGAGAACCGGTCCAGCAGGCGTAGCCCCAGCTCGATTGCCATTCTGGTTTTGCCGACGCCGCCGAACCCGGTGATGGTGACGAGTTTGTGTTCGCCGAGCAATTCCAGGAGAAGATCCGCTTCGGCGGAGCGTCCGACAAAGCGCGTGAGCGAGCGCGGAAGGTTCGAGCGTTCCGCGGGAGGCGGCGGCTCGGCACGTGCCCCCCGAAGCTGTCGTTTCCGCGGAAGCGGCGGCTTGACCGCGGCGGCCTCGAGCTTTAGGCGATCGCAAGTGTCGAGTTCGAGCGCGTTACTCAGCAGGGAGAGCGTGGTGCGTTGCGGGGACGTGCGGTTGCCGCGCTCGAGCGCCCCGATCGCTTCAGCGCTGATTCTGGCGCGCTCGGCCAGCGACTCTTGTGATAATCCCTTCGCAAGCCGGAATTGCCGCAACAGCGCGCCGAAAGGCGGAGGCTGGTCCGTGCTCACCGCTCACCTCCGAGGGCTCGCTCGTTTGCATCGCCTGCGTGACATTGAGTGTTCCAACGATGTTCATTTCGTAGATACGTCGTACGGCATCGGTGCTGATGGTGCTCGGCGGTGCACGATGCCAAGCTCAACGATACCAGCGTTATCGACCAGCACGTCCAAGAGCCGAATTTCTGTTCGAGCGAGTTCCTAGGCTCCGTCGAGTTTTTGAAATTCACGTCACGGCCTAAGCGTTTTTTGCAGTCCCGGACAGGAGATTACGGCTTTTGCAACTGAGCCCCAACGTCCTGTTGAATTTCAAACCATAAGCGTTTTGC
>JBAUEZ010000180.1:0-35544 GCA_049678885.1 Candidatus Aquilonibacter sp. | reverse complement strand
CCGCAGCTGCGCATCGACCTGCGCATTGCAATAGCGTGCGATGTCGAAGCCGTGCGGCGCCTCTTGATCGCAGCCCAACAGCCACGACGCATCCGGATCTTGCGATGCCTGATAGTCGTAAAGCGAGACTTGATAATGTCCTTGCATCTCGGGGCCTTCTACCGAGATAAACTGCGTGCGGTCGTAGCGCCGCATCGGCACGTCGATCCCGACCGATCGTTCTGCCGCAGCGATAGCGGTCGCGAAGCGCGTGGTCATGTCCGATCCGGCCGGTAGGATGAGCTCGATCCGCAGCTTGCGGCCGTTCTTCACACGAACGCCGTCGGGGCCGGGAATCCACCCATCTTGCGTCAGCAGCGCCGCCGCGCGCGCCGGGTCGTACGCGATCGTGTCGGCGTGCGGATCGAACGCCCACGTGAAGAGGCCGCGAGCGCCGGTATCGGCATCGTAGACACCTTGCGATATCTTACGCGTGAGCGAGCGCCGGTCGATTGCAAGCGCGAACGCTTCGCGAACCGTGCGATCGGAAACGATTGAGTCTTGAAGATTGAATGCCAACCCGTAGAACCAAGGAACCGGCGTCACCACAACCTGGTGGTTGGGAATCGCACGCAGCTCGGCAATTCGCGAGGCGTCGAGGACGAATGCCGCGTCGAGCTCGCCCGTGTGGAGCTCGTTGATCGTCGTCGAGCCATCCGCAATAAACGGCATGACGAGCTGATCGATCGCGGGCTTACCTGCGTAGTATGACGGGTTCGCTTGCAGTGTGAGCCGATTACCGCGGTCCCAGCGCTCCAACCGATACGGACCCGAGCCGATCGGCGCGGCATTGAAGCTGACATTGTTGAGACTCTTGTACGCTGCGAGCAAGTGCGCTGGAAGGATCGTGTAGTTGGTATCGCCGCCGAAGAACCAGCCGATGATCGGCGAGAACGGAACCTTCGTCCGCACGACAACGGTGTACGGATCGGGCGCGGTCACCGACGCAATACGGTCGTAGCCGTAGCGCGTTTCGACGTTGTTTGCCGGATTCATCACGGCTTGATAGCTGAACAGGACGTCGCGCGACGTGAGGGGTACGCCGTCTTGCCAGCGCACGCCGTGGCGCAGGTGATAGGTTACCGTCGAATTGCCGGGCCCAACGGTGTACGTTGCCAAGTCCGGCACCACGTTCCCGTTCGCGTCGTAGTTCGTGAGATACGAATAGAAAAGCTCGCTTATCGTGTAGGCCGGCAGCCCTTCAAGCAGCAGCGAATTGAGCGCGACCGGCTCCTGCCGAAGCGCGACGACGAGCGTGCCGGGACCATGCTGTTCCTGGCCGACGCGCGTGCACGCGGCGAGCAGCATGAGCGCAAGCGCGATCAGCGCCCTTCTCATACCGATGCCGCCTCTACACGCGGCCAATAGGTCGGATCGCGCTGCTTATACGGAATCGATGCAAAATCCAGGGAAAGCGTGCCCGGCGCACTGACGTGCAGCACGCGCTTCGCGAGCGGCGCGAATTTGCCGTAGAAGTGATGCGACGACTTCACGACAATCGCGCGCTTGTCATCGAGCGTGATGCCGAGGCCGGTAAAGGCGTTGGGTGAAAAGACTTGCGTGCGATGCGATGCCAGCACGATGTCGATGCCGCGCGTGCGAATCCAGGCGCTGCGTCCAAGGAGCACCGGAATCGTATCGTCCATCGCATCTTGCTGGTGCGCTTCCAGCACGCGCATGACCGTCACGCGCGCGTCGATCGGCGCCCCCGATGCCACACCGAGCTTGCCGCCGAAGCGCAGATCGATCGTCGCGCCTTCGCCCGCTTCGAAACACGTGTCGACGGCGATCGGATCGTAGTACGTGCCGGTCACCACGTTCTCGATACCGCGCTGCAACAGCGCTTGCAAAATGAACGTGCTGTCACCCGGTGCGCCGCCGCCCGCATTATCGGCAAAATCGGCGAGCACGATCGGACCTTCCGGCGCTGCCGAGACTGCGTCGAGCGCATCGGAAACGCTCGTGCCGGAGAGCGATGCGTCTTTGCGCATCGTCCAAAAACGCTGGCCGAATTCTTCCGCGACGCGCGCTGCGAGGGCTGCATCACCGTCGGTAACAGCGAGCATCTTCACGCCCGCCTCCGGTACGTCGCCCCATGGGAACCCGTGAATCAAACTCAGCGAGAGAACCCCGTCGCGCTCGCGCGCGGTCATATCGTCGACGAAGGTGCGCAGCGGTTGCGCCGTCGTCGGAAAGATGCCGGTCATGTGGCAATCGTAGGTCGCGCTGACCGGATGCGTCTTCCCCGCGGCCGCGTCGACGCAGATGCGGTAGAGGTCGGCCGCGCGCGCGACGATGTCGGTGTGCGGATATTCCTTATATGAGATGATCACGTTGGCCGCAGCGAGCATCCGCTGCGTGAGGTGCGCGTGAAGGTCGAGCTCTGCGCCGATCACGGCTTTCGGACCAACGAGTGCGCGGCAGCGCTCGAGCACGTCGGCTTCGCAGTCGTCGTAGCCTTCGGCGACCATCGCCCCGTGCAGATACAACAGCACCACGTCGACCGGCATCGCAGCCTGCAAATCGGTGAGCAACTCACCGCGCAACGACTCGTAGACCGACCGCACCGTTGGACCCGCCGGCTGCGCAATCGCAATGATGCTCTCGGCCACCGTGTGCCCATCGCGCTCGGCAAGCGCGCGCCACTGCGCCATCGATGCAGCGTCGGACTGTGCACGGCTCCGATTGAAGCCTTGCCATCCGGTCGGGATCGGGGAGAACGTGTTGGTCTCGGTGACCAGCGTCGCCGTGAAGATGCGCAAGATCTAGCCGCCGTAGAGCAAACGGGCGATCTTCAATGCAACGACCTCGGGGTCGGCGGTCGTTGCGTTGGTCAGTACGACGATCTCAAGCCCATCCGCCGGGAACGTCGCGTTCATTGTACGCGCGCCGACGATGCCGCCGTTGTGCCAGATGATTTTGCGACCCTCGTCTTTGCCGATCACCCAGCCGAAGCCGTAGCCACTGGCGATCTGGCTCTGTGTGTTGCCACTGTGCATGCCCATGCTGATGCCCTGTGGCGGGGTCGTTGCGACGGTGACGTTCGCGGGCGAAATCACTTTGCCGCCAAAGAACGCGCCGTCCCACTTCACGAGATCCGATGCGGTCGATGCGAGCGCGCCGGCCGAGCCGCCCCAGCTCATGTCGTAACGCGGCAGCTCGCTGTTTACGCCCTTGGCGTACGTGTACCCGCGCGTCACGTCGTCGCCGAGCGGAATCGACCACGCCAGGTACTGCATCGAATCGAGGCCTTGCGCCTTGAAGATGTTGTCGGTGACAAACTTCTCGTACGGCTCGCCGCTGACTTTCGCGACCAGCATGCCGAGGATTTCGTAGTTGGTGTTGCTGTACTGCCACTTCGTGCCGGGTTTGAATGCCAGCGGATCGCCGTTGATCAAGCCAACGTAGTACGACGACGGATGATGCGTGGTCCACGTGCCCGCAAAGAGCGCGGTGACCAAGGCCTTGTTTTCAAGGTAGTCGTGCAGGCCGGAGGTCTGATTCAGCAATTCGCGCACGGTGATCTCTGACGCGTGCGGCACGTTCGGGAGATACTGCGCGACCTTGCTATCGAGGTTCACCTTCCCTTGCTGCACCAGCAGCATGACACATGCGGCGGTGAACTGTTTGCCGATCGACCCGGTCGGAAAGACCGTGGTCGCGGTAACCGGGAGATTCTTGGCCTTATCGCGCAAGCCGTAGCCCTTTGCAAAGAGCGTGGCGCCGTTGCGCCCGACGGCAACCTCGACGCCGACCAGATGCTGTTTGGCCATGGCGGCGCTGACGATCGCATCGATCTTCGCGACCTGCCCCGCCGAAAGTGCGCCCGCCATTGCCGTGGCGGGAAGTCCAAGGGCCAGCAGTAGGGCGCTCAAAGCAGCCGATGCCCGCGACAATATATTGTTCACTTCGACTAAATACCGCTGGTGCCCGTGACCCTCCTTCCTAATGGCGCCTTTGCTCTTGAATCTGTGCAAGCGACGAAGAAAGCCGCGGTCGCGAGGAGGAGCACGGCAAAGTCGAACTGCGAGACAAAACCGCTCGTTGCCGACATCGTGATGATGTAGACGGCGAGCAGCGCGGCCGTTGTGAGGGTCGTCACCCGCGGGAATATTCCGAGAATGAGGCAGACGGCAAGAACGCCCTCGAGCAAGGTCGCAGCGGCGGCCAGATATGGCGCAGCCGCGGTCGGCAAATACCCGTTGAGGACGTGGGTGTAGTAGACGAAGTTCTTCCAGCTTCCCCACGATACGCCGACGGTGTGATATGGCCCGAGGACGCCGAATCGATCCGCGATCGAATAGATGAAATTGGCGCCGATCAACATGCGAATCGCGGCGTTGACGAGCGGAACCCGGCCATACGACACGAGCGCTGCGACGGCAAGCGCAAGCGCAATATAGCGCAGGATGTATTCGAAGGTAATCGGTTCCTTGCCGAAGACTTCGACCTCATACCATATTTGCAAGCACACAGCGCCGGCGAGGAGCCCCGCGGCTGCAGGCTTCAATCGCTCGAAGAGCGTCACGCGCGCGCTCCCTCGCGCGAGATACGGATCAGGTGCTGTTTGTACGCCTTTGCGAATTTCGCGTCGCGCCGCGCCGTCATGAACGGAAAGAGCGACATCCCCGTAACCGACAAGGTCAATAGCCGCGCATCGAGGCGCTTTTCGGCCGGGACGCGCGCGGCGAGGATATCGACCATCTCGTGGAACGCCGCCGTCACCGGCGCATCGCGGCTTGGATCGCCTTGTAAGAACTGCCACTGCAGCAGTCGCACGACGTTCGGGTTGGCAACGAGAAAATCGATGTAGAGATCGACGTAGTGTTCGAGTGCCGGCTCGAGTCCGCGCGCATGGAGCGCGCGCTTCATCGACTCAAGGAGTTCGTGAATGATCCTCGCCGAGCGACCGAGGACCGCGTCATAGAGTTCTTGCTTGCTCGAAAAGAAGTATGAAGGCAGCCCGCGCGACACGCCCGCCGCCTCGCCGATTGCGGCGAGCGAGGTGCGGTCATAGCCGTCAGCGGCGAAAAGGCGTTCAGCCGCCTCGAGGATCGCGGTGCGAGACCGCTCCGAATCACGCGTAACTTCCAGAGCCATGAGCCGAGTATACATCCTTGCTGTCCGACAAGCAAGGAGCACGGGACCTTCACCTATGGATCGACGTTGATTGCCAATCGGCTCGTGCGTTCAGCCCGAGCCGCGGGCAGAATTTTCGCACGAACGGCAGCGCGTAGCGGCTTGGGCGTGCGCGATTTTACGGCGACGCGAAAGCGCCACTCGTTGTTGACGCGCGCGATCGGATACGGCGCCGGCCCGAGCACCTCGCCGACATTTTCTGCGCGCAGGATCTCGGCGTAGCGCGCCGCCACATCCTGCGCGGCTTTGCGGCTACGGCCAATGATGCCGAGATAGACCAGGCGCGAGAACGGCGGATAGCGCAATTCGCGTCGCGCTGCAAGCTCGCCGCGTGCGAATCCCTCGTAGTCATGCTTTGCTGCAAAGACGATTGCCGGATGCGTGGGCGAGTACGTCTGGACGATCGCTTCGCCGGCGCTTGCGCGGCCGCTGCGTCCGCAGACTTGCGCGACTAAATCGAAGGTGCGCTCCGCCGCGCGATAGTCGGGAATGTGCAAGCCGACGTCGGCGGCCACGACGCCGACAAGGGTGACCGTCGGAAAGTCCAAGCCTTTCGCGACCATCTGTGTCCCGACCAGGACGTCGCCGCGTTCGCCGAATTCGGTCAGCAATCGCGCGTGATCGCCGACCCGCGTGGTCGTGTCGGAATCCATGCGTACGACGCGTGCCTCCGGAAAAAGCCGCCCCACTTCTTCTGCCACGCGCTCGGTGCCGACGCCGAACTCGCGAATCGTCTCGAGCCCGCACTCCGGACACACGCGCGGCAGCGGTTGCTGGAAATCGCAGTAGTGACAGCGCAACAGTCCCTCGCTGCGGTGGGCCGTCAGCGAAACATCGCACCGCGGGCATTGCGGCACGTGCCCACAACTGCGGCACAGCACGAAGCCACCGCTGCCGCGCCGATTGACGAAGAGCACCGTTTTCTCGCCGCGCCCGAGCCGGTCGCGCAGTGCCTCGGCGAGCAGCGTCGAGAAGATCCGCTTGTTGCCGCTTTCAAACTCCTTGGCCAAATCGACGATCTGCACGTCCGGAAGCGGCTGCGCCGTCGCGCGCTCGCGCATCACGAGCAGCTCGACCTTGCCGCGCAATGCGGCTTCGTAACTCTCGAGCGGCGGCGTGGCACTCCCCAGCACGAGCAACCCGTTCGCCGCGCGCATCCGTTCCCGCGCAACCGTCACGGCGTTGTAGCGCGGCACCGTATCTTGCTTGTACGACGTCTCATGCGCTTCGTCGACGACGCACAGCCGCACGTCTTCGAGCGGGGCGAAGATCGCGCTGCGCGCACCCACCACCACGTCGATCTCGCCGCGCGAGCACGCTTGCCACGCGTCGAAACGCTCGCGCTCCGAAAGCGCGGAGTGCAACACGGCGACGCGATCGCCGAAGCTTTGTTCGAAACGGCGCGCGGTCTGAGGCGTCAGCGAGATCTCGGGCACGAGCACGATCGCGCGGCCGCCCTCACGCACGACGCGTTTGATCGCCTCCACGTAGACGTAGGTCTTCCCGCTGCCGGTTACGCCGAAGAGCAGCGTCTCGTGAAACGCTCGCGCATCGAGTGCTGCATCCAGGCGTGCGAGCGCGGCGGTCTGTTCGGCGGTCGGCGGAAATGGCGCATCGCCGAGCGACGCGTACGAACGCGCGTGCAACGGTTCGACCTCGCGTTCTTCGATCGCTCCCGCTTTCACGCTGCGCGCGATCACCGCGTTCGAGAAGCCGGCCAGCAGCGCGTCGGCGCGCGGCACGCCGGGCTGCTCGCGGACGAAGTCGACGAGCGCCTGCGCCTTGCTGCCCCGAATCTGCGCGTCGCCGAGGTGTAACACGCGCACGCGATAGACGCTTGTTTTTGGCTGCACGAAGCGCCGTTGACGACGCAGTTCGCCGCTGCGCACGAGCGTCTGTACAAAACGCAAAAGCGTTCCACGATCGCCGGCGCGGCGCGCGTCGGGATGGCGTAGCAGCGTTTCGAGCGCGAAGCCGTCGCCGAGTTCTTCCCAAATCAAACGCACCAAACGCGCGGGCACCGATGGATAGCGTTGCGGATTCGGCTGCGCGACCGTGCGCATGAAACTATCGACCGTGCGCGGTAACGCGCCCGAAAGCACGACGGCGGAGAGCGCCTCGCCGAGCGTGGTGATGTAGTACTCGGCGACAAAACGCGCCAGGTGTAAGCCTTCGGCGTTGAACGCACGCGGCACGTCGAGTTTTTCGAGCACGGCTTTGCGTTTGGCATCGCTTGGCGCATCGTAGACATCGCTGACTATATAGGCGAGCACTTCGCGTGTTCCGAGCGGTACGCGGACGACGTCGCCGATCCGCAGACCGAATGTAGCGGCCTCGTAGGTAAGCGGCAGATCGAACCGCGACGAGCGAATCGTCGCCAGCGCATCGACGACGCGCGCCATAGTTAGCCCGCGGCTTCGGGCGAGCGGCGCAGTTGCGCGAGCACGCTGCGCACGATGCGCTGCGGCACTTCCACCCCGTACTCCACGTCGCCGATCGCGCGCGGCAACACGAAACGCAGCTTGCCGTCGCGCTTCTTCTTATCGCTCTGCATCGCAGCAAGGGTTTCCTCGACGCCGATCGAGGTGCGTAGCGGCATGCCGAGCAGCGCGGTCGTGCCAAGCATGCGTAGGTGCTCTTCCTCGGAAAACCGACCGGTGTTGAGCGCGAGCAACCCTGCGGCGCGCAAGCCGAGCGCAACGCCGACGCCGTGCGAGATCCGATAGCCGCTCGCGGTCTCGAGCGCGTGGCCGAAGGTGTGGCCAAGGTTCAGCAGTTCGCGCATGCCGGCTTCTTGCCGGTCATCGGCGACGATCATCGTCTTGACCTTGATCGCTTCGGCGACGATCTCGAGCCACGGCCAGCGCCAAAACGCGTGCGGCGCAAGCGTCTCGATCGATTCGAAAAACTCGTGCCCCTCGATGATCGCGGCCTTCACGACTTCAGCCAGGCCCTCGCGCATTTGCCGGTAGGGCAGCGTCTGTAACGCGGCCGTATGCGCAAACACCGCCACCGGATCGGTGAACGTGCCGGCGATGTTCTTCCCCGCGCGCACATCGACCCCGGTCTTGCCGCCGACCGCCGCGTCGACCATCGCGACGAGCGTCGTCGCGACGTGCATGTAGGGGACGCCGCGCATGTACGTTGCAGCGCAAAAGCCGAACAGATCGCTCGCGACGCCGCCGCCGACGCCAACGATTAGCGTGTCGCGTCCCGCACCAGCGGCGAGCAACGTATCGTGTACCTTCTCGACGGTGGCAAGGCGTTTGCGCGCTTCGCCGAGCGGAAACGTCAAGACGCCCAGGGATCCGGGAACCTTCGCCAGCTCGCGTGCCAGCTTCGCCGGCGCCGGGTTGGCGTCGGCGATCACGATGAAGCGCTGCGCCCGATGCTCGATGAACGTGCTGATCGGCGCACGTGTATCGTCACCGATGCAGATGGGGTAGCGCAGATCGGTGTTGACGATGAATTCGGACGTGTTCAGAGTTCGATCTTCTTCTTGTGCAGCCACTCAACGATCGCACCGACGACCTGAGCCGTGCTCATACCATCGGCTTCCACGACGAAATCCGCATGCGCGTACTGCGGCATCCGTTTGATGTAGAGGGTTTTAAGACGCGCAAGGGAGGGTGTTGGGCCCAGCAGCGGCCGCACGACGCGGCTGTTACGCAACCGCTCGAGGACGAGTTCGGGCGTGACTTTGATGAAGACGCGATACGAGCGTTTCTTCAAAAGCTTGGCTGACGGTTCAAACGAAAGCGCGCCGCCGCCGCAGGCAACCACGCCAGGTTCGCCGTCGCTCAAGACATGCGCGAGCGCATCGTGCTCGTAATTGCGAAATGCGGCCTCGCCTTCGTTATAAAAGATATCCGAGATCGCGCCATGTTGTTCGACGACTATATCGTCAGTGTCAAAAAACGCGCACTTTAACTTGCGCGCGAGCCGCTTCCCGATCGTCGATTTGCCCGAGGCCATGAATCCGACCAGCGCGATGTGCTGCTTCACACGCCCTCCTTGGTAAAGAGGGCCGATGCGGCTTCGTTGGCGCGGCGCAGATTGTCGCGCGTCTCTTCTATCGAGTCGCCGCCATATTTTTCCAACACGGGCGCGACCAGCGCGAGCCGTACCATCGCTTCGCCGACGATGCCGGCCGCAGGCACCACGCACACGTCGCTGCGCACGATCGTCGCCGGGGCATCGGTTTGCTCGTGCAAATTCACCGACGGCAGAGCCTTCATCAACGTCGGAATCGGTTTGACCGAGACGCGCAATACGATCGGCTGGCCGTTGCTCATGCCGCCCTCGATGCCGCCCGCGCGATTGCTGCCGCGCACCACTTCTTTGCCATCCAGCGCAAAGACGTCGTGTGCCTGCGAGCCGGGCCGGCTTGCGACATCGGCGCCGAGCCCCACCTCGACCGCTTTGACCGTTTGCATGCCCATCAGCGCGCCCGCGAGCACGCCGTCGAGCCGCGTCTCGGGCTGGCGATTGCTGCCCACGCCGACCGGTACGCCGTCAACGCGCACGACGAAGACGCCGCCGAGCGTGTCGCCCGCGGCTTTGGCCGCGTCGATCGCGGCGATCATCTTGGCCTCCGTGGCTTTATCGGGATTGCGGACGTCGCTCGCCTCGACGTCGTCTTGCGAGAAATCTTCGAGTTCCGGCGAGACCACGTCGCCGATGCGGTGCACGTAGCTGCGCGTGGTGATCCCGAGTGCTTCGAGAAACTGCGCGCAGATCGCGCCGAGACACACGCGCATCGCCGTTTCACGTGCGCTCGCGCGTTCGAGCACGTTGCGCAGATCGCGCTGCCGGTATTTCAGGGCGCCCGCATAGTCGGCGTGACCCGGACGTGGATTGGTGAGCGCTTTACCCGCGCCGGTAATCGGATCCATGAGGGCGCGATTGTTTTCGTAGTCGCGGTTGCGCACGATGACGGCAACCGGAGAACCGAGCGTCTCACTACCGCGGACGCCGGCTAAAAACTCGACTTCGTCGCGCTCGATTTTCATGCGCCCGCCACGGCCGTAACCGCCCTGGCGTCGCGCCAGCGTTTCGTTGATGCGTTCGAGGTCGAGCCGGAGATGCGCGGGCAGCCCGTCGAGGATACCGACGAGTGCCGGTCCGTGGGATTCGCCCGCCGTTAAGTAGCGGAACACCCACGCTTTCTTAATGGGAGCGAGCCGCCAAACCTGGCGGCCCGCTCGTTGAGTTTAGCGCTTCTTACGCGACGTCGTCTTCTTGGCTGCAGCCTTACGAGCCGGTGCGGCCTTGCGGGCGGGAGCCTTTTTCGCCGTAGATTTCTTGGCCGTTTTCTTGGCCGACGATTTCTTCGCGGTCCCGCGCCGGGCGGTGCCGACGGCTTCCTTCAACGTGCGTCCGGCAATGAATTTGAGCACTTTCTTGGCCGGGACTTTGATCGGCTCGCCCGTCTTCGGGTTGCGCGCGATACGCGCTGCGCGGTCCCGAACTTTGAACTGGCCGAACGGGGTGAGCTGGATTTTGTCGCCCGACTTGAGCACGTCGGTGATCTTCTCCAACATCGCTTCGATCAGGTCGACGACCTGGCGACGCGGGAGGTCCAATTCTTCGGCGAGCTCACGAGCTAACTCGTTCTTGGTCATACTGTCCTTTCGGAATGGGGGCAGCTAATTGACCAGGCGCATTATCGAAAAATCCCCTGTTTCCTTGTGGGAAATCAGCTTTTTTCGAGGTTTTTCGGTTCCGCCAGGTACCATAGGTCGAAGAGGATTCGCTGGCGCTTGCGCGCTAGCGCGAGCGCAAAGAGCGTAAGTTCTTCGCCACCTGCGAGTGCAGCAGAGCGTGCCGAAATTCCTACGGCACCGCTGTCGTGCGCGCGCACACCAATTGGTTGGCATACGTCCCACCCGATGTCATCGGGATACGTTGCAGGTAAACCCAATGCGCGCAATCCGTCATCCGAAACCGCATCGACGGGTTCGCACGGCGTGAGTTCGACGATCTGCAGATGCGGACGCATGACCGGATTGAGATCGAACAAGCCGAACGCCTCGCCCTCGTAGATGCGTCGCGCGTTGGCGCGCGCCGTTTCGATGTTGCGATTGACGTAGAGCGTCGGAAAACTTTGCGGCGGATTCCAGCGCCCACCAAACTCGGCTGCAAAGCGACCATCGCAACAGTCGTTCCACGAAGGATCGCAGACGCGATAGTAGCGGCCGCGGCGCGCGATCGTTTTCAAACGTTGCTGTAGGACGCGAGGCGCGCGACGTATTCGTATATCGGCTCGACCCCCGACGACGCAAGTACGTCGAGAATCGTGCGCCCATCGAGTCCCTTCGCGGGGGTCCGGATGATCTGCGGGATCCGGGCTGGGACGAGCCGCCGCTGCAAGAATTGCGCAAGCTCGATGAGGCGGTTGACCCGGGCAGTCCGATCGGCTGGAACGCTGCCGGCCCACTGGTCGAGCGCCTGCCTGCGAACGCCCAGCAGCCGGCCGAGCTCCGTTTTCGAGAGGCCGAGGGCCTCCCGGATGAAGCCGAGCTGTTCTTGAGCCGAGACGCCCCCGAACTGGGGGTAGGCGAGGGGGTTCCGCATACGGCCATTATACCGCAAGTCAAACGCAAGCACAATGCCGCGGAAGCTTGTCGACAAGCGGGAAGTCTTTTGGCAATACAACCATACTAAGCGCCAGCGATGTCAGAAGCATTCTGCTCAAGCGACCTCATGACCGCGATTCCCAGCCTTCGTGAGGCCACTGATCACAATTTTGGCGCACTTCGGCGAGAAATCGACGCTCGCTTCGATGGTGTCGATGCGCGCATCGATCGAGTCGAAACGCGCCTCACGTCGCTCGAAGGCGAAGTCCGCGGCATTGGAGGTGAAGTCCATGGCGTCAGGGATTGGACCCACCGAGCCGACCAGCGCTTCGAAGCCATTGCTCAGGCGGCTCGGAGCACAGGCACTTAGCTATTTCTTCGGCGCCGCGTCGGCGTAGATGACGTGGGGCGTGATCAGAAAGACGATCTCGTTCTTCGTACGTGCAGTTTGTTTGTTCTGAAAGAGTTTACCCAGGATCGGAATGTCGGCAAGCCCCGGCACCTTCGTGACTGTCTCGTTTGACGTATCCATCATCAGGCCGCCCAACACAATCGTCTGCCCGTCTGCTACGCGGAGCACCGAGTCGATCTTCCTGTTTGTAATGATGGGATAGCCGGTTGACGTGATGCCCTCGATCTCGCTGTATTCCGGGTGCAGCTCGGCAGTGACGACACCATCGTCGCCAATCGTCGGAATCATACGCAACTTCACACCGACGTCGACAAACTGCACGTTTTGTCCACCGAGGACACTCGTGTTGAATACGATCGGATAGGTCTCGCCCACGAGCAAGTCGGCCTCGGTGTTATTGAGCGCTACGAGCTTTGGCGTTGCAAGGATCTGGGCGCGTCCCTGTGTGATGAGCGCGTTGAGCGTTACATTCACCGGGATCGTGCCGCCGGTAAACGCGTAAGACGTCGATCCCGGCGTGACCTGTCCCTGGAGGTTCGTGCCGCCGAATTCGAGGCCAAAGTTGCTTGTGTCGTTTTGCGGCGTCACGTCTGCCACTTTGACTTCGAACATCACCTGCGGTCCAGGCCGATCGATCGTTGCGAAAAGTGTCTGCGCGGCGCTCTGCACGTTATCGTTGCCGTCGACAACGACTTCGTTCTGCTCATTGTTGGCGATATACGAGCCTTCGTTCGTGAGCGCTTTCAGCTCTTTGATGGCGTCCTCGGCCTTAACATATTGTAACCGGTATGCGCGCGTAAGAATACCGCTGCCGCCGCCCAAGCTCGGCGCATCGAGCGCCGCGACGAGATGCCGTGCGCGGTCCACGGTGTTAACGTCACCCGTTACTACGACCGCGCTCGTCCGTCGGTCAGCGAGAATCACGGTTCCTACCGGAAGCGCGGGCGTGATCTCTTTGACCACATCGTCGGCGTTGGCGTGCGTAAGCTGCAACACCACGGTCTGCGCTCCGACCGACCTCCCATTTTCGACGTAGCGTCGGTTCATCTCATCGGAGGCGCCGACGATCAATACGTTGCCCTCGCGATGGACCTCTAATCCATTTGCACCCACGATAACGGCAAGGGCACGTTGAAACGTGACATCATGCAGATGAATCGTGACGCGTTCCGGCTTGATCGTATCATCGGTGACGATATTCTGGCCGGATTGGGCCGCTAGCAGCGTGATTACGTCGCTGATGTCGGCATCGTGGACGTCGATCGTAATCAAATCGGTCCCACCGCGCGCTGGGCCCGCAAGAAGTGCACAGAATAAGACGAGAAGCAAGGACTTCATTTGCGCTCGCCAGCGAGAATGAGTGCCGATCCATCCGAGAGCGACACTCGGCCCTCCGTGATGCCTATAACGGTAAGCGCGCCCAGCCGATCGCCGATGCCCAAAACGCGAATAGCCCCGCCGAATTCAACGAGCGCACGCGGAGGATCGCCGAGCACGATCGCGCGAACGACTCCGCCGATCCCTGATGTCTCCGGTAGCGAAGCCGGAACGCCACCTTGCAACGCCCCGGCGTTGGCCGGCAAGACAACGCCGATTTCACTGCTCTCTTCGGGGCTGTTCATGGAAGCCGCATACTCAAGTTTTGCGCGCATTGCTGCTTGGGGTTCGAACGGATCGCGGCTGATCTGATAGGCGGGAAACGTCAACGGGGCGGGAGGGAAGAGATTCGTATCCCGGGTGAAGTCGCGAATACCCGCAGCACCGGCGATCGGCGAGCTTTGCGTCGTGAGTGGTAGGACACACAACGAGCCTGCAACCAACATGGTAGCCAGGCGCGCGAGCGCACGCCGATCCTCATCATAGAGCGCCGGAAGCATGTCGGATTTCCCCTTCTATAATACCCTTGTACCGAAACACCGTTGCGTGAATTGTTACGCCAAGCGCGGGTTTGGATGAATGATCTCCGCGGTCAACGAGGTTGATGTCGTTGACATCGATCAATACATTGTGGCGTGGTAGGTCCGAGATAAACGCTAAGACGTCCCTAAATCCGCCGCGGACATCGATTTCAATCGCGGTCCCGAGCAGCGCACTATCGGCTGGTCGCGCGGCAGCCGGCGCAGCCGACGCCGATGCAACCGGTGCGGGTACGATCGAGCGAATGTCGATGGCGTGGACGCGGGATTCGCGATTGAGCAACGTTAATGTGGCAGCCGTCACTGCGCTCGACGACGCCTGCCCCGAAAGCTGGCGTACGTCGTCAGACACGCGCTTCGCGACGGCACGTAGCTGCTCTGCACGTTGTACGTCGGCTTCGTTTTGATTTGCCTCGTCGTATAGGCTCTTGGCTTGCTCCTTAACTGCCGCGATCGTTTGGGACGCCGGCCACCACACGAGCCCCAGTCCGATTCCAAGAAAGATTGCAGCGGTGATCATCCACGTAATGCGCACACCTGACGCCATAGAGAACCGCTCCGCGAACCTCACCGGTGTACGCCTACGCGCATTGCAAACGCAATGATCCCGGCCGAGCGAACCCGGTCTTCCTTGCTCGCGCGGATCAAATTGGGGGATGCAGCAGCTGAGCTCGACATCAAGTCGGCAACGGTGTCGCTTAGGCCGTCGAGTCCGTCTGCCTCCCCGTCGATTTCAATCCCATCATTGATGCGTGCGATGCTCGTGAGCCATGCACGATCTGGAACGTGGTTGGCGATATCCGCGAGACTGCTTGAAAGTGCCGCACCGGATCGCCGAATCTCTCGCAATCGTGCATCGACGATTAGGAGGTCTTTGACCTCGGTCTTGCGCACTTTAAGTTCGGCCAACGCGGCTTTGCTCGCCGCGAGACGAAACGTCTGCGCTTGAAGCTCAGCGCGCGCTTGTGAAAGCAACACCTGTTCGATTGCCCACCAGACCGCTACCACAAGCGTAACCGTGACCAACGCGGCTAGCGGTGTGCGCATCTGCTCCGGAATTCGGCTCGGACGCAAATACTCGAAAGCTTCCGGAGCACTATCACGTAGATAGTTGAAGCGCATCACGCCGCAGCACTCCATACGGCGAGGCTTGCTGCAAGCGTCCAATCTGGTGCAGCCGCGCGAACGACATCTTCCGGATAGGCACCAGTGTGCAAGATCTCCGGAACAGGTGCTTCCGTTATCGCGCCGGTCGCTTCTTCCAAGTCGCGGATAAAGCTCGGCAAACGCGCTCCGTTGCCGGTTAATACAATCCGATCGATCGCAGCACGAGCACGCGCACGATCGATTAGGGAGGCGATCGACGTAACGACCTCCTCTCGGGCCGAAACGCCAGCACCGGCGCAGCCGAGTATACGTTTGCGCCGCTCTGCCGTCGGCACATCTATCGAGAGCTCCGCCGCGATCCCGCGCGTGATCGCGGCTCCTCCCGATTCCGTGGTCATAGAGATTGGTCCGACCCCACCAAACACATGTACGCTCGAGCGTTCCGCGCCCACGTCGACGATCGCGTCGCAACCGGGAAACATCCGACGCATTGCGAGCGCATCGTGATCGATCGCGACCGCGCGCAGCCCGGCTAGCCGCACGGTGCTGACTCGGGAATCGATGCTTGTTGTTCGCGTCACCCCGACCGCGTAAGTCCCCGAGGAGCGATCGAGCGGGTGCGTGCGCACGATCGATCCGTCCTCATCGAGGTCCCACCCCGAAAAGCGCCGAGCCTCGAAGTGCGCCGCGCGCAAGCGCTCGGCCCAACTCATCTTTGGGAAGCGCACTGTGCGTAGCACGCACGCGGGTGCACCGATCGCAAGCACACACCGTCGCTCACGCGAGCCGATCTCGTCGAGCATTTCGTCGAGAACAGCTGCAACAAGTCCGGGCTGCTCGACGTCGAGCGCCGAGACGGCAGCGTCAGGAACATCGCGCGCGACGATTGCTCGAATACGCACCGATCCGTCCCGACCGACCTCGCCGAGCGCAAGGCGCACGCGCGTCGAACCAAGATCGATTCCGAGTGGAAGCATTTTCCACTCAGCCATGACCTTGCACCACGCGCACCACAATCAACATGATAGTCCCGAATGCCATGAAGGGCGCAAACGGCACGCGATCGCTCGGCTGCATCCGCCGTACAATAAGCAGCGGCGCACAGAAGATCGCGCCGGCGACAAACGCTGCGCCGATTGCGCCAAGAGCCTCGGCGCCTCCGACGCCCGCGCCGATGATCCCTCCAAGTTTGACATCACCAAGGCCAACGCCGCGACCCCGCGTGACGCAATAGAGCGCAAGCAGCGGAGCGATACAAATGCACGCACCCAGCGCAGTAAGCAATGCACTTTGCGCGATGACGGACCAGAGGCCTATCCCGCAGGCCGCGGCAGCGATAACGGCATCGAAGATTAGTCCCGTTGCTAAGTCGCTCGCCGCGGAAACAACGAGACACGCAAGTGCGAGCGCGAGGCCGATCGACACCGGTGAACCGTGAAGGGCGCAAAAGACGATGACTCCTGAAGCCAGTGCCGCAAGAATAAGCCCAGCCGGCATCTTTACACTCACCAATGCGCTGCGCCGTCGTGCAACGGCGTAGAGCACTACAAGCGCTACTGCGTAGACTGCGCTCGTACCCCAAGCGCTCATGTCCGACTCCGCGCCAAGGCACTGCGTACTGGGATATAACTGGGATCCGTCCGGTTCGCGACCAGCAAGAGACCATGCGCAGCAACCCGGTCACCCGTCTTCCCTGCATCGGCTGCAGCCAGCGCCAGCGCTTGGACGTCGGCGCGCTGTTTACCGACCCATTCAAAATCTACTCGTGCCGACGCGTACCGCCTTAGTAACTGCAGGCATAACGCCCGATCCATTCGTAACGCCGCATCGCGCGGATCGCGCGTGAGAACGGTACCGGCTAGGTTGACGCCCTCCTCAAGCTCAACCCTTCGACGAGAAAGGAAGGCAGCGAACACGTAGCGGTCGGCCGCGTCGAGATTCGCGGGGTCAATCGTGAGCGCGAGCCTATACTTTTCCAACGCGCGCGTGTCTCGCGCGTACAACATCGTATCGCCACGCGTTACAAGCGCTGACGAGATTGCCGGTCGCACGATCGGCGTCGCAAGAAGAACCGCAATCGTAGCGACCGCGAGCCGGCGCAGCGTAAGCCGCCAGTCGATCATGCGAGCAATCCGTAGTATGCGGCAAGCGCCAGGGAGAGACCGCCGCTAATTGTAGCGCCGGCGTCACTGACCGCGCGAGTCCCAGCGACGCGTTCGGTCACGCCTAGACCCAATCCAATTGTCATGAGCGGCGCGAGATGTCCGGCTGCAAACGCGAGTGCGCCCGTCAACGAGGCTGTGAGCGACCCGGATGACCCGCCAACACTCGCCATCATCGCGAGAACCGGCGAGCAGCAAGGCGAGAATACGAGGCCGAGTGCTCCTCCGCTGATGACCGCGACCCCTCCTGACGGTCGCACGTGCACAGCGTGCCTACAAGCCTGGCGAGCAATAAGGGCTCTCATGCCGAACGTGAAAAAACTCGCCGCCAGCACGAGATAGATGATGCGCGACCAAGCCGCGATGTTCCCGATGAGCGACGCCGTGGTAGCAAGGATCGCATAACACGCAAGCAGCCCTGCAACAAAGCAGCCTATACGCACCCAGCGCGCACGACCCGTAGCGCGAGCAACGATGGCCGTCAGTGCAAGATAGCGCGGCGCTACGCACGGCCCCACACTTGTAATTAGGCCGGCGGTGAAAGCTGCCGTTACCGCAAGCATACTCATCGCTATTGACTCGCGACCGCCGTAAACCCCGTGGTTGACGAGTACTGGATATGTTGCGCCGACGAGCTTCCGCCGATTGCGGTGAGCGTGGCGGGATCGTGCAGGCCAGGACAAATTATGGTGTAGCCGGCATCACCTTGATTGTAATTTGAAACCTCATACTGATAGTTGCCACTCGGCGCGACCGGATCGATTGGCGTCTGGCGGATGTATGTACCGAGATTTGTATCTGTGTTCGTGACGTTCGTCAAACTCGTGACATCAGGATACGCTTCGTGGTCTGTTTCGTATTCCTCAAGCGACGTCGCAATTTCTTTAAGATTTGCTTCACACGCAGCGGTCTGCGCTTGGGCGCGCGCGCGGATAAAATTTGGGACTAGGATGCCCACAAGTATCGCGATGATCGCCACGACGATCATCATCTCAATCAGCGTGAACCCACGCTCGCTTGTACGCGACATCCACTCTCCGTTTCCGGCGTTTGCCTTCAACTGAGCACAGTGCCACGATCAGGCGCTGATAGGACGAGCGTACGGCTTCAGCTTTTGCAATGCCCCGCGATGCAGCCGGGTGATATGGCGTCGCGAATAGCCCAACCGGTGCGCGATTTCGCACACGGGCGTGTCGTTCTCGTAGATCTCACGCAGAATCTCACGTTCCACCGTCGAGAGCTGTTCCAGTCCCGATTCTATCAGGACGCGATCGAGATGGTTGTCAATAGTATAGGAAAGTGAAAGCTGCTCGTATGGGCGCAGAGCATCGACCGAGAGTGGGATGCCCTCTTCACGGTAGCGCATCATCTCGCGAAGCTCGTCTTCTGGAACACCGAGCTGAATAGCAAGCTCGTATGCCTTCGGCTCCCTACCCAGTGTCGCCCAGAGTTCCCGTTCTGCGGCACCGCAACGGCGCTCGAGCTCACGCACGCGGCGCGGCGCGCGTACCGCCCGTTCGCTGTCGCGCACATAATGCATAAGCTCCCCGAGAACCAGCATCCAAGCATAGGCCTCGAATGGCGTGCCGATCTTTGGATCAAAACGATCCGTCGCCTTGATAAGTCCGATCGCGGCGACCTGTTCAAGATCGCGGCGATCGACGCCGTCGCGCATAAACTTTCTCGCGCCTCGGGTACACAGATAGCGGTATTGGTGAATGATTTGCTCTCGGTCCGAATTATCGGCGATCATTTGATACTCCCAATCATTGAGTAGAGAGGAACCAAAATCGAGGCAACAATAAGACCTACTAGCGCACCCAGCGCGATAATCAGCACGGGCTCCAACACGCTTCCCAGGGCCGCGATTGCCGTTTCCACGTCAAGTTCGTAGTATTCCGCGATCCGCAGCAACATCGAATCGAGTGTTCCCGTCTCTTCGCCTACGCGCACCAGCTGTTGAAAAAGCCCATCGAAGAGTTCGCTATGCTCGAGTGCTGCTGTAACCGACGTACCCTCGCGCAGCGATGCACTCAGTTCCGCTGTAAATCGCGCGTAGACGGCGTTCCCCACCACGTCATGTGCAGCATCAAGCGCACCGAGAAGCGGCACGCCGGAACGCAAGAGGGCACCAAGCGTGCGCGAAAACCGGGCAATAACCGACTTACGCGAAATGCCACCGAACAAAGGAGCCGCCAGCGTCAGCCCGTCGATCCGAAGCGCTATTCGCTCAACGCGACGTCCGGCACGAATGAGCCCAACGATCGCAAGCGGAACGAGCGCGAGGACGAACCAGACGACAGGCTGGCGCAGAACGTCGCCCGTGGCGATCAGTGCCCGTGTTGTCCAAGGCAGCGTCACGTGCATTTCCGTAAACATCGAGGCAAAGGCCGGCACCGTACTTCCCACAAGAAAGAGCACTAGTGCCAGCGCTGCAGATGCGACCACGAGCGGGTAGGCCATCGCCGAACGAACCCGTTTGCGAATCGCCTCGTTGCGCTCGAGTAGCGTAGCGATCCGCTCGAGGATATCGTCCAGAGCGCCGCCCAATTCGCCGGCCCGGATCATCGCAACGAAAAGCCGTGGAAATTCTCGCGGACGTCGCGCCATCCCGGTCGAAAGCTCACTTCCCGACTCGATGTCGCTTGCGACTGAACGCAGCGCTTCACGCAATCGAGCATCGCGACAACTTTCGACGACGACATCCAGCGCTCGACGTATTGGCACGCCGGCATGTATCAACGTTGCGAACGATCGAAAGAACGCGGTACGCGCTGCCGGCGAAACAGGCCACGCGCTAACGAGCGACCCAACGGTTCCGGATGCCGAGCCCGCACGTGACAACGACGTCACAAAAAGCGTGCGGGTGCGCAGGTGCGCGAGTGCCTGTTCGCGGTTCTCGGCTTGCAATGAACCGACGACGAATCGGCCGTCACCATTGCGCGCGGTGTACGCGAAAAGCGACGCCATGCGTCTAGCCTCCCGCCTGGCGACTTACAGCCAGATCCTCAAAGTGCTCGCTCACGCGTCGCGCGACTTCACGATCGATCTCGCTACCCAATACTAATTCGCTCAGATGATGCTCGAGCGTCTGCATGCCCGACTGGCGACTGGTCGTCATTGCGTTGCGTATAAGGTGCGTGCGCGATTCGCGAATCATCGTGCGCACTGCGTCGTTTGCCAGCAGAACCTCGACGGCAGCGCGGCGACCGTTTCCGTGCTTACGCGGCAAAAGGCGTTGCGCAACAACGGCCGCCAAGCTGGCTGCAAGCTGCGACCGAACCTGCGCCTGTTCGGAACCTACAAACGCGTCGATAATGCGCTCAATCGTCTGTACTGCCGTTCCCGTATGAACGGTTGTGAAGACGACATGACCGGTCTCCGCAGCGGTTAGCGCTGCCTGCATCGTCGCACCGTCACGCATCTCCCCAAGCATGATGACATCTGGATCCGCTCGCAACGCACCGAGGAGCGCCGCGCTGAAAGACGGCGCATCGCGGCCGATCTCGCGCTGCGTAATCAATGATCGCACGCTTTCGTGTCGATATTCGATTGGGTCTTCAATCGTGATGATCCGTCGCGAGCTGGTCGTGTTGATCTCGCGGATCAGCGCAGCAAGTGACGTCGATTTGCCGCTTCCGGTCGGGCCCGAGAAGATAATGAGACCGTGATCGCGTTGCGCAAGCGCGGCAACGATGGGCGGGAGGTGCAGCGACTCTAGCGTGGGGATCTGCTTGTTCAGCAAGCGGATCGCAATCGTCATGCCCGTTGCGCTGCGGAAGCCGTGGACACGCAGTACGAGCCGGTCATCTGGGATGGTCGTAATCGAAACGTCACTGCCAGCCTCGAGACGGGCTAGCGCGTCGCGTTCGAAGAGCGCACGCGCGATTTCGGCCGTCTCGTCACTCGAAACCGGAGAGCCCGCGAGAAACTGTAGTTCTCCGTCGATGCGAAGCGTAGCCGGAAGCCCCGGGACGAGGTGAATGTCCGACGCGTCCTGTTGCCGGCCGACGTGCAACAGATCGACTAAACGAACGTGCGGGATCGTCGTGCTCAATCCGCTTCGTCCGATCCGAGCACGCGCTCGAGTTCACCGCGACTCGTTTCGCCACGAGCGACAAGCGCCAAAGCCTCGGTCATCATCGGCTGGTAACCTGCACGTGACGCAAGCTCCGCAAGATCGAGCGCGGTCTCGCCCCGTGCAACCGCGGACCGTACTGCGCTCGTCATAGGCAAGAACTCGAAGACCGCAGTTCGGCCGCGATAGCCTACGCCAGCGCAGCGCGTGCAGCCGACTCCACGGCAATAGCCGCACACCCGCCGCACCAGACGCTGTGAAACGACTGCGGACAGACCGGCTGCGAGCGCGTGACGATTGAGTCCAAACTCTACCAGTCGCTCGATTGCTCGCGGTGCGTCACTCGCGTGCATCGTCGTCATCACAAGTTGGCCAGAGAGTGCGGCTGACATCGCCACGCTAGCCGACTCTGCGTCCCGCATCTCGCCCAGCATGATGACGTTCGGATCTTGGCGCAAAAAAGCGCGCAACGCAGAAGCGAACGTGAGGCCCGCGCGCGGATTCAACTGCACCTGTGCAACGCCAGTCATTTGCACCTCGACGGGGTCTTCAACCGTGCAGAGATGCTGGGCCTCCGAATTCCGTTCGGCAAGCGAGGCATACAACGTCGTCGTCTTTCCGCTTCCGGTTGGGCCGCACACGACGATGAAGCCGTGCGCCGCGTGAATGGCGCGGCGATAGCGCTCGAGGACTGATGGCGTCATCCCCAGCGAGGCGAGACTCGGAATCTCAGCCTGCATGTCGAGAAGCCGGATCACCAGCTTCTCTCCGCCGATCGTCGGCATCGACGATACGCGCGCATCGAGCGTGCGCCCACAGCGCTCGAGCGTATACCGCCCATCTTGCGGCAATCTGCGCTCCGCAATGTCCATCGCGGCGAGCAGCTTTACGCGCGACACCATGTGATGAAAGAGTTCACGCGGCAGCTGTTCGCTTTCGCGCAAGATGCCGTCGACGCGAAGGCGCACGCGGCCGCCCGCACGTGTAGGTTCCAAGTGAATGTCCGAAGCTTTCAATCGGACAGCACTTTCCTGCAGCCGGTCGACGGCACGGATCGCGGGCGGATCTTCGCCACCGTCGGTGGTTTGCTCGTCGCTCGTGTAGTACGCAGCGATACGATTGCGAATCAGTTCGCGTGGTGCCTCTGCCGCGATCACGCGCAGTCCCGTGAGGGCTTGCACGCGATCAATTGTGGATTCGTCAGCGGGTGCAGCTAGAATTACGTGCAGATCGCTGCCATCGATCCGTGTGGCGAGGACCGTGTAGCGCACGGCAGTTCCGTGCGGGATGAGCGCTAGCGCTTCCGGCGAGCTGTGCGGAAAATCACCCTCGAGCAGAGCTGCTCGAGGCTTAAGGAAGAGAGCCACATCCGTTACCCCAAAATGGGCTACTACTTTATTCCCGAGGTGCCAGAAGTATGAGTTCCTGGAAAACCGTTATCCCATAACGGAAACAAATTTTCAACACGCCGGAAACGTCGGCGCCCTTAATGTCCGGGAGGACTCGCGGCTGGGCACTTTGGGCGACCGGCGCATAGCCGTGTGCGAGTGAGCGTGGGATAGAACGCCGCTGGGGCGTTTCGATGATGTCGACCGGTGGGCCGATACCCCCGACCGGCTCCGGGTTTGATTCCCGGGCGCTCCAGCTCCAACGTCGTCCACCCGGCGTTGCGATCGCGTTGAAGATGTGTTAGGTTCGGGGTGGGTATCGGCCCGCCGAAACACATCGAAACGCGCGAGGCGTCGCAGCAATGCGGCGCCTCGTTCATTGTCCGCGTGGGCTAGAACGTAACAGTTGCCGGCGAAGTCGAGGCAGAGCACATCGAGCCGTTGTTTGCGTCAAGTACGAAGCGCAAATGCGACGTACCGGTTCCGGCATCGCTCGAACGATCCGATACATACGTAAACGTGAACGATTGGCCGGCCTTGAGCGGCGGGATGGACTTGGAATCTTTCTTCACGGGCCCCTTGTAAACATCGACCGCTTGCAGAGTGCTCGACAACTGGTTTGCGCCGTTGTTCGTTACTACGCCGTTGATGTGGTAGTAGTTAAGATTACCGTCGGTCGTCATGTTCTTGACGCCGACGTTTCCGAGCGAAAGATTGCTACAGGCTTGGGCGACGCCCGGCGTCAGGGCTGCCACCAGAAAAATGGCGAGTGCGAATTTCGACATAACGGTTGCTCCTCGTACTGACGAGGTACCTCATACCCGCCTGGCGCTCTACTTAAGCCCGTTCTTCAAGCTCTTTGCGCATTTGGACCCAGCCGCGGAAGTTCGCGTGAAATCCGGCATCTGACGCCGGCGTCGCGACGTGTTCGAACGGGCTCATGTGGCGATCGCTCAGCAGGCGTTCGCAGAGCTCGACATCTTTTTCAATATCACGCTTGCCGTCGTGCGTGAGATACGACACGCGGGCGCACCGCGCCGCGCTGACCCGCTTTAGTACCTCGATCGGTAAACTGCGTTCGTCATCTTGCACGAGCGGTAGGTGCCAGTCGCCAAGCGCGACAGCAGCCGGCTCCGATAGCCCTTTCGCATCGAACATCAGGCGCGCGGCGATTTGAATCTCTGGCTGCGCATTTTCCGCTAACCGCAGGCTGAAAAAATTCTCCCATTCGGTCGCAGTGATAATCACCGTATGCCACATGAACGGTTCCAAGATGCGATTGATAACCTGCTTATGGACGTTGAATTCTTGCAACGTTCGCACATGTTGCACCGCGCTGTCGCGTGCGCGCAACCACTCCTCACGTGCAAGTTCAGCTTGTTCTTCGGTGAGTATCTCGCTTGCCGACATTCCGGCCTTGTTGACGCCCCATTCAACCGGCATTGCCGGATTTTCGAGCACGCGCTCGATCATTTTCTTCGTTGGAACTGCGCGCGAGGAACTCGAATTTCTTGAAAACGTTCTGTGCGTATTAACTTCCGCAAGAATGAAGCGCGGAAAGCGCACCTCGAGCGTCGTCAAACGTATACCCGCGGGACTGACCGAGTCGGCCAGCACCCGGGCGGCAAAGCCCTGGTCATCCATGATCGGTTTTGCGAGTTAGCCGCGATACCGCAGGAAGGCCGGCACTTCGATATCGTCCATGTTGACCGGCGTCACCGAGTCGAGTTTGCCGGTTTCAAATGCATGACCGGCCGACGGACGATACGCGCGCGGCGCACCGAAACCCGCGGCTAGCACGGTCACGCGCACTTTGCCGGCCATCATCGGGTCGATCGATGCACCGAAGATGATCTGCGCGTCCGAATCCACCGAACGGCTGATCATTTCGGCAGCTTCGTTCACTTCGTACATCGCCATGTCGGGGCCGCCGGTGATGTTGAAGATCACGCCGCGTGCGCCCTCGATCGTCGTCTCGAGCAGGGGCGACGCGATCGCCTTTTGCGCCGCATCCGCGGCGCGGTGCTCGCCCGTGCCTTCGCCGATGCCCATCATCGCCGAGCCCGCATCGCTCATCACCGTCTTGACGTCGGCGAAGTCGAGATTGATCAAGCCGGGTTGCGTGATCAAATCGCTGATGCCTTGAATACCTTGCCGCAGCACGTCGTCGGCATACGAGAAGGCCTCATTCAGCGGCGTCTTCTTCTCGATCACTTGCAGAATGCGCTCGTTTGGAATCGTGATCAGCGTGTCGACCTTGGCTTCGAGATCGGCGATCGCGTGTTCGGCGGTCTGCATGCGTTTGCGGCCTTCAAACGCGAACGGCTTCGTCACGACGGCAATCGTCAAGGCGCCCGAGTCGCGTGCAAGTTCCGCGATAATCGGCGCAGCACCGCTGCCGGTCCCGCCGCCCATGCCCGCTGTAATGAACACGAGATCCGAGCCGTCGAGGATCATCGCGAGATCTTCGCGCGAGGCTTCGGCGGCTTCGCGTCCGAGCGTCGGATTTGCGCCGGCGCCGAGCCCGCGCGTCTGTCCGCCGCCGATGTGGACCGTGTTCTCGGTTCGCGAATTGCGCAGCGCTTGCACGTCGGAGTTCACCGCGTAGAAGTCGACCCCGGTTAAACCGGCTTCGATCATGCGGTTGACGGCATTGCAGCCGCCGCCACCAACGCCGATCACTTTGATCGACGCGGCATGTTCGGGTTGAAAGCGCCGTGCATCTGCCATCTGAGCTTGCTCCTCGATGAACGTGAGTTGTTGTGGTTTCTTTTTCGGGGTCACGTCAATTCCAAAGATCCGAGAACCACTGTCGGACTTTGGTGAGCATCGATCCGCCGCGGCGGACGCCGTTGCTTTCTTGCGATTCGCCGTTCGCACCGAAGAGCACGAGGCCTATCGCTGTGGCGTATTGCGGCTGACTGATCGCTTCGGTCAAGCCGCTGAGCGTCGAGGGGTTGCCGACACGTGTCGGCAGACCGAAGACGTCTTCGGAGATCGGCACGAGACCCGGGAGCAGCGCGCCGCCGCCGGTGATCACGACCTCGCCAAGCACGAGATCGCGCGGCACATTCTCGATGATCTTCTGCTTCGCCATGCGCAACGTCTCGAGCACGCGCGGAACGACGATCGCGCGTAATTGCGCCGCGGTGAATTCTTTGTTCGTGCGGCCGTCAAGACCGTGCACGCTAAACGTTTGCTCGCCATCTTCGGCGATACCCGCGCCGTATTGCTTCTTCACGTCTTCCGCTTGCGCGAGCGACGTCTTCAAGCCGAGCGAGATGTCGCTCGTAAGAATGTTTCCGCCGACCGGAATCGTCGCGGTGAAGATCGCACTGCCAAGCGAGTACACCGCAATGTCGGTCGTGCCGCCGCCGATATCGAGCAGCACCACGCCAACTTGCTTCTCTTCGGGGAGCAGCGTCGCGGCTGAGCTCGCCAGCGGTTCGAAAACCAAGCCCGCTGCCTCTAATCCGGCACGGTGCACGCACTTCAAAACGTTCGTTATAAAGGTAGAGCCGCCGGTGATTATGTGTGTGTCAACTTCTAGGCGCCCTCCGGCCATCCCGACCGGATCTTCCACGCCTTCCTGTCCGTCGACCGTGAAATAGCGCGGCAGCGCGTGAATGATCTGCCGGTCGGCGGGAATGTTGATGATCTTGCTCGCGTCGATCACGCGCCGTACGTCGGCCAGCGAAACTTCACGATCGTCACTCGTCGTCGCAACAACCGCGCGATTATTTGTGCTGCGAATGTGGTCGCCGGTGATGCCGACGTAGACGTCGGCGATGTGCACGCCGGCCATACGTTCGGCGCGTTCAGTTGCGGCCTCGATAGACTTGATTGTCTCGTCGAGGTCGACAACGACGCCCTTGCGCATGCCGAGCGAGGGTGCCTCACCCACACCCACGATCTCCAAGCCGTTCGGGCCTTCCACGGCGACGACCGCACAGGTCTTGGTCGTCCCGATATCGAGCCCGCATACGGTCTCGTGCTTCATAACCACCATATATTGGGCCGGAGCCCAGCAATCCCTACTATTCCTGGTGCCCGAAACCGGGAATCGAGAGGGCTTAGCGCACCGTCGCCGGACTCCTTGAGGACAGGGTGGGGACGACCTGTGAACAGCATGCGAACAGGCTGCGGATAGCACCCTCGCCTTGCCGTACCTTAGGAAGGTCGTAAATACCGACCAGCCGTAAGCCGATGAAGCTAATGATGGTACAGCGCCGCACGAGTTTAGAACGCGGGCTCATGATGGCCTTTGGCCTCGTGATCCTCGTCATGTTGCTGATGGTCCCGGTCATGTTTTGGGCCCTCAATGGAGTCTCTACGCAGGCTCAAGTGCTCAACGATCGCGTGATCGCGGGACAACTCTCTTACGCAAAGGTCGCGAACGACGCCGACACGCTGCGCGCAGCGACGCTCGAGGCCGCAACGTCGACCGATCCCGCGGTTGCGGCGAAGCAGCTCGATCTTGCCAAGACCCTGGTTAAACAGTTCCCCGACGACGCGCGCAAGATGGTCGACATCTTCTGCCCGGTCAAGACCGCGAGCAAGGCCGGTACCGACATGACGGCGTCGGCGTGTCAAGGCAACACCGACGAGATTGCCAAGACGATCGGTTCGCTGGTCGACACGTTCAGCTCGAGTGCAAGCGGTTACGACTTCCAAGCGCTCTCCGCCGTGAGCTTACTGCAAAGCGGCAAAATGAAAGATGCGCTAACGCAAATCAACGGCCCCTCGAGCGCCGCGTATGAGAAGCAGAGCACCGACGGCGAAGCGATGCTCAACGCCCTCAACGGGCTCGCGAACGATCGCTACAACCGACTGATCGTCGCTCGCAATAACGCGCTGATCTCGTTGATCGTCGGCCTCTTGGTTGCGATCGTCATCGTAGCGCTGAGCTATGGCTGGCTTCGCAACATCATGACGCGCAGCATCGGTCGCTGTGTGGAAATCTTCGAAGCGATGGGCCAGGGCGATCTCACCGAGCGTATCAACTGGCAAGGCCGCGATCTGCTCGGCCGTCTGGGTCAAGCCATCGACGACTTCGCCGATCGCATGAGTGCGATCGTTCGCCGCATTCAAAATGCATCGTCCACCGTTCAGGCGCGCTCGGAGCAAAGCAGCCAAATCGCGCTCCAAGTCGACGGCCGCATGAAAGAGGAACTGGCCGCGCTCTCGCAAGCGCTGCAGTACTCGAGCGATCTCGCCGGCGCCGCCGGCACGGTTGCCGACAATGCCGAAGCTGTTGCCCGTCGCGTCTCCGACATCTCGAGCGCGGTTGCGGAAATGACCGCTTCGATTCAAGAGATGGATCAGAACCTGCTCAATCTCGCCACGGTCGTTGAAGAAGCCGTTGCCAACACGCAGCAGATGTCGGCATCCATCGTCCAGGTCGCCGGCAACGCCGACCGCGTACGTTCGGAATCGAACGTTACCGATCAACAGGTGCGCGAGGGCCGCAACGAAGTGCTCGCGCTCTCCAAAGGCATGGGCTCGATCAGCGACACCGTCGCCGACGTCGTCACCGAGATGCAGAGCCTCGACGGCGCCTCGCGGCAGATCGGTGAGATCCTCGGCCTGATCGAAGAGATCGCGGACCAAACCAACCTGCTCGCGCTCAACGCCGCGATCGAAGCGGCGCGAGCCGGCGAGCATGGCCGTGGTTTCGCGGTCGTCGCCGACGAAGTGCGCAAGCTCGCCGAGAACTCCGCAAGCTCGACCAAGCAGATCGGTCAGCTCGTTGCCGACATCCAGCGCCGCACGACCGCCGTGCTCGACCGCACCGCGCGGGCGAACACGCTCGTGCAGAACAATGCCGAGTCGGCGCGCAACGTGACGTCGATGATCGAGACGATCAGCACGCGCGTCACCGAAGTCGCGCAGCTCGTGAGCGAGATCAGTGTCGCGACGACGCAGCAAGCACGGGCCTCCGAAGAACTTGCCAAGGCAAGTGAACAGATGGGCGCGATGACGCACGAAGCGGCCGCGACGATGCGCGAGCAGGCGATTACCTCGAATCAGATTCTCGAAAGCGTCTCGGAGATCGAGAACCGTACGGCGCAGGTCGCACGGGCATCGACGGAGCAACAAACGTCGATCAAAGCGCTAGGTACACGCATCGAGCAATCGAGCGATATCGGCGAGATGAATTCGACCGCAGTAGGTACTATGGCAACCAGTGCGGACGACGTCCAAACCCAGGCCGGCGAACTGCGCGAGATGGTCGACCAGTTCCAGACCGGCCAACTGGCCTTCGAAGATGGCTCAAAACCGGGCGGCGCGGCCCTGGAAGACTCCGGGTCACTTGCGCTATCATCTTAGGCTAGCACCGTTCACTGGAGTAACCGTGTATAAGAAGTTTAGCCCCATCGCCCTCGTCGCGGCCCTCGCGCTCCTCCCAGCTCTCGCGCTGGCTGCGAACACGATCGATTCCTCGCTTATTCCCGACGGCACGTACACCGTCAAAGTCGAGAAGATCCTCGACGGCAAGCATATTCAAGTGACGATGGACAACGGCGCGGAGACGACGCTCTCTGCCGGACGCGATTCGGTCGACTTCGGCAAAATCAAGACCGGCGATTCCGTAAAACTGTCACTGATCAAAGGGCAAGTGATGGTTTATCTCGATCTAACGAACCACTAATTTTCGCGCCATTATTTTAAGAACCGGATGAGAAACCGCCGTCGGGCGCGCCGTGATTGAACGGCGCGCCCGATGTGCTTCGTTACCTCCCCAGAGACGCCCACCACTGGAGGTACGAATGAAAAAGAAACTCGTTATCGCCCTCGCATCGCTTGCGCTCACCGCCGGACTCTCGGTTTCGTTCGCACCGAGTGCGTCGGCCCAGCAAGTGTACGTTCCCGTCTACACCACTTGGCAGCCGCAATGGGATCGCTTTGAATACGACCGCCACCACGTGGTCCTTGGCACGGTCGTCGGCTTCCGCCCCTACCGCGTAACGATTGCGCTTCAGGACGGCGATGTCCAAACGATCGATCTCAAACCCGGCACCGTCATCCATCCGATCGATGCAACGCCGGCTCGCGGGGACCGCGTCGCGATCTACGGCTACTATTCGAACGGCACGTTCATCGCCAACGGTTTGGTCTTGCGCTAGCTGAGCCTTCGGCGTATCTATAGCGCCGCTGCGTAGGCAGCGGCGCTAATCGTTTGCCGGCGTACAGCCGAGCTGCTTGACCTCATCGGGTGAAACGATGCGAATTCCCACCTTAAAGACGTCCTTAACCCGGATCGGACCCTCAGCAATCATCTGGCCAACGTGAAAGACGCCTCGTGGCGAACCGTGTACATAGACGGGTAGCAGCTGCTCCTGCGGCTTCGTACAGACGCCTGCCTCGACGTAGACCACGAGCCCCTCGTCGCCGACGTTCGTGTCTTCAACGCGCCACATCATTTCCGGCGTGACGGGAAACGGTGTTGTAGTGTACGTTCCCCCGGCCGGATTTGTGTAGACGCGGTGCTCCGCGCACGCTGCGAGCAGCAACGCGGAAGCGAAGAAATGAATAAAGGCGCGGGCTCGCGAGAACGTTAGCGCGGCCCGTGCGCGTTCGTCCGCGCTTTCATGAGCAACCACACGATGCGACCCGCCGCAACGAACGCCACGCCCGCAAAGGTGCCAGTCGCGATGTACACATTACCGCCGGCAATACACCACGCGAGGATGCCACTCGCAAACGGCACCCCTAGCCACACGGGGATGATATCCCACTTCCCGTTCATGATTTCAGTTCTCTACCACCGTCACGGTCACGACGTTCGTAGTGGGATCGAAGGTTCCCGTCGCGCTGAAACCGTACGGGCCAGCGCCCGTAACACCATCCCCAAGCACTGCACTACTTCGCATAGACCACTACAGGGGTGGTCATCGCTCGCAGGTCAATCGCGGCAACTCTCCGGTTGCCGCGTTCGACTTTTGTGAGAATTGGCTGCACGAGCGAAACTTTTTGCGCCACGGTTGCCGGATCGCCGAACAACACGCGGATGCCGCCGCGCAAGGTCATCTCGACGTCGCCGTACTTGTCGTAGTCCAGCAACGCCGGCTCCAGTTGCGCCCGCTCCGCGGCTTCTTCCGTACCGGCGAGCGTTTGCATATCCTGAGCGTTCGCCGCAACAAGCACGGGCAGCATCGCGTCGTCGGGCCCCGCCGGTCGTAACACGCGCAGCGTACGGTCGACCAGCTCGCGCGTTCCACCTGCCGCGAGCACCGCGAACGGTGTGCGCTCGGTCACGTCGATGAAGACCGAGCCGGGAAAGTGCCGGTGCACCGCGGCGGTATCGATGAACGGAATCGCTTCGATGCGCTTGGTCATCGCAGCCGTGTTCTGCAGCCAGATGTTCCGGTTGAGCTCGATCTGTGCGGCGCCCAGAATCGCGGTTTTCGACACAACCCGATCGCCTGAGACATCGATCGTATGTGGATAGAACGTATGCGAAAGCGAAAACAGATAGCCACCGACGACGAGTAGCGCGAGCACGATTGCGATCAACACCCAGTATGGCCGCAACCGTTGCGCCGGCGTGGCGCGGCTCCGTTTCACGCGAGCACGTACCGCTCGATCGCCTCGGCCACGCCGTCGCTCTGCACGTCGCTCACGACGGCCTTTGCCACTGCGCGCAATTCATCGGGCGCCGAGCCCATCGCGATGCCGAAACCTGCCGCCTCTAAGAGCGGCGCATCGTTCCAGGAGTCGCCGATCGCGGCGACGTCGCTCATGGCGATACCTAGCCTCGCCGCAGCGAAGCGCAGCGCTTCGCCCTTGTCGACGTGCGGATTCAGAATCTCGACGAATTCGGGGTAGCTGCGGGTCACGTACGCGCGCGAATCGAGCCGCTGTGCGAAAAGCGCCGCCATTTCGGCGGCGCGCGGCGGATCATCGATCGCCACGGCTTTGGTTGCGGGACTGAACGCGAAGGCTTCTCGCAGCGACGGCACGACGATCGGATCTACGCCGGCGAGCCTCGCATAGAGTTCCGAGAAGCGGTTCTCCTGTTCGGCGTAATACTGGTCGTTGCGATAGAGCTGGATGTGCACGCCGGCATCGCTTGCCACCGTGAGGACTTCGGCGACGGTATCGGCATCGAGCGGTATGTCGCGCAGCACATCATCGGTCGTCGGGTCGACGATCGCGGCGCCTTGATAGCAGATAAGCGGTGTCTCGAACTCGAGCTCGCGTGCGTAGCCGACGGCAGCGCGATACATCCGTCCGGTCACGATGCAGCCTTGCACGCCCGTGCCGAGCATGCGTGCAATCGCCTCGCGCACGCGCGGCCGTATCTCGAGATCGCGCCCAACCAGCGTCCCGTCGAGATCGAAGGCGACTAACTTCATGCGCCGCTGCGCATCCGGGCAGTCTGCGCGTGATGCGGGAGATCCTCGAACTCACTGAGCGCCGCGAGCGGCTGCGCGTCACCGAGCATACGTTCGCGCGAGTTCTCGACGACGCTGAAGGTGCGCATGAAATCCTCGAGCCGCAGGCCCGACGCAAAACGCGCGGTACCGGAGGCGGGAAGCACGTTGTTCGTCCCGGCGAGATAGTCGCCGGCGGCGAGCGGTGTCATGTCGCCGACAAAGACGGTCCCAACGCGCCGCACGCGCCCGAGGTACGGTTCGGGATCGCGCACGTGCAGCGCAAGGCGTTCGGGCGCGATCGCTTCGATCGTATCGAGCAATTCGTTGCGGCTCTGCGCGTGCAGCAGATAGCACGCGCTTTCAATCACCTGCGCGAGGACGTCGCCGTGCGGCAGCGTGCGCACGTCGAAGGTTTCGAGCAGTTGCGCCACCGCCTCGAGTAGCGGGCGCGATTCGGAGAGCACCGCGACGCGCGCGAACGGATCGCGCTCGGCTTGCGCCAGCAATTCACCGGCGACGTACTCGCTGCTCGCACCGTCATCGGCAACGACCAGTACTTCGGGCGGCCCGGAAAGCCCGTCGATGCCGCACACGCCGTAGATTTGCCGCTTGGCCTCGGTCACGATCGCGCCGCCCCACCCGACGATCTTGTCGACGCGGGCGATCGATTCCGTGCCGTACGCAGCAGCCGCGATTGCGTGCGCGCCGCCGACCGCATAGAGTTCATCGACCTCGCACAAACTGCACGCGTAGAGAACGCCGGGATGCACGCCCCCACCGCCACGTGGTGGCGCAAGCACGATCGTACGCCCGACGCCGGCGATCTTGGCCGGCACGGCCGTCATCAACACGGCCGAGGCGGTTGACGTCTGTCCGCCGTGGACGTAGGCCGCTACCGCGTCGAGGGGTCGATAGCGCAGACCGTAGCGCGTCCCGTCCTCGTCGACGTAACTTAAATCCGCGGGACGCTGGCGCTCGTGAAAGCGCGCGATCCGTTCCTTGGCCAAGTGCAGCGCGTCCACAATCTCGCGCGGCACCAGGGCGCGCGCACCTTCGTGCATCGGAATCGGCACGCGCAACTTCGCGAGGTCGTAGGTCGCGTCGTCGTAGCGTCGCGTGTACTCGATCAAGGCCGCATCGCCACGCGAGCGTACCGCGTGCAAAATCTCTCCGACTGATGTGACGAGGTCCGGCGAGGGCGTCCAGCCGTCGCGCCGCTTGCCGAGCAACTTCGTGCGCTCCGCCGCGGGAATGACGCTAAGCGTCGTGCCGGACATTGCCCCGCCCAAAGATGCGTTCGAGTTCGGCGCGCATGCGCTGATCGGCCGCTATCGTACGCGTAAGACGCTGCGATTTGCCCCGCGCATGCATCGTCACCGGCGCCTGACCCGGCCATTCGTCTACCAGTGCCGCCAAACGATCGATCTGGTCGCGCGAGTCGACCTGTACATGCCATTCGCGAACCGGTGGCGCGCTGAAGTTCCGCGGAATCTCAAACGGCGCGACTTCGTTGACGCTCACCGAGAGATCGATCGGCCCCTCTTCACCCGGCGCCGCACCCGGGCGCTCGCGCAGCCGTACCCGGCCCTTGACCACGAGGATGGCGTCTTCGTTGAACATCCCTTGTACCTGCGGGTACATCTTCGAGAACACGACCACGTCGCACATGCCGCTCGTATCCTCGAGTTGTGCGATCAGCATCTGTGTCCCGGCCTTGGTCAACGTGCGGCGCACCGAGGTCACGATGCCGGCGATCTGCACGAAGGCGTCGTCGTCGACGTCGCGCAAATCCTTGATCAGCATCGCTCCGCTGCGCACCAGCAACGCTTGCACGTCGGCAAGCGGATGGCCCGAGACGAAAATGCCGAGTGCCTCCTTCTCCCACGCCAACAGCTCGCGCGTGCTCGGCGCGGCTACATTCGGCAGCATCGGCGTGAGCGCCGGCGCGTGTTCATCCACGTCGCCGAAAAGCGAGACTTGCCCGAGTTCTTTCTCGCGCGTGGCGTGTGCAGCTAATTCCAGCGCAACATCGAGCGCGGCGAGCTTCTGTGCGCGGTTGCCCGGTAGCTCGTCGAGCGCGCCGCACTTGATCAGCGCCTCGAAAACGCGGCGGTTCACTTGTTTGGCATCGACCCGCTTCGCGAGATCGAAAAGATCGGTGAACTTGCCGTCAGCTTCGCGCGACTCGATGATGCTTCGCACCGCGCCTTCGCCGACGCCCTTGATCGCGCCCAGGCCGAAGCGAATGCGCTGGCCGACCACCGCAAAGTCGGTGAGCGACTCCGTGATGTCCGGCGGTAGGACGGTGATGCCCATGTGCTTGGCCTCGCCGATGTACTCCACGAGCTTGTCGGTCCGGTCTTTCACCGAGGTCATCAGCGCGGTGAGGTACTGCAGCGGATGATTCGCCTTGAGATATGCCGTCTGGTAGGTGATCCAACCGTACGCTGCAGCGTGCGACTTGTTGAATCCGTAGCCCGCAAACGGCTCGATGAACGCGAAGATCTGCTCGGCGAGTTGCTCCGTGACGCCGGATGTCGCCATCGCGCCGTCGACGAACTTCTTGCGATAGACCGGAATCAGCTCTTTCTGCTTCTTCCCCATGACCTTGCGCAGTTCGTCGGCTTGGCCCATCGTAAAACCGGCAACGTCGCGCGCGATTTGCATTACTTGCTCTTGATAGACGGCAATAGAGTACGTTTCCGAAAGGATCGGTTCGAGTTTCGGATGCAGGTACTTCGTTTTGGCGCGGCCGTGCTTGTTGCTGAGAAACTGCGGAATCCACTCCATAGGTCCCGGACGATAGAGCGCGACGAGCGCGATGATGTCTTCAAAGCGTGTCGGCTTCAGCTCGATGCAGACCCGCGTCATGCCTTCGGATTCGACTTGGAACACGCCGCTCGTTTCACCGCGAGTGAGCATGTCGTAGGTCTTTTTGTCGTCGTCGCGGATCTTCGCCAGATCGAAGTTGCCGTCGACAGTACGCCGGATCTCCTCGGCCGCGGCATTCATCACCGTGAGGTTGCGCAAGCCCAAGAAGTCCATCTTGAGCAAGCCGATCTTTTCGACCCAGATCATGTCGAATTGCGTGTTGACGCCGCCGTCGTTGAACTTTACGAGCGGCGCGTAGTCGATCAGCGGACCCGCCGAAATCACGACGCCGGCGGCGTGCGTGCCCGCGTTGCGCGCAAGCCCTTCGATGTCTCTAGCGGTGTCGAGCAGCTTGCGAATCTGCGGACTTCCCGCGGCCGCCATCTTCAGCTCGGGAATCTGTTTGAGCGCCTCCTCGATCGAGAGGCCACCCGGACCCGACGGAATCATCTTCGCGACTTTGTCGACGTCGGG
>JBAUEZ010000179.1:0-17676 GCA_049678885.1 Candidatus Aquilonibacter sp. | reverse complement strand
GGCGAGTGCCATCTGATATCATGTGCCCTTCTGTGCGCCGGCATAGAAGATCACTTTGAAGATCGCTTGCGGTACGGTCGTGAGCGTGTTCGGATCGCCGTACGCAAGGTAGAATTCGTAATCGCGCAGCCGCAAGTGGTATGCGACCGAGACGTTCGAACACACACCGACGCAATTGCCGCCACCGTTCGGAATGGGTGGTGTGCCCTGAATCTTCCGCACGCCGATCGCAAACGATGAATTGCGATTGACCTGGTAGCTGTAACTCACCGAATCGAACCACTGAATGTTGTCCGGTGATTTGCCGTACATCCACTGCGATGTGCTGTCGACCGCGAATGTAAGGTAGCCCCGGCCGCCCGTGCGCAACGTCGTCGAACGGTACCACGTGTCCAGCCGCCCGAGACCGTATCGCCCCGTGTAGTACTGAATCTGTGTCGGGGTCGCCGACGATCCATGCGACGGAAAGTTGCCGACATTATTTTGCGTGCCGCTGTGGTACGTGAGGCTAAAGCCGCCGCTCTGCGAGATCGGCGTCATCACCTCGCCAAAGCGCCAATAGTTCGACCCGGAGAAAGCCTGTATATCGAGCGTGCTCTTCGTCAACACGTCGAGGAGGATTTGCGTATCGGTCTGGGCCTGACCGTATTGCACGCCTTGATAACGGTCCAGGAAGACACTCATGCCCGCGGAGAGCAGCTTGTCGTTTGGCGAGAACGTCCAGATGCGTGCCGTGTAGGCGCCGTACCCCGCGATGCCGGGGTGCGAGTCGAATCCGTCGAGCGGATCGAACTGGTCGCCGACTTTGCGCACCGATCCATAGAGCGCAAACTTCTGATTGCCCCAGCCACCGCCGGCGTCAAGCCATTGGCCCTGCGAAGGATCCGTTACGAGCGTACCCGATTCGACCGAGTCGTTTGCGTAAAAGCTGAGATACTTGCCGTTCCAATATGAAAGACCGGCCTCATTCGTCGCGTCGACGACGCCCGGAATATCGGCGATCACGTGTTGAAATGCGCCGTTCCAACGTGTGTCGGGCGACGTGTAGTTCAGCGCGGCGGCGCCATCGTTGCGGTTGTCGCCCAGCGCGTCGAATGCGGCAAGACCGAACTCGCCCTGCCGGCCTTCGAACGCGTACCCGGAAGCAGGCGTGGGAATAGCCGGCGTGTAGAGCGTCGTGCGGAATCCGTTGCATACGTTGCAATTGAAGGCGTTGAAGTAACTGGCAGCCTGCGTAAAAAATGGCCGCACTTCGCTGTACGTGCGTTCGAAGACGGTCGGCGAGATCGACTGCTGGTCGAGCTCGACATTTGAGTAGTCCGGGTGGAAGGTTCCGAAGAACGCTGCGGTCTGCGCGACCGGAATCGAGAAATCCATACCGACGCGCGACGTACTGCCGCCGATCGTTTGGCTCGCTGCTTCGGCGAGCGCGTACGGCGCGACACGCGGCTTCGGGATCGGTGGCTTCGCAATGTTCGTGAACGTTACCGTTCCCGCGCGCGCCGGATCGTCAGGGTTGGTCTGCGCCGTATCGTACGACCACACGTTGAGGTCGCCGGTGCTCCGCACGTAACGCACGACTTGTACGCGCCACGCGCCGGAATGCGCTCCGTGGATAACGGCCAATGGAATGGCCATGTCTACAGTGTAGCCGCCGTTCGTAAGCGTGCCTTTTGACTCCCAATGTGGCGCGAACGCATTGTTCTCGGTCGAAGCTTCGTTGTGCGCGCCGGTCGGATTCGACTCGAACTGATATTGGAATCCCGCGGGGCCTGTCGGCCACAGGTCGACCCAGACCGCATCGTCGCTCCACGCGATACCTCCGCCGATGTTGCTTCCGCCCGTAACCGTGTCATCGACGTGCTGCGTGGCAACCACCGGCGCACTTTGCTGTGCGTCGAAATGCACGTACAGAAACTTCCCGTCGCTCCACATGTAAACGTCGGTCTTGTCCGGGGCCGGGCGCGCGTGATCGACGTCCCACGCGAGCGTTACGTGCGCCGGCGGCGTCGCGCTCGGAACCGCGAACGTTCCGATCAAAGCGAGAAGCGGTGCGATCAAGGCAGCACGGCGCCGTCGAGCGAGTTCTCGGATTTGTCGCGCAACATCGCTGCGGTGACCGGCGAACACTGGCGGTCACCGTGGTCGCGATCGCACAACTGTACGCCGGTAAATACCGTGCCGCGCACCGATGCGCCGCGAAGCTTAATGCACTCGATGTCGCGCTGGACGACGACGCCATCGTCGTCATCGGTGTTGTGCGAGCAGACCCAGGCGTTGCGCAGCGACGCGCCGTCGAGCCGCGCGTCACGCATATTGGCGCCGACGATGTCGTCTCCGTCAAATTTGGCGTTACGCAGGTCAGCATCGGAGAAATTCGCTCCGATGAAGCCGGCGTTGGTCAAGTTCATGCCGTGTAGATCGACGGACGACATATTCGCGCCGGTAAACGAGGTGCGATCGAACTGGGCACCTTGCAGTTGCGCCCCACGAAAGTTCGAGCCGATGAGTTGCGCGCCGCGCAGATCGGCGCCACGTAGATCCGCGCCCTCGAGGTTCGAGCCGGTGAGCCTCGCATTGCGAAGATTCGCGCCGCTCAGATCGCTGTTACGCAGATTCGTTCCAACGTAATTGGCGTCGTGAAGATCGGCACCGTGCAGATGCATGTTCGAGAGATTGCACCCGACACAGCTAGACGGTAACGAGGCCGATTGCGCTGTCGCAAAACCCATAGATGCTAAGAGTAGTGCGCACGCGACTCCCAGGTTTCGTATCAGTGCCTTCATGTTGGCCGAATCGCCTTTCTTACGTTGTAACACACGGATGCCCGGGGCGTGGCTCGCCCATCATCCACGAGAGGTGAAGGTTAGTTAAGGATTCCCGAGCTGCGCTCCGGAGAAATCACAGCCGATGAATTGCGTTCCATCGGTCTTGGCGCCGCGCAGATCCGCGCCCGAGAAGTCGACGCCGCTGAAGATTGCCTTGCTAAGATTCGCTCCACGCAGGTTGGCTTTGCTCATGTCGATGCCGACCAGTTTTATACCGCTGAGGTCCATTCCCGAAAGGTTCGCACCGGAGAGGTCGCAACCGTGACAGTGCGGCAGATACGCACGAATCTGCATCTGCGAGAGCGTGCGCGGATTGAGATCGGCGCCGCTCAAGTTGGCGCCGTCGAGGTTTGCACCGTCGAGTTTCGCGTTATCGAGATTTGCGCCCGACAGATTTGCGCCCACGAACGATGCGTTGCGAAGGTCGGCATCTTCAAAATCGACGCCGCTTAGATTGGCACCGTTAAAGTTGGCGCCTTGCAGATTCGCTTTGCTGAAATCGCTACCGGTCATATTCGAGCCGGAGAAATTCTTACCCGAAAGGTTCTGACCGCCGAAGTCGCAGCCCGAGCAATTCATCCCGGCGCCGCTGCCGCGCAGCGCGATCTTCCCCGGCACCATCGAGAGGACTCTCGTTGCCTGTTGTGCGGCTTCCATCGACGCTTTGGTCGCGTTGTAGGCGATCGCATTTGAGGCTGCTGCAAGAGCAGCTTTCGCTGCTGCTTCGTGGCTGACCACGGTGGCCTTCGTCGCAGCTTTGGCTGCTTTGGAGGCGACAATGTCCACGTTGGGAATCGTCAGCGAAACTTGCGGCAGACTCACCGACATCTTCGGTGCCGTGGCCTTGAACGGAAGCTCCGCCGGTGCCGCGGGCGCAGCCGGCGGGCACGGCATCGCGAATGCGATCTCCGGCGTGAGCATCGACGCGACAAAGTAGCCCCCGAGCAAACCGATCGCCACCGCGCCCGCGGTTGCCGGCGAAATCGACGAGCTGATTGCGCGGCCGGTACGCAGCAGGCGCTCGATACGAATCGAGATGTTCTTGCGCGTCGTGAACACGCCGGGAGCCGCGAGCGGCTGATGCGGCCAGCTCGTTATCTCCGCCATCTTCGTGAGGCAAAAGGCATAGGTACGCACCGCGCCGGTGAGTTCGAGCACATAGTCGTCGCAGGCAACCTCGCGTTCCACATCCATTTGGCGCGCGATGAACCACACGGCCGGATTGAAGAACAAGAGCGAGGTGATCACGCGCTGCAGCCCGTTCGTCCAGTCGTCGTGACGCAGCAAGTGCGCGAGCTCGTGCAGGCTGATCTGATCGATCTCTTGTGCATCGAACTGCTCGAGAAGATGTTTTGGCAAGAGCACCATCGCGTCGAACAGGCCGACCGCGACGGGCACTTCGATGCCGCCGGTCACGCAGAGACGCACGTCGCTCTCGGGATCGAGGCGCTGCCATTGCTGCAACTGATCGCGGTATTCGATGCCGAGCGGCAACGCATCGTGCTTGAGGCGCTCGAGACGCAACAGCGCAACGGCCAGACGCGCGACCAGCAAGAGTGCCGCGATGCCCCACGCGGAGAGAAAAATCGTGGTGAGGAACAGCGACACGTTCACATGGAGATCGGGAACCTTAGGTAAGCTCAGACCGCTGCCTTGGGGATACGTCGCTCCGCTCGCCGTAGTATGTTTAAGCTCGCTGCGCGACGTACCGCCCGCGGCTGCGGTCTGCGCAGCCGGATTCGGCATGTTCGCGGTCGCTGTTTGGGTTGAATTAGTGCTGGTAGCGGGCGCAGCCGTGTAATAGCTGATGTGCCTCAGACTTGTGACGATGGGCACGACGAGGACGGCCACGAGCGCGAGTGTCCACGCGGCGTAACGTGTCGATGCATTCACGCGCGGGAAGAGCCGCAACGCAAGCCACGTCAGCGCGGCGATCGCCACGCCCTGCCACAGGCCGTTGACGAGCACGACGATAACGGCGCGAGCAATGACCTCGAACAACGAGGGCTGCATGAACTTAGGCCTCCTCGTAGCGTTCGATCAACGAACGCAACCGTGCAAGTTCATCATCTGAAGGACGTTCGTTCTCGATCAAGCGCAACGCCAGTGCACCGGTGCTATTGCCGAAGAACTTCTCGACGACGTTCTTCACCGCGCTGCCGGCGGCGGCGTCACGCGCGACGAGCGGACGATAAACGAAAGCGCGACCCGCTTCGTCGTGCGTCACATGGCCCTTCTGCTCCAGAATGCGCAGCGTGGTGAGCACGCTGTTGTAGGCAAGCGGTGGCGGCGGGAGGGCTTCGGTCACCTCAGCGACGGTCGCGCGTTCGAGGCGCCAGAGCACCTCCATGATGCGAAGTTCGGCTTCGGTGAGGGTGGGTGAGGGACGACGGGGCATTCGCGGATTCTCCTATCTCCTAATTCTTTAAGAGAAGAATACCCGGCCGCCTCCGGCTTGTCAACTAAAAGTTTAGTTTTGAGAAGCTTTTAGCCCCCGGCCACCTTCGCCCGGCGTCCCTGAGCAAGAAACCAGGCCACGATCCGCTCGCGGTGATCGCCCTGAATCTCGACGATCCCGTCCTTGCTGGTCCCGCCCGTACCGCAGTAGCGCTTGAGCGCTTTGGCGATCTCGTCGGTCTCATGGGGACGCAGCCCGTGCACGAGGCTGACGACGCTGGCGCGGCGACGCTCGCGCGCGACGCGGATTACACCGTCGGCGGGCATTGCGGATTTGGGCATGCAAAGACCCCTTCGCATGGCCCGACTGTGTATCTTCTGCGGCGCGCACGCCGGAACGAACGCGCAGTATCGCAGGCTCGCTGCCGACGTTGCGCGGGCGGTGCACGCAGCCGGCTTTGGCCTCGTCTACGGCGGCGGACGCGTCGGGCTTATGGGGTCGCTCGCGGACGCGATGCTCGCGCTCGGTGGTGAAGTGATCGGTGTCATCCCGCGTGGGCTCGCAAGTGATGAAATCGCGCACACCGGCGTCAAAGAGTTGCGCGTGGTCGACAGCATGCACGAGCGCAAAGCGCTCATGGCCGAATTGAGCGACGGGTTCATCGCGCTACCCGGCGGTTACGGCACGATGGACGAGTTTCATGAGATCCTGACGTGGCGGCAGCTGCGCATCCACGACAAACCGATCGGCCTCCTCAACAATGATGGCTATTACGACCATCTACTTGCGCTCTACGCGCGCATGCGCGACGAAGGCTTTATCGCAAGCGGTGGACGGGAGCTCTTTGTAAGCGCGCCGCACATCGACGAACTACTCGAGGCGATGCACGTCTAGTTCGTTTCGCGATACTTCGCAAGGTCGCCCTGCGCCTTCGCGCGTCCGGTCATGAGCTCGCTCGGCGACATTTCGCCGCGGTAGAGCGCGTCAAGCGTATCGGCACGCATGAAGAGTTCGACCGTCGGTGTTGGCGCGTTCGGATCATCGACGTACACGTCGTAGCGGCGGCCCGGCTCCGGTTTGCGCGTCGTATCGAGCACGATCCGAATGACCGGATCTTTCAACGTATACGCAATGATGATGCCGTTCCCGCCAAAGAACGGGTCATCGACCTCGGCTTCATATTTAAAGAAGCCTTCAAGTACGTCGCGCGCGTGCGCGCTATCTCTGAATGCAGCCATTGCGCCTCCTCAAAAGGGAACGACGTCTCCACGAACGTACGCACCCGTCGATACGCGGAAGGAGAAGCGCTTGAACATCACACTTCGATCCCTAAGCATTGTATCGGTCCTGGGCACGCTCGCGATTACCCAATACGCCGGACTTCCGGCGCAGTCGTCGACGGCCGCACAGACGACCGTCGCCAAAGCGCTGCCGGCCGCTGACAACGGCACCGATCCGTACCTTTGGCTCGAGGACAAAGACGGCGCAGCGTCGATGGCGTGGGTGAAAGCTGAGAACGCAAAGAGCCTGCCGGTGCTCGAAGGCGATACGCACTATCAAGGTCTGTATAACAACGCGCTGGCAATCGCGCAAGCGAAGGGACGCATTCCCTATCCGGACACGCTCGGCGGCGCGATCTACAATTTCTGGCAAGACGACCAGCACGTGCACGGGATCTGGCGTCGCACGACGCCGGCGAGCTACGCGTTATCATCGCCGCAGTGGACGACCGTCCTCGATCTCGATGCACTCAGCGCTGCTGAAAACGCGAGCTGGGTCTGGAAAGGCGCAGACTGCGCGTGGCCGGCCGAGACGCGTTGCTTGATCTCGCTTTCCAACGGTGGTGAAGACGCCGTAACGGTGCGCGAATTCGACCTCAAGTCGTCGCAATTTGTGAGCGACGGTTTTTCTTTGCCGCGCGGCAAACAAAATGTCGCCTGGGAAAACAGCACCACGTTGCTCGTCGCACGCGAGTGGAACCCCGGCGACATGACCCCATCGGGCTATCCATACATCGTCAAGAGCTTACGGCGCGGCGAGCCGCTCTCGAGCGCGACTACGGTGTTCAGCGGCCAGAAGAGCGACGTCGAGGTCAATCCGTTCAGCATGCACGACGGATCGGGTCACGCCCTGACGATGATTCGCCGCGGGGTGACGTTCTTTACGTCGGAATACTATCTCGTGACGCCTTCGGGCACCAAGCGACTCGCTGTTCCCGAAAAAGTCGACTTCGATGACATGGTGAGCGGCGAGGTCATTCTCTCGCTCGACCAAGACTGGGATGCGAACGGCAAACACATCCCACAAGGCGCGATCGTCGCCGTCGACGTGGCAGCGCTGCAAGCCGACCCCGCGCATCTCAAACCCGCGCTGATCTATGCGCCGGGTCCGCGCGAATCGATCGAGGGCGTGGCGGCAACGCGTTCGCACCTGCTCGTCTCGATCTATCAGAACGTTCGCGGGCGCGCCTTCATCTTCACGCCTGCAAGCGGCGCATGGACCTCGCAGAAACTCGATCTTCCCGACAACGCGTCGATCAGCGTCGTTGACACGGATTCTCATTCGAACGCGGCGTTTCTCGTCGTCACGAGCTTTCTCGTACCCACGACGCTGTGGTCGGTCGACACCGGCACGCGCGCGCTCGCCGTCGAGAAGTCTTTGCCCGCGCAGTTCGATGCAAGCAACGACGTCGTCGAACAGCACGAAGCCACCTCAAAGGACGGAACCAAGATTCCGTACTTCATCGTGCATCCGAAGAGCATGCAACTCAGTGGACAGAATCCGACCGTGCTCTATGCCTATGGCGGTTTTCAAATTTCGATGACGCCGACGTACTCGGGCACGATCGGAAAGCTGTGGCTCGAACACGGCGGTGTGTACGTGCTCGCGAATATTCGCGGCGGCGGCGAGTTTGGTCCAGCTTGGCACGAAGCGGGACTGAAAACCCATCGTCAGCGGATCTACGACGACTTTTATGCAGTCGCGCAAGATCTCGTCACGCGCAACATCACCTCACCGCGGCGCCTGGGCATCATGGGCGGTTCGAACGGCGGCTTGTTGATGGGCGTTGAATTCACGCAACATCCCGAACAGTACAACGCCGTTGACATCCAAGTGCCGCTGCTCGATATGCTGCGCTACGAGCAGATTCAGGCCGGTGCGTCGTGGGTCGGCGAGTACGGCAGCGTCTCGGTTCCGGCCGAGCGCGCGTTTCTCGCGTCGATCTCACCATATAACAACCTCAAAGCCGGTGTCGCGTATCCCGAACCGTTCATCTGGACGACAACCAAGGACGACCGCGTCGGGCCGCAACACGCACGCAAATTTGCTGCAAAGCTTTCGGCGATGGGTGTGCCGTATTTGTTCTATGAAGTGACCGAAGGCGGCCATGGCGCCGGTGCTAACTTAAAGGAAGTCGCGCAAACGTCCGCGCTGCAGTGGACGTACTTCACGATGAAACTTATGGATTAGCGCCCGCTATTCGGTCAACGCCATCTTGACGACGCGCTCTTGTTCGACCGCGTGCGCACCGGGATAGCCTTCCGACGGCGAGGCGCGATAGCCGCGGCCCGCGTAGCCGATTTCGAACGGTTTGCGCAACTTTTCGAGCAGACGCCGGCGCGCGTAGGCGCGCGCGCCCATGTTCTTCGGCTCTTCTTGCACCCACACCAGCGACTTGAGATTCGGGTACGTGTCGAGCAGATTGTTGATCTCTTCCGAGGGCATCGGTGAGAGCAACTCGATGCGCACGATCGCTGTCTTCTTCATGTTCGGATACAGATCCGATGCGATAAGATCGTAGTAAACCTTGCCCGAGCAGAGCAGGATGCGTTCGATTTTCTTCTTGTCGGTGACGTTCGGATCGTCGATGACCGGCTTGAAGGCGCCGTTGACCATGTCGTCGATCGTGCCCGACGCGGCCTCCGCGCGCAGCAACGATTTCGGCGTCATGACGACCAGCGGCACCGGGTTCGGCGACGCGGCTTGTTGACGCAACAGGTGATAGTAATTGCCGGCCGTCGACGGATACGCGACGCGCAAATTCCCTTCGGCGGCGAGCTGCAGGAAGCGTTCCAGTCGCGCGCTCGAGTGTTCCGGCCCTTGCCCTTCGTAGCCGTGCGGGAGCAGCAGCGTTAAGCGCGAGGTCTGCCCCCACTTCGCCTGACCCGCAGCGATGAATTGATCGATGATGATCTGCGCGCCGTTAACGAAGTCGCCGAACTGCGCTTCCCATAGCACGAGCGCCTTCGGCACCGCGGCAGCGTAACCGTACTCGAAGCCGACGCAGGCGTACTCGGAGAGCGGCGAGTTGTGGATCTCGAAGCTCGCTCTAGCTTGCGCGACATGCTGCAGCGGCACGTATTCCGCGTTTGTCGCTGGATCGTGCAACACCGCATGACGATGGCTGAACGTGCCGCGCTCGGTGTCTTGGCCGGTGAAACGAATCGGCACGCCGGATGCGAGCAACGAACTAAACGCGAGCGCCTCGGCCATGCCCCAATCGACGAGGCCCTTCTCCGCAATCGTCGCCTTGCGGCGTTCGAACTGCGTGATGAGTTTCTTGTTGGTCGCGAAGCCGTCGGGCACGGTAACGAGATCGTCGGACCACTGCAAGAGCTGCGCCTTGTCGACCGGCACGAGGGTTGCGGTCGGGAGCGGCGCTGACTGCGAGATCTTCTCGATCATGCTGCCGCCATGCGATTCTTTGATCGTCTTGTAGGCTTCTTGCAGACGCGCGGTCGCGTCGTCGACCATTTCCTTGGCCTGCTCGGCCGTGATGACGCCTTGCGCGATCAACTTGTTTGCAAAGAGGTCGCGCGCCGTCGGATGGTTCTTGATCTTCTCGTACATGGACGGTTGCGTGTAGGCGGGCTCGTCCTGCTCGTTGTGACCGAAGCGACGGTAGCCGATCAGATCGATGACCACGTCGCGTGCAAAGCGCTCGCGGAACTCTTCGGCAAGGTGCGCGGCCGAGATACACGCGTCGACGTCGTCGGCATTGACGTGAATGATCGGTGCATCGAAGCCTTTGGCAAGATCCGAAGCGTAGCGTGTCGAGCGCGAATCGCGCACATCGGTCGTGAAGCCGATCTGGTTGTTCGCGATGATGTGGAGCGTGCCGCCGGTCGCGTACCCCGGGAGCGATTGCAGGTTGAAAACTTCGGAGATGATGCCTTGGCCGGTGAAGGCCGCATCGCCGTGAATCAAGATCGGTGCGGCTTTGCGTACGTCTTGCGACGGGATCGGCTGCAAATGATCGGTCTGTAGCGCGCGCGTGCGCCCTTCGACGACCGGGTCGACCGCTTCAAGGTGGCTCGGATTGTGCTGCAACGTCACCATGATCTGCTTGCCGCCGGTCGTGGTGTAGACGCCGGTTGCACCGTGATGATACTTCACGTCGCCGGTCACATCGTTGTCGCTCGTAACGTCGCCGCGTTGATGCGCGGCCTCGAATTCACCGAGTAACTCTTCGTAGGGCATGTTGACGACGTGCGCGATCACGCTCAAGCGGCCACGATGCGCCATGCCGAGGACCGCATTGGGCGTGTCCTGGTCGGCCAGCATCTCGAGCGTCTCCTCGAGCATCGGCACCATGACGTCGAGCCCTTCGCCCGAGAAGCTCTTCTGACCGAGGAACGTCTTGCGAATGAAGCGCTCGAAGACTTCGACCTTCGTCAGGCGATGCAAGAAGCGAACCTGACGCTTCGGAGAGAGCGCAATCTTGCCCGCGCCGCTCTCGATCGTCTCGCGCAGCCAGCGGCGTTGCTCGGTGTTCGAAATGTGTTCGAATTCGTACGCGGTGGTCGAACTGTAGATCTCGCGCAGCTTCGGCAGCACGTCGGCGAGCGTTGCGCCCGGCACGTGCACGTGCAGCACCGACGCGGGAATCGCAGCTTGCAGCGACGGCGTGAGACCGTAGCTTGCCGGATCGAGCTTCGGATCGCCGATTGGTTCTGCGCCGAGCGGATCGAGATGCGCCGCGAGGTGCCCGTGCGTGCGATAGCCCGAGACGATCGCCATACCAGCCGCAACCGCACGCAACATCTCGTCAGACGGCGCGGCTAGCTGCACTTTGTCACCCTGAGGTGCGACGGCGCTAGGCGCCGGAGCCTCGAAGGGTGCGGCCTTCAATCCCAGTTGCCTGAAGAGTGTCTCGTAGAAATTGTCGGCGCCTTGCAGCAACTGATCGACGCGGCGCAGATATTCGCCGGATTGCGCACCTTGAATCACGCGGTGATCGTAGGTGCTGGTCATCTGCATCACTTTGCTGACGCCGAGCTGACGCAGCGCCGGTTCGGACGCGCTTTGGAATCCCGGCGGATAGCCGATCGCGCCGGTTGCAAGGATCGCGCCTTGTCCCACGAGCAAACGCGGTACCGATGCAACCGTGCCGATACCGCCCGGATTGGTCAGCGTAAACGATGCGCCTTGCAGATCGTCGGCGGTGACCTTGTTGTCGCGCGCTTTGGTGACGAGCTCTTGATACTTCGCGTAGAAGGCCGGAAAATCGAGCGTATCGGCATTCTTGATGACCGGCACGATCAAGAAGCGCGTGCCGTCCTTGCGTTCGGAATCAACGGCGAGGCCGAGATGAATGCCCGGCTCGACGCGGACCGGCGCGCCGGCGTCATCGCGGCGGAAACTGTAGGTCATAAACGGCATTTCGCTCGCCGCGCGCACGAGCGCGTACCCGATCAGGTGCGTGAACGAAACTTTTTCGCTGCGCTTCGCCGCTTTGATCGCGTTGTTGAGTTCTTTGCGCCGCGCATCCATCACGTCGACCGGCAGCGTGCGGAAGCTCGTCGCCGTCGGAATCGTGAGCGACTGCTCCATGTAGCCGGTGAGTGCTGCGGCCGGACCTTTGAGCGGCGTCAACTTTGCGCCGGCGGGCGGCGGCGGCAACGGCGGTACATTTGATTTTAGCGCCGCGCTGACTTTGCGCGCACCGTTCGCTTGCGACGACACGTCGCTGCGCAGAATCAAGCCGTTTGGCCCCGAGCCCCGAATCGACGAAAGATCGAGTTCGAGTTTATTTGCGATCCGTCGCGCCTGATGCGACGCAGTGATTTCCGCGCCCGGTGCTTTTGGAGCAGGCGGCGGAGAGGCCGGCACAACCTTCGATGCGCTTCCCTCGACTACGGTCGCTGCGCTCCCGGAGTTTATCCCGAGCGAAGTCGAGGGGCTCGGGATGACACTAGCATCGATTTCGGCGAGCTTGGTACCGACGGCGATCGTGTCGCCGGCTTTGCCGAACAACTGCGTAACGACGCCGCTTGCGGTTGCAGGCACTTCAACATCGACTTTGTCGGTCGTTACGTCGACGATTGAGTCGCCTTCGTTGACACTCTGCCCAACTTTGACGCGAAACTCGACGATCGAGCCTTCGGTAACAGACTCGCCCATCTCGGGCAGTGTCACCGCGACGATTTTGGGCGCACCTTTTGGTGCAGAGGCAGGCGGTGCAGTCGCTCCCGCGCCGTTCGTTGGAGCGGCCTTCGCGGCGCCGTTTTTCGACGTGTCGATCTCCGCCAACGTCGCGCCGACGGCGATCGTGTCGCCCTCTTTGCCGTACAACTGCGTGATGACACCGGCAGCGGTTGCGGGAACTTCGACATCGACCTTATCGGTGGTCACGTCGACGAGGGTGTCGCCTTCGTTGACCTGATCACCAACGCGCTTGCGCCACTCGACGATGGAGCCTTCGGTGACCGACTCACCCATCTCGGGCAGGGTCACTTTGACTACCGCGTCCGCCACGTTTCTTAAATTCTCCGTCCTAGGTTGCGAGATAAGAGACTTCCCGCCATTCTAACCCGGCCCTTGCCCAGATCGATACGACCTCGGCGACCGCGCGGATCGGGCGAAGCCCGAACGCCATGGGTTCGGCGAAGACGAACCCGGTTAGGCCACCCGGAACAGCCGAGCCAAACCCAGGCTCGAAAGCGCGATCGCCGCCCAAAGGATCGCCCCGAGCACGAGCGGCCGCACCCCGGCGGCGCGGATCTTGTTCATATCCGTGCCGAGGCCCACCCCCGCGAGCGCCACGGTGATCGAGAAGAGCGCAAGCGCTTGCAGCGGGCCTTGCGCCGCCATCGGTACCAAGCCGAACGAATTGATCGCCGCCGCAATCAAGAAATAGAGGATGAACCACGGTATGATTGCGCGCCAATTGATGCCTTGGTCGCCGGCACGTGCATGCTGGATCTTGCGCCAGCCATAGAACACTACGATCGGTACGATCAACGTGGTGCGCGTGAGCTTGACGATCACCGCGTCATTGCCGGCATCGCGCCCGTAGGAAAATGCGGCGGCCACGACCGACGACGTGTCGTTGATCGCCGTGCCGGCCCACAGGCCGAACGCCTGCTGCGAGAGCTGCATGAGATGCCCAAGTGCCGGAAAGATCAACACCGCGACGACATTAAAAAGGAAGACCACGCCGAGCGCGTAGGCGATATCGGCTTGGTCGGCCTCGATCACGCTCGACACCGCGGCGATCGCCGAACCGCCGCAGATCGCCGTGCCGATACCGATCAAGCGGCGAATATCCCGGTCGAGTCCAAGCCACTTGCCGACGAAATATGCGAGCACCAGCACGATCGCAAGCGTGCCGAGCATCACCGGCAGCGACTGCGCTCCGCCTTGCACGATCTCGCTCAAGCTCAAATGAAACCCGAGCAGTACGATCGACCACTGCAACAGTTGTTTGCTTGCGAACGTAATGCCCGGTTTGAGCGCAGGCCCCGGCGCACGCACGGTCGCGATCGCCGCGCCGAGGAGAATTGCAAAGACCGGCGCGCCGACGATCGGCGCGAAGTGACCGAGCACCGCGGCAACGACCGCGACCGCGAGCGCGAGCAGAAAGCCGAACATCGCGCGTTAGAAGAACTTCGCCGGCTGCGCCGGGTGCGAGATGAGCCGCGTGCCCACGAAGCGCGGCCGCGGATGCGCGAGCACCCACGCGGAGATGTCGTAGGCGTCTTGCAGCGAGAGTGTGTTGGGCGCATTCTGCGGCATGTTGTACATCACGAAGCCGGTCATTCGATCAATGTGCGCCATCCCCGCACCATTGTTAAATGACTTTGGTCCCCACAGTGGAGGAAATGCGCCGTGGATCCCACCGCCGTTGGCTTGGTGGCAGGCCACACATTTTTGCGTGTAGAGCGTCTGACCGCGCGCGAGATCGGGCGACGCCGACGGCAGGGGGACAATGAAGCCATCGCTCGTGGGCTGCGGTGCGCCGACCGCTACGCTGCGCGAGAGATACGCGATGTAGGCGACCATCCCGATCATCTCTTTGCTCGTATAGGCCGGCGGCCGTCCATTCATGCTGTAGAGAAAACATTCGGCGAGGCGATCTTGCAGGGTGATGACGCGATGCGCGCGTTTGTTCCACTGCGGAAAGCGCCCGTATGTACCGACGAAGCTTCCGCCGCGTGCAACAGTCCCCGCGCCGAGATGGCACGCCGCACACGACATATCTGCGACGACGTTACGCGGCAGATACTTGTGCGGGTCGTTGATCACGTCGCGGCCAAGTGCGATCGACGCACCCAATGCGCCCGTAGGTAGATCGGACGGGGCCGACGCTGACAGCGTCGCTTGCGGCGCATCGTGCGCGCATGCAGTAACCGCGACGGCGAGAAGCAACGCGGCGAGTGTGCGGAAGAGATTGCCCATAGTTCTCCGAACTTCTCCCTATCATGAAGATGAACCGCCGTATATTCACGGGCCTCGCCGCCGGTGCGGCGGCAACGGCGTCGATGCCTGCGCAGGCGCCGGCCCAAACTGGGTTCGGCGCGCCCCACCCGCCGATCGTCCCCGAAAGCGACCCGACAATTTCGGTCGAGCGTGCCCAACTGAGCCGCCCTGATGGCACCGTGAACGCCTATGCTGCCTATCCGAAGCAGCTCACCGCGACTACGCCGGGCGTCGTCCTCTGCATGGCGATCTGGGGTGTCGACGAGCAGTTGCGCGACACGATACGGCGCTACGCCAAGGCAGGCTATATGTGCATCGCACCCGATCTCTACTCCCGCATGGGCGCGCCGAGCGGCGATGGCGCGACCGACTTCAGCGTCTTCCGGCCGTTCGCTGCGAAGTTACAGCGCGACCAATATGACGGCGACCTCAAAGCAGCGGCGCTGCACCTGCGCGGTAAAGCGGCGAGCGCCAAGCTCGGTGTGAGCGGCTTCTGCATGGGCGGCCACATCGCGCTCATCCAAGCGCTCGACAATGCCGACGTGTTCGTGGGCGTTGCACCATTCTACGGAGCGGTCAAAGACATCGATCCCGCCAAGATGACCATTCCGGTGTGCGGCAGCTACGGCGCAAAAGATACGAGCATCCCCGAAGCCGACGTGCAAGCGTGGGCAGCCGCGCTCAAAGTACCGCATGACGTGAAGATCTACCCTGAAGCGGGGCATGCATTCTTCGATGACACGCGAAGCTCATATGTAGCATCGGCCGCGCAGGACGCGTGGACGCGCGTTCAGGCCTTCTTTAAAGATCAACTCGGACTGCAATCGTGAACGCTTTGGTCGATCTTCTCTTCCTGCTCATCGGTCTTGCCCTCGGCGCCTTCGTGATGTACACGCGCCAGCGCGGCGAGCGCTCCGCCATCGACGCGCTCGTCGAACGCGCGAAAAACGATCTGCACGAAAGCACGACGCATCGACTTGGCGAGTTCGATCGCATGGTGCGCGAAATCGAGAGCAAACGCAGCGAGGACTCGGGTGCGCTGCGCGCGCAGCTCGAGCAACTGCTCAGCCGCGCCGACAAGATCGAGTCGGCCGCCAACGCGCTCTCCAACCAAACTTCGACGCTCGTCACCGCGCTGCGTAGTCCGACGACGCGCGGCAAATGGGGCGAGATTCAGCTGCGCAACGTCGTCGAGAAGGCCGGCATGCTCGCGCACTGCGACTTCGACGAACAGCAGACGATCGCGTTCGAAGGTGGACGCGGGCGCCCCGACATGACAATTCGACTCCCCGGCGAGCGCCACGTCTTCGTCGATGCTAAAGCGCCGATCGATGCGCTGCAAGCCGCACTCGAAGCGCACGACGACGAATCGCGACGCGAACTCGTCAAGCGCCACGCGCGTGCCCTCCAAGATCACGTCGATGCGCTGGCCAAACGCAGCTATCAGTTGAATGAAGGCTCCGCCGACTTCGTGATCATGTTCGTGCCGGGTGAAGCATTCTTGAGCGCCGCATGCACGGAGAACCCGATGCTCATCGAGTACGCGCTCGACAAAGGTGTGTTGATCGCCGGTCCGCTCTCCTTAATAAGCCTCTTGCGCTCGTTCGCGATGGGCTGGCAAGCCGTGAAACAAGAAGAAAACGCCAAACGCATCGCTGCGCTTGGCCGCGAGCTCTACGAACGCACGGCGCGCTTTGCCGACAAGCTCGTCAACATCGGGCGCACCCTCGAACGTTCGGTCGGTGCGTACAACGAGGCCATCGGCAGTTACGAGTCGCGCCTCTTACCACAAGGGCGTAAGCTCAAGGACGAAGCTGCGCTCGACGGCGACGAGTTGGCGGAACCGAGTGTGATTGACCTTGCACCGCGAAGCGTAACCGCGCTCGATGCTGAACCGCGCGACGCGCGCGCAAAGCGCAAACCGGCCGAGCCGAATCTGTTTCAAAACCAGAACGATCAAGCCGGTTAGCGCAGCGCCGCGCGTTCGATGACCTTCGCACCGTCGCGCAGTTCGACTGCGTCGGCAAGCGGCACGTGCGCAACGTAGAGCGAGCTCGTCGAGCCTTCCGGCTGCAGATCGCCAAGGCGCGTTGATGCCGTACCGTTGATCGCGTAGACCGTGTAGCGTTCCGAACCATCGGCCAGGATGAGGAGCCAACTGCGGTCGCGCGCATAGATGACTTTGGCGTTCGGCGCGTTCGTCGAGCCGACCGCAGCAAACTGTGCGTGGTTGAAATGGCTGTTGATCATCGCGACGAGAGCAGCGTGCGGAGGCCCCTGCGCGTGAAAGTATCCGGGCAGCATCGTCAGGATGCCGAGCACGAGCCCGGCCGCGGCTGCCAGCCCGAGCGCCGCATACCGTCGCACCGGCGGCGCACTAAATCGCATACGCCGGTCAAGCGCCTCCGGCGTCCGCTGCGCGAGCGCACCGCGCTCGAGTGCGAGCAGTGTTTCTTCCGCCTCACCGACATGACGCAAGCACTGAATGCAGGTTGCGATATGCGCCTCGACCGCCGCGCGCTCGCTCGGGTCGAGTTCACCGAGCACGTAAAGCTCGGCCAGATCGCCGATGTGCAGTTCAAACATCGGCCGTTACCAGGGAGCTTCGCAGCGTGCGCAATGCGGCCGAGAGGCGGCTCTTGATCGTGCCGATCGGCTCGCCGAGCGCACTTGCGATCTCGGTGTGCGTCATACCCTTGAAGTACGCAAACTGAATCGTCTGCGCTTGCGCTGCCGGCAGCGCGTCGA
>JBAUEZ010000178.1:0-40202 GCA_049678885.1 Candidatus Aquilonibacter sp. | reverse complement strand
ATCACATCTTTACCGGGGCCGTCGCCCGCATCGTCGGTGATCGCATGCTGATAGGCGTCGCCGAGGTTCGTGCTGCCGCGATAGTTAGGGGAGAACACGAAGAAGCCGTGCGCGGCAAAAATTTGCGCTTGACTGCTCCAAGCCAGTGTCGACGCGCCCTGCGGTCCGCCGTGAATCAAGAGGATCAACGGCGCTTTGCCGCCGCTATAATGCAGTGGATAGACCAAGACGCCGTCTTCTTTGAAATCTCCCTTGGTCGAGTGCCAGTTGACCGCGACCGAGCGTGCAACGCCGGATTTTGCAACGAAGGCATTGTTGTCGGTCAAAGCTACCGGCTTGCTTGTGGACGAGGCGAGAAGATAGACCTCGCTCGGATGCGTCGCTGACGACCCTGAGAAGACGAGGACGCCATCCCTCGAGGTGTTGCCCAAGAAAAGCGGCTGCAGGCTGCCGAGGTCCGCGCGCGCGATGTGGCCATGCAGCGGCCAATACCATAACGAGGTATTCGTACCATCCGGCGTCGAGACCCAAAGTGCGTCGCCGCGCGCATCCCATACGGAACGGTTAACGTTGCGATCGAGCTGCGAGCGCAAGTCGCCGACGCGATGACCAGCGATATCGGCGACGTAAAGATCGATGCCTTGCGTGTAGTCGCCGTTGGTGTTGCGCGCATAGGCCACGAGATTGCCGTGCGGCGCGAAGCTAGGATCGTTCTGGAGCGATTCGCCTGGAATGAGGGCGCGCCGCGCACAGCTCTGCGCGTCGACCAGTTCGATGTGCGCCGCGAGCGAATCGCCAACGAAAACCGTCGGATAGTGTTCGACTGCGATCGTCTTGGAGTCGGACGCCCACGAAAGCGCACCGCCGCCGCCCGGATTGACATCGGCGATGCTCCACGAACCGCTGGTGAGCCGGCGCGCGTGCGAACCGTCGGCATCGCAGATCCATAGGTGCTCGGGTGGCGTGCCCGCGCGATGGAGATAGTCGTTGTCTTCGACCTGGAAAGCGTCGAGATGCGTTTTGCTCGCATCGGGGTTGGGATCGTCGTCCTGCATTGCATACGCAAAGCGTCGGCCGTCGGGGCTCCATGCGAAGCCGCCGACACCGTTCTTTGCGTGCGTTATCTGCTCGGCATCGCCGCCATCCATGCGCAACACGAAGATCTGCGACTGTGGGTTCTTTGCGTCGCCGTCAAGCGCGGTGAAGGCGATCGCGTCGCCGCTCGGCGACCAGATCGGCGAACTAACGCCCTTGCGATCCCACGTGAGCTGGCGCTGGGCGTGCGTGCGCACGTCGATCAGCTCGAGCTGACGATCGCTGCGGTCGTTCTTGAAGTCGGCCTTGCTGCGCACGTACACCACGCGCGTGCCGTCGGGCGAGATCCGCGGATCGGCGACGCCGACGACTTTGCGCGCGTCGGAAAAATCATAAGCCGCAGCGGGTATCGCCGCCACGCACATCGCAAGGCAGATGAAGGCCGCCAAAAAACGCATCGTGATACCCTCTAGTGTGTTACTCAGTCGCGCAGGGCGATTGCCTCGCCGTCGCGGGCAATCAGTCCGTCTTGCTCCAATATTGCGACGAGGTTGCGGACATCCTCCAGCGACCGTTCCGGCATCAATGGCTGCAAGTCGCCGTGTAAGTCGAGCAACGAAATGCGCTGTCCGGGCGGCAAAGTGCGCAAGCGATCCACGATACGCCCGCGAGCGAAGCGCGTGGTGCGTTCCCATGGAATCGCGTTTTGAGGTGATGGCGCCTTGGCATGCTCGCGGCGCGTACGCTCCAACACTGCGGCATCGATCGGCGCGGCGGCGCATGCATCGCGCAGCGGGCAGATCAAGCACTTCGGTGCGCGCGCCGTGCAGAGCGTCGCACCCAAGTCCATCATCGCGGAGTTCCAATCGTGTGCGTGGTTTGGCGCGGCCATATCGCGCGCCCGCTCGTCGAGTTCGCTCGTCTTCGCCACTGACGGAAATTCGATGCCGTAGAAGACGCGATGTACGATCCTACGGACGTTCACGTCGAGCGGCGCATCATCAAGATCGAACCCGAACGCCCGGATCGCAGCGGCAGTATATGGCCCGACGCCCGGCAACTGCCGAAGCAGATGCGACTCGGAAGGCATTACACCCGCGAAGCGATCCGCAACGACCCGCGACGTTTCATGCAGGCGTAACGCGCGCATGTTGTAGCCCAAACCCTGCCATTCGCGCAAGACCTCGCCCGAACTCGCGCGCGCGAGCGCGGGAATATCCGGAAAGCGCGTCACAAATGCTTCAAACTTCGGTACGACACGGTCAACCTGCGTCTGCTGCAGCATGAACTCGCTGACCAGCGTGTAGTACGGATTCCGTACGATGCGCCACGGCAGGGTCGTACGCCCGTGCCGTGCGTACCATTCGAGCAACGCCTTACGCACGCAGCGACGCCATCGCTTCGCCGATGCGCCGGATGCCCTCACCGATCTGATTTCGCGCGACCGCGGTCAGTGCAAGGCGAAAGTAGTGGTCGCCGCCGGAGTCGGCAAAAAACGCCTCGCCGAAGAGAAACGATGCCCCCAAGCGCTCCGAGACGTCGAGCAGCGCGCGTGCACGTAACTCGCGCGGGGTCGTAGCCCACAAATAGAATCCACCCGTCGCGCTGCTCACGCGCACCGCGTGCGGCCAGCTTTTTGCGATCGCGTCATCTGCCAGCGTGCGGCGCAACAGCAACTCCTCCCGTAGCTGCGCGACATGCGCGTCGTAGCCGTGCTCGAGATAGTCGACGATCGCCGCCTGCACGTACAAGCTCGTCGCCATGTCGTAGGCTTGCTTGCGCAGCAGCAGGCGCTCGAGAATCATACGTGGCGCGGAAAGCCAGCCGACGCGCAAGCTCGGCGCAATAGTCTTCGAAAACGTCGAAAGGTAGACAACGTGATCCGGCGCCAGACTAACCAGTGGTGGCAATCCGTGCGTCGAGAGCGGTCCGTACGGGTCGTCTTCGATGATCGGCACGCCGGCGCGTCGCGCAATCGTGGCAAGGCGCTCGCGACGGTCTGCATTCATGGTTACGTTGGTCGGATTGTGCAACGACGGCATCGTATAGATGAAGCGCGGCCGGCGCGTGCGCAGGATCGCCTCGACGTGGTCGACGCGCATGCCGTCTTCATCGACCGGCACGGGGATCGCGCGCAAACCATTGATCTGGAAGATCTGCAATGCGCCCGGGTACGACGGTGATTCGACGATGATCTCATCGCCCGGCTCGGCAAGTGATTGCGCAATGACCATGATGCCCTGCGTTGAGCCAGTCAGCACGATCACGTTTCTCGGCACGATCGCGCCGGCGCCTCGCGCGTTCATCCGTGTAGCGATCGCCGCGCGCAGCGATTCGTAGCCTTCCGAATCACCGTACGAGAGCACGAAGCGCGGATCGCGTGCGACCCGTTCGAACGACTTGGCGAGCTCGCCGAGGGGCGAGGGTTCGTCGGGTGCAACGCCTTGGACGAATGAGATCCGCCCCGCTTCTTGCTTTGCCGCCAGCTCCCCGAGAATGTTGGGAAATTCGCCGACGCGCCAAGGCGGCAGCGTGATCCACCACGGTACCCCCGCGGCGCGCTCGGGCTGCCCGCCCCGCAGCTGGGGCACGACTCGCGAGCCCGAGCCGACCCGTTGCTCGATCAGGCCGTCGCCGACCAATTCCCGGTAGGCGTGGACTACCGTACTGCGGTTGACGTTCAGCCGCTCGGCCATGGTCCGCTCCGGCGGCAGGCGAGTCGACTCGGGAAGCGTGCCCGCCAAAATCGCCTCGCGCAGATGCTCGTAAATCTGACGGTAGAGTGGGACAATCGATTCACGGTCGAGCTCGGGCATGACCCCAGACCATCCAATGTTGGGCATTGACGGGGGCCATTTTCGATGAACCTCTACCCAAGGCTTGCCGACAATCTAAGTGCGGTGCTGGACTACCACGCAGTCGACATGCGCGTGCCCTTTGTGGGACGCGCTTACGAACTTCGCGCACTTCTCGCCTTTTTGAAGCGGGGCGGCGCGCTCACGCTCGTCGGTCCCGGCGGCGTCGGTAAGTCGCGCCTTGCGCACGAAGCGGTCACGCGGTTTGCGCGCGAGCGCGCGACCGAGTGCGTTTACGTTCCGCTGGCCGGCGTTATGCCCGAAGCCGTGGTCGGAACCGTGATGAGCCAGCTCGGCATCTCGCAAGAGCCGGGGCGTTCGCCGCAAGACACATTGGCCGACCGTCTGCGCGACCGGCATGTGGTGATCGCGCTCGATAACTGCGAACATGCTCCCGACGAAACGTCCGCGCTGATCGACACCATGCGCACGCTCGCGCACGTCACGGTGATCGCAACCAGCCAACGCCGGCTCGACTACGCCGACGAAGCAGTATTCGAGGTCGAGCCGTTCTCGATCGATGACGGCACCGCGTTTTTTCTCGCGCGCGCCGAGCTCGATGCATCGCAGATCACTGAGGACACGCTGGCAACGGTGAGCACGATCGTCGAGCGGGTCGACGGCTTAGCCGTCGCGCTCGATCTCGCGGCGGCGCGTTTAGCGTCACTCTCGCTCGAGTTGCTGGCCGACGAACTCGGGGAGCTACGCCCCTATCAGCTGCGCTCGACGCGTGGTTCGGATCCGCGTCACCGTACTATCGGCAATGTCATCTCGTGGACCCATTCGCAACTGAGCGATGGTGCAAAGCGTGCTTTTGCGCAGGCTTCGCTCTATGCCGACGAGTTCGACGAAGACGACCTCTGCGCGCTCGGTGACCTCACGCGAGAGGAGGTACGCACGGCGCTCGATGAGTTGGTGCTCAACTCGCTAGCGATGACCACGGAGTTCGGCTACCGCATGCTCCTGCCCATACGCGCGGTTGCAACGCGAATGCTGGCCGCGCTGCGCAATCGTAAAGCGCTCGATGATGCCTTTGCGCTACGCATGAACGCGGTTGCGTCCACGCTTTGGTCGCAGATTCGCACCGGCAATGCGGCGGTCGCGGTGGCACGCTTGCACGCGCGTTACGCCGATCTTTGCGCGACGCTGGCCTGGGCGCTAAAACGTCCGCAAGACCGCTTGGGATCGATCGACGACGTCTTGAGCGCAATGATGCAGATCTGGGCCGAAGGCGGCCGCTTTAGCGAAGGGCTGCGCTGGATCGAGCGCTTTGAATCGGTCGCGCAACGTTTGAACGCGCAACTGCGCGGACGCATCTACTTCTTGGGGCTGTGCGTTATGAACGCAGCCTCGGATTATCATCGCATGGTCGAGACCGGACCGTTGACGATCTCGGCGTTCACGATCGCGGGCGATCAACTCGGACTCGCTCGCGCCTACAACGCGCTCGCAGTCGCTTCGCTCAATACGGGCCGCTTCGAGGACGCCACGATGTATGTCGAAACGTCGATACGCTTCTACGAGCAGGTCGGTCACGAGCGTGGCGTCGCAACTGCGCGGATAAACCAAGCCAACATCCTCTACGAGGGACTTGGTGAACATACGCGTGCGCTCGAGATCCTGCGCAAAGCGATTGCAACGCTCGAACGCGAAGGGCCGCCGGCGTTGTGCGGCATTGCCCTCGGCGACGTCGCCGAGGTCGAGTATGCGATGGCAGAATACGATGCGGCCGTCGGCCACGCGCACGATGCGATCGAACGCTTTGAAGAAAACGCAAGTCCAACGATGATCGCGTGGGTGCACGAAACGCTCGCGCGCATCGCACTTGCCCGTGGCGATCTTGCGGATGCGACCAAACAATTGCTCGTAGCGACCGATCTGTTGCGCCGTTCGCCGCAACCACTCTACATCGCGCGCCTTGCCGAAGTCACCGCGCGGCGTTTGCTCGCGGGCGGAAACGCGCATAGCGCGTCACTCGTGCTTGCCGCTGCCCGCCGTTACCGCAGCGAGCGCGCGCTGGTCGCGTTCGGGATCTTCGCCGCCGACGTCACTGCGGACGAGGCACGCCTTGCAGCGCAGCTCTCGCCTAAAGAGCTCACCGAGGCCGTTCGGCAGGCCGCCACGCTGGATCTTGCTCGCTTCTGCTCGACCCTGGGCGAGCTGCTGATCGCGGGATAGGTCGAAGCCGACTCCGGCGAAACCTGGTATAGTGGGCGGGCTTGCCCTCCCACCCTCACCATTCAGGAGCACAGTGCAGTGGCTGAACACCAAGTTGATGCGGTCGTCATCGGCGCGGGCCCGGGCGGATACCACGCCGCGATCCGGCTCGCCCAGCTCGGCAAAAGCGTGATCTGTATCGATCGCGACGAGGTCGGCGGCGTCTGTTTAAACTGGGGATGTATCCCGACCAAAGCGCTGCTGCATGTCGGCGAAGTGATCCGGCAAATCGATCACGCCGGTGCAATCGGGTTGAAGGTCCCTAAGGCCGACGTCGAGCGCGAAGGCGTTGCGAAGTTCAAGACCGATGTGGTCAACGCAAACGTCGGTGGCGTCAAGACGCTGTTCAAAGGTAACGGCGTGCAATTTCTGTACGGCGACGCAAGCTTCAAAAATCCGGCGACGATCGTCGTCAAGAACAAAGAGGGTGGAACCGATACGATCAAGACGCAGAGCGTCGTGATTGCGACCGGCTCGGCACCGATCGACGTCAAAGCGTGGCCGCACGACGGCGAGTACATCATCAATTCCGACGATGCCGTGCAAGTCAAGCGTATTCCCAAGACCATGTTGATCGTCGGCGGTGGCGTGATCGGTCTCGAGTTCGCGACCGTCTACACGCGCCTCGGCGCGAAGGTGCTCGTGATCGAAGCACTGCCGCAAATCCTCACCGGCACCGATCTCGAGATCTCCAAGACGCTCGGGCGCATTCTGAAGAAGCAAGGCGTTGAGATTATGCTTGACACGAAGGTCGGCAAGATCGAGAAAGCCGGCAAGACGGTCAAAGCCACATTCAACGGCGAAGGCACAAACGGTAAAGACGAGACGCGGGAGTTCGACATGGTGCTAGTCGCCGTTGGACGCCGCCCGGTCACCGACACGCTCAACCTGGCCGCGGCAGGCCTTGCAAGCGACGATAAAGGCTTCATCGATGTCGACGCACAGTGCCGCACGAAAGTTCCGAGCATCTTCGCGATCGGCGACGTCACCGGTCAGCCGTTGCTAGCGCACCGCGCGATGAAACAAGGCGTTGTCGCTGCCGAAGTTATCTCGGGCGATAAGTCCGCCGCGTTCGATCCGGTCGCCATCCCGAACTGCGTTTACACCGATCCCGAGGTTGCAACGATCGGCTACTCGGAAGAGGAAGCCAAAGCTAAAGGCTACGAAGTACGCATCGGCAAGTTCCCGCTCGCGGCGAGCGGCCGTGCGCGCACGATGAACGAGACCGACGGTTTGATCAAACTCGTCGGCGACGCCAAGACCGATCTGCTCCTCGGCATGCACATCGTTGCACCGCAAGCCGAATCGTTGATAGGCGAAGGCGTGATTGCGCTCGAGATGGGCGCGACGCTCGAAGACATCGGCCTTTCGATTCACCCGCATCCGACGCTCACCGAAGCGATCATGGACGCCGCGGAGGCCGCGCACAGCAAAGCGATCCATATTCTCAACCCCAAACCGAAAACTCCGGTGGGAGCTAAGTAGTCCTAGGACTTGATGGTGAGCGCTGCTAGGCTGCTCGATCTGGGGGTGCGGCCGTACCGCGAGGTTTGGGACATCCAGCACGCCCTGCACGAGGCCGTGCGTGAAGGGCGTGAGCCCGACACGTGGATTCTCGTCGAGCACACGCCGGTGATCACGCTCGGCCGGCAAGCCAAGCGCGACAACGTGTTGCTCTCGCCCGAGCTGCTGGCGGCCCGTGGTGTCGACCTGGTCGAGATCGAGCGCGGCGGCGACGTCACCTATCACGGCCCCGGCCAGTTGGTCGTCTACCCGATTCGCAAGCTCGAGCGCTTTCGCGAGATCGTGCCGCTCGTGCGCGCTCTCGAGGGTGCCGTCGTCGCGGCGGTAGGGCGCTACGGTATCGCTGCGGAGCGCTGGAGGGAGCACGCCGGCGTATGGGTGGGGCGCAACCAGATCTGCGCAATAGGCCTTGCAGTGCAAAAGATGGTATCGCTGCACGGCATCGCGCTCAACGTTTCCACCGCGCTTGACTACGACCGCCTTATCAACCCCTGCGGGTTGACCGATCGCGGCATCACGTCGATCGCGCACGAGATGGGATGCGATGTCACAATCGACCAGGTCAAGCCCGTCTTGGTTGAGGAGCTCGAGCGCGAGTTCGGGATGAGGCTTCGGCAAGCCGCATAGTATGGCAATCGAAATCAGTCTGATCGGTGACGACAAACCGGCCCACGTGCGCAAGCCGTCGTGGCTGCGCGTTGCACTGCCGTCGGGCGAAGACTACGAGCGGGTTCGCGCCAAGGTCAACACGCTTGCACTCAACACGGTGTGCAAGGAAGCCACCTGTCCAAACATCGCCGAATGCTGGGGAGCGGGCACGGCGACGATCATGATTCTCGGCGATACCTGTACGCGCGGATGCCGCTTCTGCAACGTCAAGACCGGCAACCCCAAAGGCGTCGTCGACTGGATGGAACCTACCCGCGTTGCCGATGCGGTACGCGACTTGGGTTGGAAATATCTCGTGCTCACCGCCGTCGACCGCGATGATCTCGCCGACGGCGGGGCATTGATCTTCGCTAACACGGTGCGGGCGATTCACGAACGCGTATCCGGTTCGAAGGTAGAGATCCTCAGCGGCGACTATCGCGGCGACCTGCGCGCCCTCGATATCGTGATGGACGCGCGTCCCGACGTCTTTGCCCACAACCTTGAGACCGTGCGCCGGCTTACACCGAGCGTACGCGACAAACGCGCGACCTACGATCAATCGTTGCGCGTTCTCGAGCACGCAAAGTCGCGCGCGCCCGAACGCTTCACGAAGACGTCACTGATGATCGGACTCGGCGAAACTGAGGAGGAGCTCGAAACCGCGATGGATGATGCGCGCGAAATCGGCGTCGACATCTTTACCCTTGGGCAGTACCTACAACCGACGAAGAAGCATCTTCGGGTCGTGGAGTTCGTAACACCCGAGAAGTTCGACCGCCTCGGTGCGCTCGCGAAGAGCAAAGGCTTCCATCAGGTGGTGTCAAGCCCGCTCTCGCGCAGCTCCTATCACGCCGAACAAGCCTTTACCGACCTGTAGCGGGAGATAATGAGCAGTTTCTTCATTTTCCGGCCGATCTTTGCGGCAGTCTGTTCGATCATCATACTGATCGCGGGGTTGGTGGTATTGCCGACGCTCGCGATCGATCAGTACCCGCAGATCGCGCCGCCGGTCGTAACGGTTACCGCATCCTATGTGGGCGCGAGCCCCCAAGCCGTTGAAGCGCAAGTCACCAACCCGCTCGAGACCGCGGTGAACTCGGCGCAAGGCCTTCGGTATATCAGCTCGACCAGCGCACAAGGCATTTCGACGATCACTGCGACCTTTAACTTGGGGACCAATCTCGACATCGCCGCAGCCGACGTGCAGAATCTCGTCCAGTCCGCGGTCGGACTGCTGCCGCAAACCGTGCAGCAAGTCGGCGTGACGGTTTCGAAGAACTCCGGCGCGTTCGTCATGGGTATTGCGCTCAAGTCCAACAACCCGAAGTACGACAAACTGTTCCTGAGCAACTACGCCCAGCTCAACGTCGTCAACGATATTTCGCGTATTGCCGGCGTCTCGCAAGTGCGCATTTTCGGGCAACGCCAATACGCGATGCGCATCTGGCTCAATCCCCAGAAGCTGGCGGGCGAGGGTCTTGCCGCAACCGACGTCGTGAACTCCCTCGAGGCGCAGAACGTCGAGGTCGCCGCCGGCAGCGTGGGCGCTGCGCCGAGCTCGCCCAATCAGAAATACACCTACGCGATCGACGCGCTCACCCAGCTCTCGACGCCCGCACAATTCGCGAACATCATCCTGCGCCCGAATCCCAACGGCGGCTTCACGCGCCTGGGCGACGTCGCGCGGCTCGAACTGGGCGCTCAGGACTACTCGATCGATTTGCGCTTCGACGGCAAAGAAGATGTCGTCGGTATGGGCGTGCTCCAATATCCCGACGCCAACGCACTGCAAACTGCCGATTTGGTCAAACAGAAGATGGCGCAGCTTCAAGAGAACTTCCCGCCGGGCATAAGCTGGGAGGTGGCGTTCGATACGACATTGTTCGTGCGTGAATCGATCAAGGAAGTCGTAACCACGCTCGTGCTCTCGGTCATCCTGGTCATCTTGGTGATCTTCCTGTTCTTGCAGGATCCCAAGGCCACGCTGATTCCGGCAGTGACGATTCCGGTCTCACTGATTGGCGCGTTCTTCGTAATGAAGGTCTTTGGCTTTTCAATCAACACGGTCACGCTCTTCGGATTGACGCTTGCCGCCGGACTCGTCGTCGACGATGCGATCGTCGTCATCGAGAACATCGCTCGCCATATGGAAAACGATCACACGTCCGGCACCGCGCCGACAATATCAGCGATGCGCGAGATTCAAAGCGCCATCGTTGCCTCGTCGCTCGTGCTCTTCTCGGTCTTCTTTCCGGTTGCGTTCTTCCCGGGCACCACCGGCCAGCTCTACAAGCAGTTTGCGTTAACGATCACAGCAGCGATTGTGATCTCGCTTTTTCAAGCGCTCACGCTCGCGCCGGCACTGGCCGCACGTTTGCTCACGGGTGATACGGAGTCGAACTGGGGCTTCTTCCGGTGGTTCAATATAGGGCTGCATAACTTCCGCGATTGGTACGCGCAGACGTTACCGAAGCTGTTCCGCAATCGCTGGCCGGTGTTCGGCGTCTTCTTACTTGCCCTTGCGTTCACCGCATTGTTGTTCCGCACGACGCCGACCGCGTTTATTCCTGACGAGGATCAAGGCTACTTCATCACGATCGTACAAGCGCCTGAGGGCACTTCGCTTGTTGCCACGCAGCAAATCGCGATTCAGGCCGAAAAGATCATCCGCGCGCAGCCGGACGTTCTTCACGTCTTCAACGTCACCGGATTCAGTTTCACCGGATCGGCATCGAACCGCGGGATCATCTTCACCCTGCTCAAGCCGTGGAGCGAGCGCAAAGGTCCGCAACATTCCGTCGCCGGGTTGCTCGGCCGCCTTAACTTCATGTTCTACAAGAACGTGCCCGAGGCGCAGATCTTCGCGCTCAATCCGCCGGCAATCAACGGCGTAGGCAGTTTCGGCGGCTATCAGTTCGAGCTGGAAGACCGCGGGAATCTCGGCCTGCCGGCGTTAGCCGGCGCGGCTTACGGGATCATGGGTGCCGCCGCACACGACCCGCGGCTTGCGCAAGTCTTCACCCAATTCCGCATCAATTCGCCGCAACTCGAGGTCGATGTCGATCGCGACAAGGTCGAATCGTTTGGCGCGAATCTCAGCGACGTATTCACCACGATGGAGGTGGACCTCGGCTCGCTCTACGTCAACAACTTCACCTACTTGAACCGTTCGTGGCAGGTGATCGTGCAGGCCGACGCGCCGTATCGAAATGACCCGGCGGCGTTGCAGTACCTCTCCGTGCGCTCTTCAACGACCGGCACGCCGATAAGTCCGACGTCGAACACCAACGCAACCGGCGCCGGGCTGACGCCGCTCGCCGCTATGGTCAACCAGAAGATGACGCAGACCGCGCCGATCATCACCCACTACAATCTCTATCGCAACATCGAAATCAATGGAAATGCGGCGCCCGGCCACGGTTCCGGTGAAGCAATCGACGCGACGCAGCAGATTGCCGCGAAAGTGCTTCCTCGCGGCATTACTTACGAATGGTCTGGGTTACAACTTGACGAGATCGCCGCCGGCGCACAAAGCGCGCTAATCTTTTTGCTCGGCCTGATCTTCGTCTATTTGGTGCTCTCGGCGCAGTACGAAAGTTGGATCGATCCCCTGATCGTGCTGCTTGCAGTGCCGGCAGCGCTGCTCGGCGCGCTGGTTTTCATCAACCTGCGACATCTGCCGCTGCCACTTCTGTACGCAAACGTTTCCCAAGACGTGTATGCGCAAGTCGGCTACGTGATGTTGATCGGTCTTGCCAGTAAGAGCGCGATTTTGATCGTGGAATTTGCGAATCAGCAGCTACGCGCCGGCGCGGACGTCGTGACGGCGGCTCTGCGCGCCGCGCAGGTACGGTTGCGGCCGATCCTGATGACGTCGATCGCATTCATCATCGCCGTCATTCCGCTCGTTCTTGCAAGCGGCGCGGGCAGCGCGGCGCGTCATTCGCTCGGAACCGTCGTCTTTGGCGGCATGCTGCTCTCCACGTTCCTCAATCTGGCCATCACGCCGGTGCTCTATGTGATCATCAAGGGGCTCGAACTGCGCGGCCGCACGCGGACCGATGGTAAGCCACGCGGTGGTATCGCAGACACAGCAAAATTGCCCGCTCCAGTGGCTGGAGACTAGTCCGAAACCGCCCCGAAACCGCTGCAAAAGCGCTCCAAACAACGAGGGTTTTGAACTTCTTAACCCCGAAGTTGACGCAAGCCGGAAGCTGATACTTTTAATAGTCCGGACCTCGAGTTTGGAGACGTCTATGCTCAAAAGCCTCACCCGGGCGAGCGCAGCACTACTTGTTGCTGTCTCGTTCGGTTTTTCCGTCGTGCCGGCATCGGCCGACCAAAGCCAAGCGCTCGCAACCGGCGTTGTCAGCGGCGCAAATACGGCGATCCGCAACGCCATGGATGCCAGGAAAGCGCAACCGCAACCGACGCCGCAGACGCAACAACAAGACAATCTGCAGCCGACAGTCGCGCAAGTGCCTCCCGTCAGTCAGCTACCCGTCGGAGGCCCCGCGCAATTGGGTCTCCCGACCGGGCTCACCTATTTCTATGACCTTTCAATCGCATATCCGTTCGGCGATATCGGAACTGCCCAAGGGAAGTGGTCGCAGGGCGGTATGGACGGTATGATCGGTTACGGATTCGATCCGACGTCGCGCGTCGTCGCATCGTTCTACCAATTGCAACACTATCCGTACGGCTTCAATAGTGGAACCGTACCGCTCTATTTACCCGCCGGACTTCCCGCAGCGGGCTGTGTAAACCTCAACGGCACTACTGCCAACGGTTGCGGCGCACAGAATCTCGACCTGACCACCAAAGATTCGTTCTTGCTGCTTAGCTATGAAAAGCTGGTGCTGCTCGGCGTCATCAAGGGCCGTTACCCGGTGCCGCTTGTGATATCGCCGACGTACGTTTCGCGCTGGTCACAGATCAACCAGTCCGGACAGCCCGGCAGCGACGTCGTGCCATTCGTCAATCCGAACAACGGATTGCCGGTAACCGGAGTGCCGACGCGCAGCGCGCAGTACTGGTCAGTCGCATTCACCCTGCCGTTCCTGAAGTCGCCGAAATTCTTCGGCACGTTCACGCTGGCGCCAACGTGGCTCAACCATCTCAACGGCGTCAACCTGCAGAACACGGCGCAGCTCTACCAGATCCTGTATCTCGAGTACAGCGTCAACAAGAATCTCCGGCTGTTCTACGAGCCGCAGAGTTCACGGGACTATCTCCCGACCGATCCGTACGCGCAGCATCTCGTGGCGTACTTCCTTGGCGCGACCGAACGTCTTGGCAAGACCGGGTACGTGCAATTCGTGCTCAATAGCGGCGGACCCACGAACTACAGCCCCTACGGTGTGAAGTACTTCCAATGCTACGCGTTGCCGTGCAGCGCGAATACCGTTCCGGCGGTCGGTGGCCTCAAGGCCACGCAATTCCAGCTGCAATTCGGCGTCGGTTCACCCGCCGTTCTGCCGTTTTAAGGATAGGCGCCATGATGAAAAAATATCTCGCGTTCTTCGCCTTCGCGGCCGTCGCAGCACTTGCGGCGTGCGGTGGCGGCGGCGGCGGCAACGTGCCGCAACTCGTTAAAGGCACCGGTGCAGCCACGGCGCCTACGCCGCTCGGAGGCCCGCTGCTCATCGGCGTCGGCGACAGCTTGACCTTCGGCGAACAGGCTGACGGCATGCTCGGCACGCAATCGACGTTCTCGGGGTCCGCGTATCCCGGCAACCTCGTGCCGCCGGGACAAGACAACGGCTTCTTCGCGGTCTTGTTCGACTGCCTCACGTCGACCGGCGCCACGTGCAATCACTCAGCGTTCGGAAGCCCGGGCTATGCAACCAACGCATCACAAGCCGTGCTGCCGTTGATCAACGCGCCGGGCCTGGGCACGCAGATCGTACTGAATGCAACGACGCTCTTCGCTAATGTGCAATCGGGATGTTCGAACGTCAACAACGCGTCGTTCGGCGCATCGACCTGGCAAGGCACGCGCCTCAGTCCTAGCACCGGCATCGCCGATCTCGGCGTTCCGGGCATCACGATGCACGAAGCGATCTACATGACCGGACCCTACGAAGGGCCGCCAACGCAGTCGACGAACGGCTGCGGTTACGCGACGCTTCCGAATGACCCAACATCGGGCGGTTTGCAGTCACTCGTGCAAAGTGAGAACTCGCTCTTCCTCCCGGTGCTCGGTGAGTTCGCTCCTGCCTATGGCAGCAACCTGACGATGCTCAACGTTGCGACCGGCATGTCGCCCAAAGTTACCACGGTGTGGCTTGGCGCGAACGATCTGCTGAAGTTCATCTTCTCGGCCGGCACTGCGCCGACGAGCGATACGCCGACGCAGATGGCGACCGATCTCACGCAGATCGTCAAGTCGCTCACTGCGAAGGGATCCAAAGTCCTCATCGCCGACCTGCCGACACTGTTGCCAACTGCCGGCAATCCGGTTCCGCAGTTCTTCCCGCAGACGAAACTCTCGGCAGATCTGCAATCACTCGGCATTCCGGCGGCGGCTGCTGGTGCGATCGTGTCGTACGTCGCGACGACCTACGGCATCACGACAGGCGGCTATCTGACCGAAACCGGCTTCCTCGACATCGTCGAGGCATGCGGCGCACAACCCGCAACCTGCACGACGCCGGCACTCGATCCGAGCGGACCCGGCAGCGGACTCGGTGCCGTGTACCTAACGCCGGCGTTTGCAGCGGAGGTGCAGGCGGTCAACGCCGGCTACAATCAAGCCATCGACGGCGTCGCACAACAGTTCGCGACTGCAGCTCCGGGGCAAGTTGCGCTCGTGAAGATCAACGCGCTCTTCCAGCAAGCCTCGACGACCGGCGTAACGCTTCCCGGACTTCCCGGGCCGTTGACGCTGCAATTCGGCGGCGGGCTGGTGAGTTGGGATGGACTACATCCGTCGAACGCCGGCTATGCCGTTATCGCGAATGACTTCATCGCAACGGCAGATGCATCGGCTGCCAGCGGAGGACTCGGCATGACGATCCCGGCACTGAGCGCAGTGCAGCTCAGTGGGATCGCAGCAACCGATCTCTACGATCCGTACGTGTTGAAAGCAGGCAACCCATCATCCCCGTTCCCACTTCCGTAGACGGTTCGGCCGAATCGTGCGGCACCACAAGGAAAGAGCCCGGGCAAACGCCCGGGCTCTTTTCCTTTTCCGTGAACGCTATGCGTATATTCCACGCAACTTCAGCGCTCTCACTACGCGGTCGATGGCAAGTGCGTAGGCCGCGGTGCGGAAGTTCGAATTGCGCGCGTTCTTGATCTTGCGCAACTCCGTCAGGTTCGTGAGTAGCACGTCCTCGAGCTTCTCGTTGACCTCGTCTTCCTTCCAGAAGTAACCCATCCGGTCTTGTACCCACTCGAAGTACGAGACGGTCACGCCGCCGGCATTAGCCATGATATCCGGGATCACTACGATGCCGTTCTGCTTGAAGATGCGGTCGGCTTCCGGCGTCGTCGGACCGTTTGCACCCTCGACAATCAATTTCGCTTTGACCCTGGACGCATTCTCCGAGGTGAAGACCTTTTCGAGGGCAGCCGGAACGATCACGTCGCAATCCGACGTGAGCAACTCCGCGTTGCTGATGCGGTCGCCGCCTTTGAAACCTTCGAGGCTTCGATTCTTGGCTGCATGCTCGACCGCACCGAGAATGTCGATGCCGTTCCGGTTGTAGAACGCGCCGGTCACATCGGAGATACCGACGACCTTGCAACCGCGCTCGGCGAAGAGCTTGGCTGCGTAGAGCCCGACGTTGCCGAAGCCCTGCACAATGACGCGCGCGCTTTCGGGCGTCAGGTTCATCTCTTGCATCTCGTCGAGCGCGCAGATCGTCACGCCGCGGCCGGTCGCCTCGACGCGGCCGCGTGAGCCGCCGATCTCGAGCGGTTTGCCCGTTACCACGCCGGGAACGTTTTGGCGCACGTGCATCGAGTACGTGTCCATGAACCACGCCATCACTTGCGGCGTCGTGTTGACGTCGGGCGCGGGAACATCCTTATCGGGACCCACCACCTCAACGAGTTCCGCGGCATAGCGCCGAGTGATGCGTTCGAGTTCGTTCATCGAGAGCGTCGACGGATCGCACGTCACGCCGCCTTTGCCGCCGCCGAAAGGCAGATCGACCACCGCGCACTTCCACGTCATCCAGAACGCAAGCGCCGTCACCTCGTCGAGCGTCACGCCGGGGTGATAACGAATACCACCCTTTGCCGGCCCGCGCGCGAAGTTGTACTGCACGCGATAGCCGGTATAGACTTCGAACTCACCGCTGTCGCGTTGGAACGGGATCGAAAAGATAATCTGACGCGAGGGATGCGTAAGTATCCGACGCATTCCCGAGTCTAGTTCTAGAAGATCGGCTGCTTCGTTGAAGTAGGCAATGCCGTCTCCAAAAACCGAGACTTCGCGCACCGCAGTGGTCATAGGGTCTTATTAGCCTCCAAAGAATTCAACCCACAAAACTTACGGGAAATTGCGGAAAAGTCCCTTGAAAACTCGGCTCGCTAGACGTGCCAAGCAGACCAAAGTCTTAAGATTTCAAACATTGAAGAGGAAGTTTACCACGTCCCCCTCTTGCATGACGTAATCTTTTCCTTCGGCGCGGACTTTGCCGGCGTTTTTGAGGGTCGCCATAGTCTTGTACTCGACGTAATCTTCATACGACACGATCTCAGCGCGGATGAAGCCACGCTCGATGTCGCCGTGGATCTTGCCCGCGGCTTGCGGCGCCTTAGTGCCCTTATCGATCGTCCACGCGCGCACTTCTTTTTCGCCGGCGGTCAAGAACGTCATCAGGCCAAGTAGGTCGTATACGCGCAGCGCAAGCTCGTCGAGCCCGCTGCGTTCGATACCCAACTCCGCACAGAACTCGCGCGCCTCCTCGTCGGAAAGACCGGCCAACTCCGATTCGATCTTTCCGCTGAGCACAACGACCCCGCTGCCGTCGCTTCGCGCGATCGTTTTCACGGCGTCAACGAGCGGGCCGGGCTTACCGATCTGCGCTTCATCCACGTTTGCAACGTAGAGCAACGGCTTTTCTGTTAGCAAGAATGACTCGCGCGCCACTTCGCGTTCCACACTATGCGGGGGAAAACTCCGCGCGGGCTTGCCGGCCTCGAGCGTTGCGACGAGATTCTTTGCGGCTTCCAGAGCCGGGCGTCGTTTGACATCGGCTCGCGCTTCACGCTCGAGTTTGTCAAGGCGCTTCTGCATGGTGGCAAGATCGGCAAGCGCAAGTTCGATCCCGATTATTTCGATGTCGCGCGCGGGGTCGGGACTTCCCTCGACGTGCGTTACATTGTCGTCTTCGAAACAGCGCACAACCATCGCGATCGCGTCGGTCTCGCGTATGTGGCTAAGAAAGGCGTTGCCTAGACCCTGTCCTGTCGAGGCGCCGCGCACGAGCCCGGCAATATCGACAAAGCGAACGGTTGCGGGCACGATGCGCTCGCCATGTACGAGCGCTTGCAGTACCTGCAGACGGTCGTCGGGTACTGCGACTTCTCCCACATTCGGTTCGATCGTCGCAAACGGATAGTTCGCGGCCAGCGCTTGCGCAGAGCGAGTAAGGGCATTAAAGATGGTCGACTTGCCGACGTTCGGCAAGCCGACGATACCGCAGGAGAGGGCCATAGCGGGCATGAGATTGGCGCGGGGGCGTCGGATACCATGCTATGCGCCAAATGAAGGTCGACAAGCTCGGGATCGACCTCCTCACCCACGATCCGGTCGTGATCCTCAAGGATATGGACGGCTCGCATTACCTGCCGATTCTTATCGGGCCGTTCGAGGCGACGGCAATCGCACTCGCACTCGAAGGCGCCGCGGTCCCCCGACCGCTCTCCCACGATCTCATGCGCAACATCCTCGAGTCACTCGAGACGACACTCGAGCAAGTGATCATTCACGACATTAAAGACTCGACGTTCTATGCGAAGTTGATCCTGCGTTGCGACGGCGAACTGCAAGAGATCGATGCGCGTCCCTCGGATGGCATCGCGCTCGCGCTGCGTATGAAAGCGCCGATCTATGTCACCGATAAGATCGTGCTCGAAGAATCGACGCCCGACAAGAAGCCGGTCGATGACTCCGAGATGTCGCGCTTCAAGAAGTTCCTCGACGACCTCAAACCGTCCGACTTCAACCGCTAACGCTACTTCAGCGTTTCTTCCCACCATCGCAGCATGCGTGCGTCAATGTCGCGGCGTTGCGCGATTTTCGTCGGTCCGTGGCGCGCGCCCGGATACACGTAGTAATCAACGAGTTTTCCGGCGTTGGTAAACGCGTTCACCAGCGAGATCGAGTTCATCAAGTGCACGTTGTCGTCAGAGGTTCCCTGAAGGATGAGCAAATGCGCCTCGAGTTTGTCGGCGGCGGGCAGGACCGACGTCCGGTTGTACGCGGCCGCGTTGGTTTGCGGCATGCCCATATAGCGTTCGGTGTACGCGGAGTCGTAGTAGCGCCAATCGGCCGGCGGCGCGCCGGCAATGCCGGAGGCGAACACATCCGGGGCATGGGTGAGCGTGAACGATGTGAGATAGCCGCCGTAGCTCCATCCATAAAGTCCAAGGCGTGAAGCGTCGACGAATGGCTGCGATTTCAACCACGCAACGCCGGCAAGCTGGCCGGCCATCGCGATCTCGCCCATGCTCGACGAGAACATCCGCGCGTTCGCAGCGCGATCGTTGTTCGATGCGGGGCCGTCGACCGTAAACGAGATGAATCCGTGCTGCGCGAAGAGCGTCGGCAGTAGTCCCGGCCATACATTAGCAGCGGTGCCACGCGTTACGCCGAGCGGTCCGCCATAGGCGGTTACGATTACGGGGTACTTCTTCGACGAATCGAAATCGCTCGGCACCGTGAGCAACGCGTCGAGCGGTCCCCATTTCGAGGGGATCTCGATAAGCTTCGTGGTTGCAAGGTTGTACTTCGCGAGGTCCGGCGTTTGGAAGAGCATGTCGGTCCGCGAGCCGTCGAGGTTGCGACGCACGATCGACGGCGCGAGCGAGACCGACGATATGGTCTCGATGAAGTAGTCGCCGCTCTTCTCGGGCATGACTACGACGTGCGATCCCGCGCCCGGCGTGAGGTTGCGTACCGTTCCGCCGGCAAGCGGAACCGCAAGCAGCGACTCGTCACGCCGTGTCGGATAGAGCGCGGAGACGTATGCAACCTTGTCGCGCTCATCGACGCGGCGAACGGACTCAACCGCGTAATTGCCGGTGAGACGCGTCGCGCGCCCAGACCCATAATCGACGCGATAGAGCGCTTGTACGCCGCCGCGCGGTGAAAGCCATAAGAACGACTTCCCATCCTGCATGAAGACCGGCGGTTGCACGACCTCGACGAAGCGTGCATCCGATTCGCTCAACACGGTGCGCGCTGCCCCGGCTCGCGGAAAACTTTCGAGCCATAGATGATGTTGCGGACGATCGACGATCTCGTCGACAATCGCGTTTGAGTCCGGCGTCCAGGTGAACGAGAGGACGTACTCGTCCTTCGGGCCACCGTCGTAGAGCACGCGCGATGCGGTCGTCCGGGTATCGACAAGACGCAAGGAGACACGCGCATTTTTTCCGCCCGCAAGCGGGTAGAGTTGTTCCTCCACATCGTTGACCGGCGTTACGAGATAATCTTGAATCGGGAACGGTGTGATCGGTGATTCGTCAAACGAGAGATACGCTATCGACGTGCTATCGGGAGACCAGCGGAAGGCGTTTTCGACGTCCATCTCTTCGCTATACAGCCAGTCCGGATCACCGTTGATGCGCGTTTTCGAGCCGTCCGTGGTCAAGCGCTTAGGCGCTGCGCCTGCGGCGACCCCAGATACGTAGAGATCGTTAGCGCGCACGTATGCCACGCGCATTCCGTCCGGAGACCATTGTGGAGCATCCGCATCGCGGTCAATCACGTGGTCGTCGCTGCCGTCAGCCCGCGCAACGTGAAGCGCGCCGGCGTTGAGAAACGCGATGTGCGAGCCGTCATCCGACCAGGCGATCTGCGCGATTGCGCGCGAGCGCGTGCCGCGCACTTCCGACTTCGCAGGAACCAGCTTGCTGTCGCGACCCGTGCGCATATCGTGGACGTAGAGTATCGGCGGATCGTTTTCGCGTGCGCCGGCAACCGAATATGCGTAGTGCGAGCCGTCGGGCGACCAGCTGAACGCGCGCGGCGGCGTGCCGGTAACCGGATGCACGGCGACGATGTCGTCGACGGTTAGCGCCGGCGTGGGCTCGCCGGCCGGGGTCCCGATGGTGCGGCTGCACCCGGCAAAGGTGACACCAAATATGCACAAGGCGAGTAAGAGACGCATGAGGGGCGCTTTCGAGGGTCCGCTTCCCGCACCTCGAAGCATCCGCAGGCAAAATCACTTCCCACAGAACGGAGATTATGGAAACGCAGGAACGCGCCGATATCGGCGTTTTTGGCGGATCGGGCTTTTATTCGCTGCTCGAAAACGCGCGTGAGGTCTGGATCGAGACGCCGTACGGTGCACCGAGTGACAAGGTCGCGCTCGGGGAGATCGCGGGCAAGAAAGTCGCCTTTCTACCGCGGCACGGCAAGGATCACCGCTTTCCACCGCAGTCGATCAACTATCGCGCCAACCTTTGGGCGATGAAGGCGCTCGGCGTCAAGTTCATCATTGCACCCAATGCCTGCGGTTCGCTTAAGAAAGAGGTCAAGCCGGGCTCGATGGTCGTGTGCGACCAACTCGTCGATCGAACGAGTGGGCGCAAAGATACGTTCTTCGACGGCCCGATCACGACGCACGTCAGTTTTGCCGATCCGTACTGTCCGACGCTGCGCCCGATTGCGATCGATGCGCTCAAGTCGCTCGGCATCGAGACGCACCCGCGCGGCACCGTCGTCGTAATTCAAGGCCCGCGCTTCTCGACGCGTGCGGAGTCGCAGTGGTTTCAGAGCCAGGGATGGGAAGTAATCAACATGACGCAGTATCCCGAGGCCTATCTCGCGCGTGAAGCGGAGATCTGTTTCGTGAACATCTCGTTGATAACCGACTACGACGTCGGTATCGAGGGCATTCCGCCGGTGTCTCATCACGAAGTTATGGAAGTCTTCAAGAAGAACAACGATCGCGTAAAGAACGCCATCGGGAAAATCATCGAGAAGATCGACTTAAAAGCGGATTGTTCGTGCCATCACGCGCTCGCCGGAGCACGAGGCTAGCATGGCGCGGCGTGGTGGACCCAACGTCAATGTGGCGATCTACGGGCAGGCGTTCGTCCACCTCGTACGCCATCCGTCGATCCTGTTGCTGCCGCTCGCGGCCGCGGCAATCGACCTGTTCATCTGGTACTGGAGCACGCTCTTTACGGATCCACTCGGCGGCTTCGGCGCCGGCCTCTTCCAGATGGTCGTCCAAATCGTCTATCTCTTCGCCTTCGGCGGCGCGGTCATTCAAGCGAACAATATTGCACGCGGCTATCGCACCACTTTCGGCGATGCGTGGGATGAAACGCGCCGCAAATCGGGTGGTATCTTACTGGCCGCGATCGGCTTCCAATTCGTGACCTGGATCGCGCAATATATCGGGCAGTTTCTTGGGATCGGCGTGCTCTCGATTGCCCTGCAATTGATCGCCTACTTCTTCTTGATTCTGACGATCCCGGCTGCCGCGATCGGCGGACTGCCCGGCGGTCTCGCGATCTCCGGTTCGATTCGTGCGGTACGCGCCAACTGGCCGGCGTGCGTTGTGCTTGCAATCGTGTTCATCGCACTGTGGATCTATCTGCCGGTCTATGCCCTGCTACCGCTGGCACCATACGGAGCGATAACCTACAAAGTCGGCGGCGCGGTTCTCAGCGCCATCGTGCTCGCATACCTCGCGTTTCCGTTCGCCGTCACGTATGACGAAACGGCGTTCCGCGGCTACTACTAACCCTTCCCCGAGAGCGCCATCCGTACGATCTCGCTCACCATCGTTGGGCTTACGTTCGTGCGTGCAAGGCGCTGCGCGTCATCGAGCTTGCCGATCACAGCAATCGCTGCCGCCGGCACAAGCGCGGGAAGCCTTCGCAATTCGTCGGCGTAATCGATGCTGATCAGCGGCGCGCGGTCGCCCGCAGTGGCTAGCGCAGTCCAGTCGCGCACGAGCGATTTGATTACGTCGAGGCCTTCGTCGAGCGTCTCGCGATTCGCCCAGCCTTCTTCAGGCGTCTCGCCGTCGACCACGCGAAAGAACCACGTAGCAACCTGCGAGCGCAGAGTCTCATCCTCGCTACCGAGCGCTGCAACCGCGCGTGTGACGCTCCCTTGTCCGAGCGACGCCCCAAGTTGCGCGTGCTCTTGATCGTAGCCCATGCGCAGCAAGATTTCGCGTACTTGCGCTTGTGCGAGGGGAGGAAAGCGCAGGTCTACGACGCGCGAGCGAATCGTCGGCAGCAGCCGTCCCGGCGTTGCCGACGTGAGGATCAGGATCACGCCGCGCGGCGGCTCTTCGAAAAACTTCAGCAATGCGTTGGCGGCGTGGTGCGTTGCGAAATCGATATCGCCGAGCAACAACACGCGCATGCCGCCGCTGTACGACTGCATCGAGAGCTGACGCACGAGATCGCGCGCGGTGAGATCTTCGCCTTCATAGAATCCCATCGCAGCATCAGCATCGCCGATCTTCAAAATTCCAACGTGCTCGAGAAAATCCGGATGGCGTGCGCCTTCCGCTGCGAAAAGGCGACACGACGCGCACGTGCCGTCGTACCCAAGCACGCCGTCCTTGTGAGCCTCGCAGAGCAGCGATTGCGCAAGACGCGCGGCGAAGGTCTTCTTGCCGACGCCGGGTGGTCCCGAGAATAGATAGGCGTGCGCGAGCGTCTGCGGAGTCATGCGTCCGAAATAGGTCTTTGGCCCCTCCGCGCCGACAACGTCGAAGTGCAGCTCGCTCATACAGCCGCCTCGAGTTTGCGGTACGCATCCGCAGCGACTTCCTCGGGCGGCTTCGTTGCATCGATGACCCGATAGCGCCGCGAATTTTGCGCCAAGTCGAGAAAACCGCGGCGCACCCATTCGTAGAAGTCCAGGCCTTCGCGCTCCATGCGATCGCCCACACCCGCATTGCGCGCACATACGCGCTCGCGAGAAACTGCGACGGGAATGTCGAGCACGAAGGTGAGATCGGGCACGAGGCCGCCGGCTGCGGTATTGCAGAGGTCGCGCAGAAACGTTAAATCGATGCCGCGGCCGTAGCCCTGATAAGCCAAGGTCGAGTCGACGAAACGGTCGCAGAGCACGATCGCCCCACGGCGCAGTGCAGGGTCGATCAAGTCAAGCACGTGCTGTGCCCGCGCCGCATTTATGAGGAGCGCCTCAGTCAACGGCGCGATGTCGAGACCGGGTTGGAGGAAGATCTGCCGGATCGCATCGCCGACCGGCGTACCCCCGGGCTCCCGGGTCACGATGGTTTCCTTGCCCGAAGCGCGTAATCGTTCTGCTAGAGCGGCAACGAGCGTACTCTTGCCGCAGCCTTCAATGCCCTCGACCGTGATAAAGGTCACGGATCGTTATTCGACGGAGCGGCTTTCTATGTCATCTCAAGGCTCAATGTTCGGCGACATCGTCGAGTGGTTTCTTGGCCGAGCGGGTGATCGGCGCCAATATAAGCGGCGCGCGGGCGCGTTCCACATGTGGTATCAGGCCAACCCCAACGATCCGAACCTGCTCAAGTCCGGCGTCGGGCTCGAACTCTCGCCAAACGGCGCGATGTTTATCCTCCAAGAGCCGGTGAGCGCGCAGCAGTTCAACATCATCGCGCGGGTTCGCGACCGCAACATTCCGCTGCGCGTCAAGCAAGTGCGCTCCGACCAAGTGCAGCATCAAGGATCGAGCTGGAACCGCTATATGTGCGAGTTCGTCGGTATCGCCGCCGACGATTGGGATGCGATCGTACGCTACGTAAACGACGAGCCCGAAAACAGCGACCGCCGCCGGATGCAGAATCAAGAGCCGAGGGAGAAGGTCGATGACGCGTATCGCCTGCTGCCGATGGTATTACAAGAAAAAATCATCGCGATGCTGATCGCGCAGAACAAACTCGAAGCGGTCAAGCCCGGTCAGACGCCGCTGCTCAAACTCTTCTACGGCGGACTCGTGAATCGATCGGGGCAGAAACCCGCGCACCGCTTCAATGTGCATAGCCGCATCAAGCGCGGCGACGAGATGCTCGCGTTCGACACGCGCTTTCTCGTCGGCGAGGATGGCGAAATAACCGCCCTGTAGACTAATTTCGCTCAGCTCTTCGTCGACTCACCCCTCATTTGCCATAGCAAACCTCGGGGATCGTCTCCTCAATCTGAACGAAATCGGTTCTACAGGTTAGTCTGCGACCTTAAATATTCGCACCCGGCGATTCGGTTCGAGGCCGGTGCTGCGCGATTGCAGGCGGTACTTTTCCGCAAGCTGATGCTGCATCCGTCGAACGTACGATGTCTGCGGCGACAGCTCTATGGCCTGATTGGTCAGCAAGACCTGATAGACGGCTTCCTCGGCCTCACGTAACGCGATCTCCTCGTGATCGATCGAGCCGAGGTTGAACACGTCGCGCAAGGCGCCTTGAATTTGCGTCGTCGTGTTCGTCTTGATCGAGTAGATCGGCACGTTGTCCGAGGCGATCTGCTTGAGCTTCGGCTGGCCTTTGCGCTCGAGTGTCTTGAGCGTCAGTACGACGTCCGCGTCGTCCCAATTGCGCGCAATCGCCGCGTTGATCCGCAGGTTGTGCACGGCGCGCTCGATCTTGTTGCGCGAGACGCCGTAGGGGAAGATGTAGAGCGGCTTGTCGACGCCTTCATCGTGGACATCGTGATGGTGGTCGAGCGCCTCGGTAAGCTGCGGCATCGATTCGGTATCCGCCTCTTGCACGATCGCCACATCGCCACTCGCCGTGCGCTGACGGACCTCGGGCTGCGGTTGGTAGCCGCGTAACAACGCGTCGACGACTTCCGCAACATTCTTGTGAATCGCCAGGCGATTGCGGTCTTGAATCTCGACCAGCAGATCGAAGGTCGGCGGGGCTTTGCGCTCGAGCACCGTCTTGCGCGTGCCACGCCGTCGCGCTTCTTCGTCAGAGAGCGTGACCGCGCAGATACCGCCCACCAGATCTGAGAGCGTGGGATTCATCAATAGATTTTCCAGCGTCTGCCCATGCGCCGTACCGATCAGCGTGACACCACGTTCTGCGATGGTGCGCGCTGCGGCCGCTTCAGCCTCAGTCCCGATCTCGTCGATAACGATCACTTCGGGCATGTGGTTTTCCACGGCTTCGATCATTACCGCGTGCTGCAACGCCGGATCGGCGACCTGCATGCGCCGGGCAAGTCCGATACCTGGATGCGGAATATCTGAGTCGCCGGCGATTTCGTTCGACGTGTCGACGATCACCACGCGCTTGCGATCTTCCGAGAGTATGCGCGCGCACTCGCGCAGCATCGTCGTCTTACCGACACCCGGTCGACCGAGCAAGCAAATCGACTTGCCGCTGCGTAACACGTCGAGCAAAATGTCGATCGTACCGTAGACCGCGCGCCCGACGCGACACGTTAGGCCAACGATCTTACCTTGACGATTGCGAATCGCACTGATGCGATGCAACGTCTGCTCGATGCCGGCACGATTGTCCGCACCAAATTGCGATACGCGCGAACATACGTGTCCGATGTCTTCGTTCGTCACCGGCGTCTCGGAGAGATAGCGAAAATCGTTCGCAAAGCGCGCCTCGGGTGGGCGCCCTAAGTCGAGCACGACTTCGATGATGTCTTCGAGATTGGGGAGTCGGACGAGCGACTGTCGGATCGGGAGTGGGAAGATGTCGAGGAGTTGGGAGAGCTCCCAGCTCGGGGAAACGGACTGCGCTTTGACGGCCAACGCGGTTCCTCGCCTCCAGGGAAAGTTTGTGGATAGTTACCCACAGCGCCAAGGCGGCCCTCCCACATCTTGGGTCGGGTTCCTGGGCAACCACTAGGGAACCGGGTGACCCGGGCTCCCTTGGCGCGCCTTGAACGTGAAGTGGCGGCCGCTAAACGTTGCGGTCCCGCTGATCCACTGACCGCTGAGCGTGCCGCGCACGGTCAGCGGCCCGATGAGCAGCGTGATGTAACCTTTCCCATCAACACCGCCGCTAATCCCAACGTTGCGGCGATTGTGGAGTGGGCCGCCTGGTTTGATCGACGTGTCGGTGTAGCTGCCGCTGATCGTGCCGTGATTGAAGTTCAGTTTCATATCGCCGGAATACGGCTGCGCCGTGGAATTTATCGGTGCGAACGCGGCGACGTACGGAATGTTGCGCGCGGTAGATTGTGAGGTGACTGCGAGCGTCAGCGCCAGCGACACCAGCACAACGTTATTCGACAACCACGCGAATCTTTCGTAATTGATCATCATGTGGCCCCTGTATTCTTACCCCGGCTTTAAGCTCGAGGCGCAAGTAGTCGATCAGCTCGGGCGTGATCTCCTCACCAGGTGAGATCACCGGAATGCCGGGCGGATACGGCGAGATCGTTTCCGCGCAGATGCGTCCGGCCGATTTGCGGAACTCGACCAACTCCGTGTCGGCGAGAAACGCATCGCGCGGCAACATCCGCATAGGCGGTGTCGTCGGCATGTGATAGGTTCCGCGTTTGAGCCGCTGCTCGAGAATACCCGAGGGCGCGTACATGTCCAGCGGACGATCTTCGCGCGCCATCTCTTCAAAGGCAGTCACCAGGCGGTCCGCCGCATCGCGCGTCGTGCCGATCGTGAAGAGCGCAACGACGTTGAACAAATCGGCAAGCTCGACTTGAATGTTGTAGCGCCTGCGCAGGATAGCCGAGGCTTCATAGCCGGTGTAGCCGAGTCCGGTAACCCGCACCGTCATTTTGGTCGGATCGACGGCGAAGACGCCTTCGCGCCCTGCGATCTCCTCGCCGAAACAATAGACGCCTTCGATCAGGTTGAGGCGGGCGCGCGTTTCTTGCGCGAGCTCGATCGTCTGCGAGAGCAACGCTGCGCCTTGCGTCGCCATCTGCATGCGCGCAACGTCGAGTGAGGCGATCATCGGCAAGTTCGGCGAAGTCGAAAGGAACATCTTGAGCACGGCCTCAAGCCGGTCCAGCCGCACCCGATCGCCGATCTGATGCAGCATAGCGCACTGCGAGAACGCCGAAAGCATCTTGTGCGTCGAGTTGATGCTCAGATCGGCGCCGACTTCGGTCGCCGAGAGCGGCAGTGCCGGATGAAATTTGAAGTGCGGACCCCAGGCTTCGTCCACGAGCAACAGCTTGCCGGCGTCGTGCGTGATGCGCGCGATCGCTTCCATGTCCGCCGCGACGCCGTAGTACGTCGGAGAGACGATGTAGACCGCTTTGAGGTCGGGATACTCTTTGAGGGTGCGCGCGACCGTCTCGGGCGTGACCGCGTTGTCCATATGCATCTCTTGATCTACCGCAGGCTGCATATAGATCGGATGCGCGCCGCTCATCACCAATCCGCCGAGCATCGACTTATGCGAGTTACGCGGAACGGCGATCCTTTCGCCCGGGTTCAATGCGGTCATCATCATGCACTGGTTGCCGCTCGTCGAACCGTTGATCAAGAAAAACGTATTGTCCGCGCCGTAGGCCTCGGCGGCAAGCTCTTGCGCTTCTTTGATCGAGGCGGTCGGTTGCAGCAAATCGTCGATGCCGGGCATCGGCGTCAAATCAATCGCCAGAATGTTATCGCCAACGAACTCGCGGAACGACAGTTCCGAGCCGCGGCCTTGCATGTGACCCGGCGTGTGAAACGGCAAGACGCCCGAGTCAACGTATTCAAGCAGCGCTTGAAAATACGGCGTCTTTGTCTGGTCCATTGGAAGGCGCTTCGGCCTAGCCTCCGCGCCCCCCACGCGTTGCGTGGGGCCCCCCGGCTCCGGGCGCGCTCTTGAAACTGCCAAGCTGAAGACTCCCCTAGGGCGCGCTCAAACGGTAGTTATGCAAGGACTTCAAAGCCGAGTCGATCGAGCATCGCGAAGTCATCTTGATCGCTGCGGCCACCGGTCGTCAAGTAGTTTCCGAGCACGATGCCGCTCGCGCCGCTGCGCATGCCGAGGTCCTGCAGACCCTGCAGCGTGATCTCGCGCCCGCCGGCGAAGCGCACGAGGGCATTCGGAAGCGCGAGCCGCGCCATCGCGACGAAGCGTAGCGCTTCAACTGGCTCGACGAGCGAGCGATCCTGGAACGGCGTTCCGGGGCGTGGATTAAGAAAGTTTATCGGCACCTCTTCGGGCGCGAGGCTCTGCAGCGTGCAAAGAAAGTCGACGCGATCGTCGGTCGTTTCACCCATCCCGATGATCCCGCCGCAGCAGACTTCAAGACCCGCTCCGCGCACGAGCTGCAATGTCGCCATGCGCTCATCGAACGTGTGTGTGGTGCAGACATATGGGAAATAGCGCTGCGATGTCTCGAGGTTGTGGTTGACTTTGTCAACGCCGGCCTCGACGAGTTGCATCACTTGATCTTCGCGCAAGATGCCGAGCGACACGGCGACTTTGAGCGGCAATTCGGCCTTGATGATGCGCACGGCCTCGCACACGCGCTCGAGCAGCTTGGACGACGGCCCGCGCACCGCGACGACAATGCAGAACTCACCGGCGCCGCGCGCATGCGCGTCGCGCGCTGCCGCGACGAAGCCTTCGACGCTGGAGAGCGTGTCGGGCTCGACATCGCTTGCAAAACGCGCGCTCTGCGAACAGAAGTGGCAGTCCTCGGAACATCCGCCCTTCTTGGCGTTGTAAAGAACCTCGACGGCGATACCGTTGCCACAGTGCGCAACACGCACTTCGTCGGCCAATGCCAAGAGATCCGGGAGGTCGCTCTCGGGCAGCTGCACGAGCGCTTCAAGCAGCGCGCGATCGGCGGGAAGTCTTTGGTCTAGTACGCGCGTGCGCGCAGCAGCAATCGTGGGATGCAACGGAGCCTCGTTTAGTTCTATTAGAACAGCGCGTCAAAGACTTGCGCGCCGGCTTTTACCGAGGCGGCTTCGTCTTCGTCAAACGGCAGAATGCCAAGAATCTTGACCTTTCCCTGCAACGTGCGCGCGACGTCGTCGCGATAGCTTTGCTCGGTCGGTCCCCAGCGCTCGACGAGCACGGCGCCCACCAGCGCAATCCCGGCTTGCTGACATTGCGTTGCAGTGAGCAGCGCGTGATTGACGCACCCGAGCTTCAGCCCCACCGTGAGCACGGTCCGAAATTGCCCGGCGACAGCGATGTTGCCGAAGTGCTCGCGCGCGTTGAGCGGCACCATCAATCCGCCCGCACCTTCGGTGACCAACCCTTCGCCGATATGCGCGACGGCGTCGACGAGTTCGTCTGCGTGCACCTCGGGTAGGCCGTAGGCAAGCGCCGCCGACCAGGGATCGGCTGCCTTTTCGAAGCGCGCGAGCTCGAGCGAACGCACGCCCGCGAGTTTTCCGGCGCGCGCCGCATCGCCTTGAATGCCGGGTGCAAGACCGGTCTGCACTAGCTTGACGATCACCGGCGTAATGCCGTGGTTCTTGAGCGCAAGCGCGAGCGCCGCGGTAACACGCGTCTTTCCGACGTCGGTGTCGGTGCCGGTTACGAAGTAACGATGCATTCCGCTAGGCCTCGCAGGAGCAGGTCAATATGCTCGCTTTGGTGGTCGGCACGCACGGAGAACCGGATCCGTGATGTACCCACAGGTACCGTGGGCGGCCGGATCGCCGGTGCGTAGATCTTCTTACTTTCGAGCCGCGCGGCCATTTCTACCGCTCGCTCCTCATCTCCAAGCACGAGCGGGACGATCGGCGAAAGATCGGAGATCGTGGGAAACCCGAGCGCCCGCAATCCCTCACGCAGGCGCTGCACGTTGCTGTGGACGCGCGCGCGCAACAGTTCTCCGTCGCGAATGTGCACGAGCGCGATCCTCGCCGCGAGCGCGAGCGCGGGCGGCATCGCGGTGTCAAAGATGAAGGGGCGCGCTGCGTTGACCAGCAGATCGAACAGCTTCGCGGGACCCGCGATGAAGCCGCCTTGCCCGCCGAAGGCTTTCGAGAGCGTGCCCATCACGACGAGGCGCGGATCGCCGAGTGCGCGCGCATGGCCCGCACCTTGCGAACCCACCAGCCCAAGCGCGTGCGCTTCGTCGACGAGCAACACATCGTCCTCGCCGAGATCGGCTAGCATCGCCGCCACGTCAGCGGCATCCCCGTCCATGCTGAAGATCGACTCGCTCACGATCAGCGCGCTTGCATGGCGCGCTGCGCGCGGCGGAAGCATCGCGTGATCGTAGATAACGCGCTCGTTGCTCGTGCTGCGGACGCCGTCGATCAACGACGCATGGTTCAAGCGATCCGAATAGATCGTATCGACCGTACGCGCAAGCACGCTGATGGCGCCAAGCGCAGCGTGATAGCCCGACGAGAAAAGCAGCACGCGCTCGCGGCCGAGCCAGGCTGCGAGCTCCTCTTCGAGCAGCGAGTGCTCGCGATGGCTCCCCCCGAGCAGACGTGCGCCGCCGGAGCCGACGCGCGTCGCGCGGCGGAACGCTTCAACGACCTGTGGATGTGTCGAGAGGCCCAGATAGTCGTTCGATGAAAAGTCGAGCGTCCCGGAAAGGCCCTGCGTGCGAATCGTTCGATACCGTCCGTTCGCGCGAATCGCGCCGAGGAGTTTCGAAGCGCGATCGAGGTAGGTCAACGCGTACGCTCCAGCGCCTCATCAAAGGCATCGAAGAAATCGTGAATCTCTTCGTCGCGCGACGAGAGCGGCGGCACGAGTTGCACCGTCGCACCGATCGGTCGCGTAAAGTGCCCAAGTTCGTAGAGCGCGTTCGCGATCGGCCAGGCCCGCCCGACATCGCGCAGCTCGATTCCCATCATCGTGCCGGCCTGACGAATCTGCGCGATCGCCGCGTGTTCCTGCAGCACAGCAGCGCGCTCGCGCGCCGTCCGCTCGATGCCGCCCGCGCGTTCGAACGTCGCCTCACGTGCGAAGAGCTCGAGCGAGGCAAGCGCCGCGGCACACGCGATCGGATTACCGGCGTACGAGTGTCCGTGAAAGAACTGCTTGCGTTCTTCGGGCGCGCCGAGGAAGGCTTGATAGATGCGTTCGCGCGCAAGCACAGCGGAGAGTGCGATCGCGCCGCCCGTGATACCCTTGCCCAAGCAGATCAGATCGGGACGCAATTCGAGTTGCTCGAAGGCAAACATCGTGCCGGTGCGACCAAAGCCGGTTGCGATCTCGTCTACGATGACGAGCGGCGTGCAGTCGCGCAACGGCACATACCGCTCCGGCGGAACCAGTCGCATGCCGGCCGCCGCTTGTACCAACGGTTCGACGATGATCGCTGCGACGTCGGGCGCGTTCAGATCGCGCGGATCGTCGTACGCGCGCGCCTCGAAGGTAATCGCGCCATAGTTCGACTTAAAAACTGCAATGTCCGAAACACTCATCGCGCCGGTGGTATCGCCATGGTACGCATCGACTAACCGTAAGAAGCGCGTGCGCTGCGGCTCGCCGGAATTGCGCCAATAGTGCAGAGCCATCTTGATCGACGCCTCTACCGCGCTCGCACCGTCGCTACCGAAGAATGCGTAGTCGGTCTCGCAGTATTCGCATAGCGCCTGTGCCAGCGTTTCGGCCGGAAGGTTCGTCGCTCCCAACGTTGTGGCGTGATCGAGCGTCGAGGCCTGAAGTGAGAGCGCATCGACGATCGTCGGATGGCAATGTCCGTGGATGATCGTCCAAATCGAACTGACCGCGTCGAAGACACGACGCCCGCGCGCGTCGATCAGGCTCGTGCCGTCCGCGCGGACGAACGTCCGCTCCGCCGAGTCGAAGGACTGCATCTGGGTGAACGGAAGCCAGAGGCGGGACACCGCTTGAATCATGGATCGAATGAGTTTCGCGTGGACGCACCGGTAATCATCGTCGGAGGAGGCCCTGTCGGCCTTTCTCTCGCGCTCGGGCTTGCGCGCTATGGGACCGCTTCAATCGTGCTCGAGCGCAATGCTGAGCCGGTTAAGGAGTCGCGCGCCGCGGTGATCTGGCCGCGCACGCAGGAGATCCTTCGCGACTGGGGAGTCTACGAACCGCTACGCGACGCGGCGCGCTTCGTTCGAGTGTTGCGCGCGGTCAACGCATCGACGCAAGCGACAGTCGCCACAATCGACTTCTCCCTCATCGAAGACATCTGCGACGACCCCGGCGCGCTTCTGCTTCCGCAAAGCGACACCGAGCGCATATTACGCCAACTCGTCGAAGAGCATCCGCTGTGCGAATTGCGCACGGCTGTCACCGTCACCGGTATCAATCAACGGCCCGACGCCGTTGACGTACGCTTTGACGCTGCGCACGGAAGTGACGCACTCGTTGCCGGCTTTGTCGTCGGCGCCGACGGTGCGCACGGTATCGTGCGCGGCGCAATCGGACAATCGCTGCTCGGTATGACGTACAGTTCCCGCGTAGTGCTGAGCGACGAAACCGTTGACGCGCCGTTCACCGAGGATATCCGCACGCGGCTCGATCTTCCCGGGCTACGCATGGCCGTACGGTTTACCGAGCGCACCTGGCGCGTGATCGCGTCGATTCCTCGCGCCGTCAGCGACGAAGATGCGCTGGCGCAGGTTGCGCATCGTGCGCGCGTGCGCGACCTCTTCGGCGACGTTGCGACAACAACCGAATGGAGCACGGTCTTTAGAATCCACCGCCGTCAAGCCGCAAGCTTCGTCGTCGGGCGCGTTGTGCTCGCCGGAGACGCCGCGCATTTGAATAGCCCGGCCGGCGGGCAGGGGATGAACGCCGGCATTCAAGATGCTGCGAATCTTGCTTGGAAGCTCGCCTTTGCGTCGCGCGATGACCAATGCGCGCAACCGCTCTTGACCAGCTACGACCGCGAGCGTCGCGAGATCATCAGCGACACGGTCGAGCGCACGACCGATCGTATGACCCGCGTCGGTATCAATTTCCCATCTCGCGCGCGCCAGTTCGTCGCGCGCGCATTCTCTCGCGCCGTTCGCGGCGTCGGCATACAGCGAAAGCTTTGCCGCGGCATCGGTATGCTCAGTGGACGCTACGCGAACTCCCCGATTGTCGATAACCGCCATCCGCTCGCGGGGCGGCGTCTCGATGACTTGCGCTTGCAGGATGGGTCGCGCTTGAGCGCTCTGCGCGGCGGCGAAGCGGCGATAATCGTTGTTGGAGATTTGCAGCTCGACCTTCCGCATCTGCGCATCGAAACACCGCCCAAACGCTGGCACATCAAACCGCCGGCGGTCTTGATCGTGCGGCCGGATGGCTGCGTCGCCGCTGTTCTCGAGAAGCCGACACCGCAGCGGGTTGAAGCAGCCTGGCGCAGCGCCTTCTGCGACGCGCTTCCGCTTCCGGTGCCGGCATAATGGTAACGAACATTCGCGGCGCGGTCGCGCGTATTTCGGTCGGTGCTTGGTTCGAGCTCTACGATCTCTTCATGACCGCCTACATTTCTTTGGGAATGATCAAGGCGGGAATCTTCACCGCCACATCCGCGCAGCCGTTTGCGTTGAGCGGATTCGCGAGCTTCGTCGCGTGCGGCTTTGCGGGGATGTTCTTCGGCACGATCTTCTTCAGCGGAATCTCCGACCGTTTCGGCCGCAAAGCCGCATTTGCGTCCTCGCTGGTGTGGTATTCGATCTGCACGTTAGTGATGGCGTTCATGCCATCGGGTCCGCTGATCGATCTCTTACGCTTTCTTGCCGGCTTAGGCATCGGCGTACAACTGGTGACGAGCGACGCGTACACGTCGGAAATCGTGCCGAAGGAAGAACGCGGCAAGTGGGTCGCCTTCACCCAAGTCATCGGCTACACGTCGATCCCAGTTGCCGCCCTCTTCGCCTATCTTCTCGTGCCACATCAGATCTGGGGGTTGGACGGCTGGCGCTACGTAGCGTTGATCGGCTCGCTCGGCGGCGTGGTCGTCTGGTTCGTGCTCCCCGGATTGCCCGACTCCACCCGCTGGAAAGCCGCGCACGAAAAACTCGAGCACACCGGTCCCTCCTTCGTGCTAAAAACGCTCTTCGGTCCAATCTATCGCTCGCGTACGCTGATGATGGTCGTCTTCAACCTCATCCAGACGATCGGCTTCTACGGATTCAACTCGTGGCTCCCGATCTTTCTCGCGAGTCAAGGCGTCGAATTCACGCACTCGCTTCAGTATTCGTTTTTCATCGCAATCATCAACCCGCTCGGGCCGCTGCTTGCGATGATCTATGCGGAGCGCTTCCAACGCAAATGGCAGATCTGCGTGCTCGCGCTGGTCATCGGCGGTGCCGGCTTATGCTTCGGCCTCGCGCGGGCGCCGATTGCGCTGGTTGCCTTCGGGACAATCGTGGCGCTTGCGAATGCGTGGTTCTCCGCAACCTTTCATACATACCAGGCTGAGCTCTTCCCGACACGCATCCGCGGACAAGCCGTCGGCTTCGTGTACGCATGGAGCCGATTTGCTTCGATCTTCGTGCCCTTCCTGATCGCGTCGGTACTGCGCGCGAACGGCACGCTTGGCGTCTTCGCGCTTATCTGTACCGCAATGATCCTCGTGACGCTCGACATCGGCATCCTCGGGCCTAAGACAAACGGCAGAGATCTGGACGAGCTTTCGCCGCTGCAGGCCAACGCCGCGTGATCGTACTCGGGAGCGCGTTCTTGCTGCTCGGGGCAATCGGCATTCTGATGAACTTCAGGATGACCGCCGCGCGTCCAAATCCGATTTTCGCCTTTGGAAACGTGCTCTTCTTCGTCGGTCCAATCGTGCTCGGCATTCGCACGATCGCGCGGACGATGCACGACCTCGACTACTTCGTCTTCGGTTTTGCGATCGTTGGGCTCGTGGTGATGGGCGTGGGCCTAATGCTCAGAAGAAAAGCTTAAGAGCTACGATTTTTGCTCAGATTGAGAAAGCGAGCCCCGAAGTTTACAAATGGTAAATGAGGGGCGAGCTGACGAAAAGATGAGCCAAAAGCGGAGCTCTTACTCGACGCGTTCGTCGATTGAGACGTTATAGAGGAACAGGAACTTGCCCCATTCGCCCGGCAGCGTGTTGCGCTTGATCTGAATCCACGGGATGTATTTGGGCTGGCGCGGTTTGCGCTTGAGCGACATGTTCGCTTCTTCGGGCGTGCGGTTGTTCTTGCGGTTGTTGCAGCGCATGCACGCGCAAACAAGGTTCTCCCAGGTCGAAGGCCCCCCGCGGCTGCGCGGCACGACGTGATCGACCGTCATCAGCTTCTCACCGCGCGTGCCGCAGTACTGACACGCGTGATCGTCGCGAATCAGCACGTTCTTCTTCGTCAGCGCGACCTTTTGCATCGGCCGGCGGATGTAGTAGAGCATTCGAATGATCGAAGGCATGCGCATCTCGTAGCGCGTCGAGACAAGCACGCGGTCGCGATTGTGCACGATCTCGGCCTTGCCGGCGAAGATCAACTTGACCGCGCGCTGGAAGCTCGTGATGTTGAGCGCCTCGTACGTGAAATTCAAGACGAGTACGTCGCTCACGCTAAGTCCTTTGGACGTCTCTCGTTAGGCGCAAGGAGGAAAGCGTACTGAGGTACGCGACCGACGTAGCAACGACACGAGAGACGTTCAGAAGCATGAAAGCGAGGCATCTATATGCCTCGCTTTCTAACGAACGTGAGTCGCGTCTCGGTCAGCATTTGCGTTATTGCTAACCTTTCGTCGGGCCGCAACCTTTCTTTGACGCGTTCGAATGCCACGGTCGCAACGTCGATCGCAGCATCGGCCGCGCGGAAATCAGGTTCCCTTCCGTCGTGGTCAGCGAGATAGGCGTGCGCCGCCAGCGCGAGCGTTGCGATCACCTCGGTCAGCAACGGCTCGAGCGGTGGGATCTGTCCCTGAAAACCCGACGTCTGTGGGTCGGGCGCCGCCTGCGAACTCATTGGTGGAGCACTTACGCGGCGGAGGAGGCCTTTCCTACGGGTTTTTCGCGGGTCTGCGCGTCGCGGACCATCTGCAAAAAGTACGCGTGGACCCGCGGATCGTGGGTCAACTCAGGATGGAACGAGGTTCCCAGCACATTGCCCTCGCGCACCATAACGCCGTGGCCGTCGCGCGATGCAAGCAGCTCAACGTCCGGACCCATGCGCTCGATCCAAGGCGCACGAATGAAGATCGCCGGAAACGGCTGCGCTCCGAGCGCCGAAATCGGCAAGTCCACCTCCGCCGATTCATTTTGCCGACCGAACGCATTGCGTCGCACGGTGATGTCGATGAGATCTAATGTAGGCTGCTCGACGCCCGCCACGTCGTGGGCCGCAACGATCATCCCCATGCACGTGCCCCAGAGCGGCATCCCGCCGCGCACACGCTCCACGACCGGCGCAGCAAGACCGAACCGGTCCAGCAGCTTCATCACGGTCGTCGACTCACCACCCGGAATCACGAGACCATCGACCTGCGCAAGATCGCGCCCAGTTTTTACGGCAATTGCGTGCGCGCCTGCACGGTCGAGCGCGGCAAGATGTTCGACCACGTCGCCTTGGAGCGCGAGAACACCGATGGTGGGCTTAGTTTCCACGCGTTGCGAGCAGCTCCGATTCGTCGAGCTTGCGCACGTCGATCCCCGGCATCGCATCGGCTGTACCGAGCGATCGCGCGGCCTCAGCAACGACCTTGGGATCGTTGTAATGCGTGGTCGCATCGACGATGGCGCGCGCGAATTTCTTGGGATCCTTCGATTTGAAGATGCCGCTGCCGACGAAGATCCCTTCGGCGCCCAGCTGCATCATCAGCGCTGCGTCGGCCGGCGTTGAGACACCGCCCGCACAGAACAGCACGACCGGCAACTTCCCCGCCTGCGCAACTTCTTTTACGAGTTCGTAGCTCGCGCCGATATCGCGCGCACGGGAAACGAGTTCCTCTTGCGGCGAGACCGTGAGTTGCGCGATGGCATCTTTAATCGCACGGATGTGCCGCACGGCCTCGACGATGTTACCGCTTCCAGCTTCGCCCTTGCTGCGAATCATCGCCGCGCCTTCGGTGATACGGCGCAGCGCTTCGCCCAGATTGCGCGCGCCGCACACGAACGGCGTCGTGAATGCAAGCTTGTCGACGTGATAGAGATCGTCTGCCGGTGTGAGTACTTCGGATTCGTCGATGTAGTCGACGCCGATTGATTGCAACACTTGCGCCTCGGCGAAGTGCCCGATGCGGACCTTGGCCATCACCGGAATCGTTACCGCGTCCATGATGCCCGAAATCAGCTCGATCGAACTCATGCGCGCAACGCCACCGGCAGCGCGAATGTCGGCTGGAATGCGCTCGAGCGCCATGACGGCGACGGCGCCGGCTTCCTGCGCCACGATGGCCTGTTCGGGGGTGACGACGTCCATAATCACGCCGCCCTTGAGCATCTGCGCGAGCCCGCGCTTGACCGTTACGGTTCCAGTTGCCTCGTCCATGTCTCTATCGTAACAGGCAAAACCAATGGAGACATTAGTGATAAGCAGCAGGATGCGTTAGAGGTCCTGAGCGCAGGAAGCGTGCTCGCCCGAAGGGCGACGGGACCGTTAAGTCACTCAGGGGTAGGGGTCGGCGCAGGCGTGGAGCCGGCGGCCGCCGGCAGATAGTCCTCGGGCGCGTCGGTGGGTGTCGGCGTGGAATTTGGGGGGCGCGACTGGTCCCAAATCGGGATGTTCGGGTTCGGGGTCCAGGTCGGCGTCGGCTTAGGCGTCGGTGGCGGTTCGGCCGTCGGCAGCGGCTTGGGCGGCACGCGTGGATCCGGGAAGCGCGGATCGGGTGCGGCCGCGAGCGTCTGCGAGTTCTTCCAATCGGGACCGTAGGGGCCCGTAGTGGCTTCGGGCACGGGCGTCACGATCGGCGTCGTACTCAAGCTGCCGTTCTCGGCGGCTTCGGTCAATACACGGTCGCCCATGTGTTCGCCGAGGGCGATCGCAACCAGCAGCACGACGACGCCTGCGCCGAGCAGCGCGGTCACAAAGCGGTTCGACCGGTTCATCATGCCGGCACCACGTCGAGCTTGGCAGCACGCGCGCGTCGCTCCGTCGGCCGGCCGATCAGCTGCACCTCGCGCATCTCGCCGACCTCCATGTGCACGCGCGCGGTGTGCCCGCGAAATTCTACCGAAACCGCGCGCGCCGCATCGAGCATGTTGCAGACGAAGATACGTACCGCGCCGTGTTCGTCTTCAAAACCAACCGCGCCGACCTCGACCGGCGAAATCGTTAACTCGTCGCTCACGTCACGTCCTGCGAAGATGCACGTGAACGGCTCTTCCGCAGAGAGCTCCGGCATGTCGCCATAGATGCGATCGTGCACGAGATCGATCACGTAGCTGCAACGTCTTCCGCCCCAGTGGACGCGTGCGGCAGCTACCCATTGCCATCCCTTCGGGCGTAAGGGCACGAGGTGCGGACGACCGCTCGTGCGGTAGCCGTCGAGCCCGCCAACCGTCTCCGCTACCGCCCAAAGATACTTCGCGCCGGTCCATGGGGATAGATACATGCCGCGATTTGCCATCGACCCGCCATCAAACCATTCGCCGAACTCACCTGGAACGGTATTGCGCGCGCTGCCGACTTCCATTGCCGCATATACCGCGTCCAAGAAATGCGTACAATCATCGACGAAACCGTCGCGCGCTAGTGCGACGGCGAACCACAGGGTAAGGTCGGGCCAAATACCGCCAAGCAATCCGAAACCGTACGATGGGAAGTACCAGGCATCCGCGGTCGAGATCGTTCGCAATCCCACCGGTGTCACGAAGTCCGCTTCCAACAGGCGGCGCAGAATAGAGCGCCGTTGCTCGATGCCTGCAACGCGGAAGAGCACCGGGAAGATCTCGTCGGATGTGAAGTTATCTTGGTAGTTGCGATCTTGGTCGTAGTTCAACACGAACGCGCCGGTGTCGTCATTGAAGAGGTAGTCCATCATCGCTTCGCGCAGCGCCTGGGACTCGTTCGCGTACTTCTCCCAATTCGCCCAGTCGCTTGCGACCGCGCAAAGCATTGCGGCTGCTTCGAGCGCAAAGACGCCTTCGGCATTGATCTCAGTCACCGCACCGTCGAGCGTGTAGTAAGGAATGATATTGCGCCATGATGAGATGCCGTACATGTCGACGCCTTTGGCCTTGCAGAACACCAGGCCCTGATCGTCGCGCTGCGTCAGCATATAGTCTGCGAGCTTGATAATGAGCGGCAGTCGCTCGCGCACCCACGCATCGTCCAGTGTAGCGTTGTAGTGGTGCAGCATTGCGATCAGGTGCAACGGCGTGTCGTCGTTGATGTTCAAATCATATGCCGTCGAATAGCCGTTGACGCCGCGCACGTATTCGATCATCAAACCCGATTCTTCGACGGTTCGATTGAAGACTTCCAGCGCATCGCGGCTAAACTCCGGCCAAAAATAGTCGAAGCCGTGCACGAACCACGAAGTGTCGCGCGAAACCAAAATGTCGGACGGTGGCGAATTGGTCGATCCCCAGCCCTGCGGATATTCCTTGACGATGCGGATCATGTTGGCTTTTGCCCACGCCACGCCGCGACTGATTGCGGGTGACGGCGTCATGAAGCGCGCATCGGCGAGGCGGCGCGCGTAGTACCGCTGCGTGTCATGCAGCGCGCGTTGATCGTCGAGCAACTTCTCGAGCCGCGGCAGGCTTTTCTCCGTCCCATCTTTATGGAAGACGACGGCAAGCCGCAATGACTCGCGCGCGCCGGGTGCGATCTTGATGCGATACTCGAGCGCACCATAGACCCGGCGTCCAACCAATGTCGAACTCTCCGACGCACTATGTCCGAAGCCTGGAAGACCTTCGGGCAAGAGCGATCCGCGACGCATGTTTTCGGTGAGCACCTGTTCGCGCAGTGACAGCTCGACGGCGCGCGGC
>JBAUEZ010000177.1:0-8196 GCA_049678885.1 Candidatus Aquilonibacter sp. | reverse complement strand
GGGTTACCGTGGATGCTCGAAGGCAACTACGAACAACTCAACTACCAGCATAATTGCAGCCTCAATGCGGCCGGGGCACCGAATGCGGAGTGCTACGTCACGACGATCGGCGGTCTCGGCTCAACGGCAGTCCCAACAACCGCAATAAGCCAATATGAATTCGAGACGCGTCTCGGCCTACGGGTCCTCGAACCGCGTATCTACATTGGTGTTGGCTACCTTTGGATGTCGAATAACGTCGGCTATCCGCGTACGTCCAACGTCGGATTCGGTATCGAAAAGCTTCCGGATCTCGATCGCGCGTTCTCGATATACGGGAACGTGTGGTACTACGGGAACGTGAAGGGCAACTTCACGGATCCGTCGGGCAACGCGTATCAGCTCTCGTACAACATCCTCAAGGGCGAGTTCGGCGTCGTCTACTCACTCAATCACAGCCCGCTCTTCTTTGAAGGCGGCGCGATCGGTGAGGAAGACCACAACAAGTCGAACTACCCGACGAACGCGTCCCAATTCGGACCGTACATCGGTATCGGTCTCAAGATTCCGTAGACGCTACGGAATAACCGATAGAAAAGGCCTCCGGGAAACCGGAGGCCTTTTTTCTTACGGATGCGCGCTTGGCGTCGGACTCGGTGCCGGCCCCATCGGCTCTTCGGTCGGCGCAGGTGATGGTTGGATGCATGGCGGCGTGATGATCTGCACCGTTGGCGCCCCCGGTTTGGGCGACGGCGACGGGGTCGCATACGACACGACCGCCAGCGACGTACCACTCACGCCGCTCGGAAGCGGCGTCGGACACATCAACGCGTCTGCAAAATAGTGTTCGGTGAAGCCTTTCGCAAGATCGGCTCTCTCGAGCTTGCCGAAATAAGTGTTCGCGAAGCGTTGCGTCAGTATGTGCATATACGTCCACGCCTTCTGCTGCGCATCGACGGTGTAGATCTTCTTGTACATCACGATCGCCAGAAAATAGCTGCGCGCGAGCTGCGGGTCGCCCGGATATCTCCGCGACCAATCCTGCAGCGCTTCGTCAGCGAATGCCACCTTCGAGATGATGCCCGAATCGGTCGTGTAGTCGCCGGCGCGGATCGTCTCGTCGTGGAAGGTGTTGTTGATGCCGAGAAAGCTCATCTTCATGCGGCCGAAGTACTCATCGCCCGGCGCTGCGTGGATGTAGTTCTCGCACTCTTGATGAGCGAATTTGCTCGTCTTGCTCGAGCAGGCATCCTTTGACTTTGGGGCCGCGGTCGCCGACGGTTTGGGCGTCGCGGCAAACGTGGCGGTACCCAGCGCGGCAACCAGTGCAACAAACGCGGCGCTCAGATACAATGGGCTACGGTTCACGAGGTCTTTCTCCTTACAGCGATGCCGACGGCGGCATAGCGTCATCGCCGCAATGCTTTCGCAAGGCCAGGAGCGGCTCCCGCGTAGAACTGTGCTGAGTGGCACGAATGGTTCGCCTCGCTGCGCTGCAGCTGCGCGCGCACGACCGCGACGACTACGAACGCCTGCGCGATTCGCTTTTCGAGCGAATCGAAGGCGCCGCGTGCGATCGCGACCTTCTCGTACTCCCCGAGGGCACGTTTCCGGCATACGTGCTCGGTGACACTACTGTCGACGAACGCTTGGTTGCCAGTGTCACTGCAGAACTCTCCCGCATCGCGCGGAGTACGACGTGCGTCATCATAGCGGGCGTTGCGGCACGTCACGACGGTGTACTGCAAAACGGAGCGATCGTCATCGACCGCAATGGCCGTGTCGCAGGCTCCGCCGACAAACTCTTCCTTTGGCACTTCGACCGGCAGTGGTTTGCGCCCGGCACTGCCATCGCACCGGTGCGCACGTCGCTCGGCATGCTCGGGGTACTCATCTGCGCCGATGGCCGCATGCCCGGCATCGCGCGCGCACTCGTCGACCGTGGCGCGGAACTGCTCGTGATGCCGACCGCTTGGGTGACGTCGGGGCGCGATCCGCTGATGCTTGAGAACTTGCAGGCCGATCTGCTCGGACGCGTCCGGGCGTTCGAAAACGGCGTGCCGTTCATCGCTGCCAATAAGTGCGGCGTCGAGCTGAACATGGTTGCCTATTGCGGGAAATCACAAATCGTCGACGCAGCGGGTGAGGTCGTCGCGCTTGCATCGCAAACGGACGAGGAATGTATTGCCGCACAACTCGAGGTACGAGCGCCCGCACCGCATCGCTCGGCGTTGCCGAATCCGGCGCCACGCGTGTCACAAGTCGGGCGCGGGCTGCGTATTGCGATCGACAACTCCACTCTGCCCGCTGATATCGGCGAGCGGCTTCGCATTCTCGAGAACGACTTTGCGCTTGCAGCACATGGTGACGACGATCTCGCGCGCCTCGACCAAAGCATTTCGACGGTTCGACTCGACGCAAACGAGGTATTCGATCCGGGGACACTTGTGGCGTATCGTTTGGCCGGCTACCGCGTGGCCGTGCTCGACGGGAACGCGTCGCACGGCTGGCTCGAGCGCATCGCTCGGACGCGTGCGGCCGAACTGCGTATGTACGTGATCGTTTTCGATCGACCGGCACGCCGCGCGTACGCGGTCGATCCGGATGGCGCTGTAATCGCCGGGACCTTTGGCGCGCTGGACATTGCGAGCTTCGCGCTCGATCCGCAACGCACGGAACAGACGCTCGTCGCGCCGGGGACCGACGTTGCGGCCGGTATCGAATTGGTGCAGTCGCTCTCAACGCGCGAAACGAGCGCGACGTGAGAGGACCGATCGAACTCCCACTGCACGCGCGGCTCGTGCCATTTTTTACCGCGATGGTTGCGGTGCTGGCTGCTCTCGGCACGCTCTATTCGCATCACCGCTCGATTCAGGCGCTTGCCTTGCGCAACCAGGCGGTGCTCCTCACGGCCAAAGCGACCGATCAGTACAACCACTACGAGACGACCCAGCTACGCGCGACGCTCTACCAACTCGAGAAGATGCCCAAAGCTCTCGCGGACGAGGAGCGCAGCTCTCTCGGCATCTACAACCAAGCGAAATCCTACGAGAGCGAAGCCGACGAGCTGCAAGATCGCGCCGTGTCGCTTTTGACGTCGTTCGAGACGCTCGAGATCGCGACGACGCTCTTCGAGATTTCGATCGCGTTCGCGTCGATCGCCGCGCTCACGGGCACGCGTTCGACACTGATCGTTGCCTTGTGTCTGTGTGCCGCGGGCATTGTTATCGGAATCATCGGATACTTCCAAGCACATTGAATCGCCGCTTCGCGCTCGTTCTACTTACGCTTGCGCTTGCCGCCATGCCGCGTGCGACCTCGGTGCACCGTGCCGCAGGCGCGATCGAGGGCGGAACGCTTCCATACTTGCCGGGCAGCACGCTTCCCACCGGAGTCTACGGCTTTGCGGCGCCGTATCGAAATATCGTCAGCGGTCCGCGCAACGGAGAAAGCACGGTCATTTTTGCGGGACCGCACGGGCTTGCCGCGCGCACGTTCACGATCGCGCCGCCACCCGATCCGGCGCAGCCGTTCGTTGCGGTGGCAAGCTACGACGACGGTATCATCGTCCACGACGCGCACGCGCCATTTCGCGCGCGCGCAGCGCTCGGCATCGACGGTGCACCAGGCGACGTCGCGATCGACCCAAACGGTAGGCTCGCCTCGGCCGCAACCGACGGTACGACCGCGACGATAGCCTCGCTCGATCCGTGGAGCGTTGCGCAGTTTGCGAACGTCCCGTTCTGCGACGAGCTCGCCTTCGATTCGCGTACCGGCGCGCTGTTCGTCACCAACCGCGACATCGACGGCGCGGGTGCGCTCACGCGCATCGACCCCGACGGAAGCGTCTCGCACCGCCGGCTTGGACTCACCGCGGAGGGGCTGGCAATCGACGCGGCGCGCGAACGCGTGTACGTCGCAAATGTCAACGATGGTACCGTCTCGGTCGTCGATGCGAAGACTATGGTCGAACTGCGCCGGCTACACGTCGTCGATCGCGTCTTCTCGCTCGCGCTCTCGAGCGATGGCCGGCGCCTCTACGCGGTGTCAAATCAGAGCGTCCAGTCGCCCTTTGGTGCAGCCGGAAGCGTCGTTGCCGTCGACATCGACGCCGGACGCGTCATAGCGCGCAGCGAGCCGCTGCCGTTTCCGATCGGCATCGCGGCCGATCCGGCGCACGCGCGGCTCTTTGTGACCGATGAGGATACCGACGCGGTCGACGTCCTCGACGCGCGCACGCTGCGCTTCGTACACACGCCGTTGCGCACGTGCGACACGCCGTGGAAACCTACGCTCGATCGCGGGCTTCTCTGGGTTCCCTGCACGCGCAGCGATCAAATCGACGTCTTCGATACTACGACGCTGCGGCGGATCGCGGGAGCACCGTTTGCAACCGGTGGGTATCCGCTCGCCGTAGCAATTTGGCACGCTCGTAACTCGTGATACTCGCGGCCTTACTCTCGGCGATCCTTCCAGCGCATCTCGATGTAGCGGCGCCGTTTCCGCACATCACCAGCGATGCGCCGGTGATCCAACCGATCGCACCGGGCGTCGAGTCAGGCGAGTACGATCTGCTCACGAGCGCAGGCCCGATCGTGGTTCACGCAGTTGCGGTGAAACCACAGGCCGCCAACATCGCGCTCAACAGCGTCCTTGCCGACGATACGCTGGCGTCGGGCGGTGAAACCATCTCGTCGATGGCGCAACGCACTGGGGCGATCGCCGGCATCAACGCCGATTACTTTGACATCGGCAGAACGAATCGACCAACCAACATCGTCGTGCGCGACGGAACGCTCGTACGTTCGCCACGGAAGCGCTACGCGCTCGTTATCCCACGCGCGGGACCGCCACAAATCCTGGAAGCCGGTTTGGTCGGCATAGTGCAACTCGCAGGTCACAGCGTCCCGCTCGATGCCCTCAATGCTGATCCAGGGCGCGGCACCACGTTGCTTACGCCGACGTTCGGCCCAGTTGCGGCGGCGAACGACATGACGCTGGTTGCACTACAACCAACAAATGGAACGCCGCCGTTTGCAACGTATCGCGTGAGCGGCGTCGTCGACAATACGGTCGCACAACCGGCGGGCTACTATTTGGCGATCGGACTCGACGCGTACGCAAGCGCCGGCGTGCCAAACGCCGGCGATACGCTTGGCGTGAGCGGCGACCTCACGCCGGTCGGGCTCAACAATCTGGTCGCAGCGGTTGGCGGCGGTCCGCTGATTTTGGACAACGGCGCGTGGACCGACGACCCCGACGGACCGAGCGGCGGCGAATACGCGCAACGCATCCCATGCAGCGGTGCGGCGATCGCTGCGGATGGCACGCTCTATCTTCTCGAGGTCGATGGCCGGCAATCGGAGCTCTCAGTCGGCGTCACGCGGCCCGAGTTCTCGGCGTTGATGCGCGCGTTCGGCGCGGTGCGCGGGATGGCGTTCGACGGCGGCGGATCGTCCGAGATCGCCGTACGCACGCCCGGCGAGCGCAGCGCAACGCTCGCCGACGTACCCTCGGATGGCCGCGAGCGCAAAGTCGCGGACGGCATCTTTGTGTACGATAACGCCCCGATCGGTGTCCCCTCGCAACTCGTCGCGCAGCCGCTTGCCGTTCGGGCACTCCCCGGTGCGGCCGTCGCGGTGCGCTTCGCAGCAACCGATGCGGACGAACACGTCGTACCAATCGATGGAGCGATCGACGTGCGAGTCCAACCCGCCACACTGGGGACGTACGCGAATGGTGTGTTCACGGCATCGCACGCCGGCGAGGGCGAACTCGTTGCACGCGCAGGCGCACTCGCGCTGCGTCTCCCGCTTCACATCTACGAGGATCCATCGCGCGTCGTGATCCTTCCGCAAGATCCGAGCGTCGCGCAAGGTGGGCGGCTGAACCTGCAAGCGCGGGCCTTTGATGTACAAGGGTACGCAATCGCGCTACCGGCGCAGCTTCCGTGGAGAGCGCAAGGCGGATCGATCGATCCCGCCGGTACGCTCACGGCCGGATCCGCGGATGCGCTCGTCTCACTGCTGCTCGGCGATCACCTTGCCGATACGCACGTTACCGTAGGATTTCACGACGCCGCGCTGGATATAAAGCCGGCGTTTATGACGGTACCGCGCGGCGGCGCCGGCAACGCCGGTCCGAGCAGCGAGTGCCCCGGCTGCTTCGAGTTAAACTACGCGCTCGATGCGACCGAGCGCGCGGCCTATCTTGTAACCGACGTCACTTTTCCGCAACGTAGCGTTGCCGTTGCGTTCGAGGTCAAAGACGATGGCGCAGGTGCGCAGCTAAAGCTCGCGCTTCGCAATGCGATCAACGAGGAGGTCTTGCTCGCGGTCGGCCCGATGGATCATGCGGGCTGGCGTAACGTCGTCGTGCGTTTGCCGCAAGACCTAGCGCAACCCGCACGGTTGGTTGCAATCTACATCATCGGTGCAAATGCATCAGCGTCGGTCCAAGGGCGGATCGTGATAAAGAATCTTCACGCCGTGGTGGCAGGCACCGAGGCGAACCGACCGTAACATGCGGCCAATGGGGTTCGAGGATCGGGCGCGCCGGGCATTTGACACCGCGGCGATTCGCGGTGCGCAGTATGCCGACATCCGTTTCGAAGTTGTGCGCAGCGAGCGTATCGAAGTGCGTAACGCTGTTGTGGCGTCGCTTGCAGATGCGCGCAGCAGTGGCTACGGTATTCGTGCACTTGTCGACGGGGCGTGGGGCTTCGCCGCGAGCAACGATCTCAGCGATGCCGGCCTCGACCGGTGCGCTGGCCGCGCTGTGGCGATTGCGCGTGCTAGCGCAGCCATCGCCCGCAATCAGTTTGGTGCTGCGCCGCTTCACGCCTATATCGAGCGGTACGCGACACCCATCATACGCGATCCATCGGACGTTCCGCTCGGCGAGCGCGTTGCTCTTCTCCTCGAAGCGGAAAAACTCGCGCACGCAAGCGATCGCATCGCGGTCGCGCGCGCATGGCTCGATCTGTGGCGCACCGAGAAATTCTTTTACAGCACGATCGGCTCAGCGATCGAGCAAACGATCGTGCAGACCGGCAGTGGTGTGCAGGCGATGGCGGTCGGCGACGGTGACGTGCAGACGCGCACGTATCCCGGTGACGTCGGCCTGTACAAAGGCGGCGGCTGGGAGATTGTCGAGGAGGCGGCGCTCACGCAACATGCGCAGCGCATCGGCGAAGAAGCGACCGCGCTACTCACCGCGCCGCAATGTCCAAGCGGCACATTTGATATCGTCTTGGGCGGATCGCAAGTCTCGTTGCAGATTCACGAGTCGTGCGGACATCCGGCCGAGCTCGACCGCGTGATGGGCTGGGAGGCCAACTTCTCGGGAACGAGTTTTCTCGAAATCAATCAACTCGACAAACTGCAGTACGGCTCGCCGAACGTGTCGATCGTGATCGACAACACCTTGCCGAACGGCATGGCAACCTGCGCCTATGACGATGAGGGCACGAAGTCCGGCGTTTCGGACATCGTGCGCGACGGCATCCTGAGCGGGTATGAGATGAGCAACGACACAGCGCGCGCGATCGGTCGCGAAAGTAATGCCTGCGTACGCGCACAGAGCTGGGAATTCGTTCCGATGATCCGGATGTGCAACTTGAATCTGCTGCCGGGTAACGTTCCGTTCGAGGCGCTCTTCGAGGGCATCAAAGACGGCATCCATATGGAGAGCAACCGCTCGTGGTCGATCGACGACCGCCGCTTGAACTTTCAGTTTGGCTGCCAGATCGGCTGGGAGATCAAGCACGGCAAGCGCGGACGCATGCTCAAGAATCCGACCTATGCCGGGATGACGCCGCAGTTTTGGAACTCGTGCGATGCCGTCGCCGATGCGAAATCGTGGAATGCGTGGGGCACGCCGAACTGCGGCAAGGGCGAGCCCATGCAAACCGGCCGCACCACGCAGGCGGCGGCTCCAGCGCGGTTTCGCAACGTCAACGTAGGCGTCGGCTACCGTGAATAAGACCGAGCGCGAGGCGATCGCGCGGCGCGCTCTGGAGCGTTCGACCGCCGACCAAACCGAAGTGCGCATCAGCAGCAGTGACGACGCACTTACCCGCTTCACGCATGGCATCTCGAACCAAAACCTTTCGACCGGCAACGTGACAGTCGCCGTACGCGCGATCGTCGACGGACGCACGGGCGTTGCTTCGTCGAACGATCTCAGCGACGCGTCGATTGATGCGCTGCTCTCGCG
>JBAUEZ010000176.1:0-7016 GCA_049678885.1 Candidatus Aquilonibacter sp. | reverse complement strand
CTACGTGGTCGAACGCTGGTTGCGCAACGACCGGGTCGAGATGCGCGCGAACCCATACTATTTCTTGGGGCCGCCGAAGATCACGCAGCTGATCGTGCGTTTCATCCCCTCGCCGCCCTCTGCGACGAATCAGCTGCAAACGCACGAGATCACCGGCTATTTCAACGAGCAGGATTACTCGCAGTATCCGCTGCTGCAAGCCTTGCGCGGCTACGCTGTGCTCAACACGCCGGTGAGTGCGGTCGACGCATTGATCTTTAATACGCGAGGTCCGCTGACCAATGATGCGCGCGTGCGGCACGGCCTTGCCGAGGCGATCGATGTCCACAGCCTCGTCGCTAAGTCGTATCGCGGCGCGCTCGAAAGTCACGATGCGGCGCGCGGGCTCTTTCTGTGGGCCTACGATCCGCGCGCGCTTCCCGACGTTCCCTACGATCCCGACGACGCGCGACGACTCCTCGAATCGGCGGGTTGGGCACTGGGTCCGGACGGCGTGCGTCACAAGGGCGCGCGCGCGCTCGACCTCTTGCTCATCATTCAGGCCGCCGTGCCGGGCGAGGCGATCGCTGCAAATGTGATCGCGCAATACGAGCGCGCAGTCGGTGCGCGCGTGACGCTCAAGCAATTCGCGGTGACGCAATTCGGCGCACCGGCCGCACTGGGCGGTCCCGTCTACGGCGGAAAGTTCGATATGGCGCTCTACTCGTTCGTCAACGGCGACGATCCCGATACCACCGATCAGTTCGCGTGCGCAAACGTTCCGCCCAATGGCTACAACAAGTCGCGCATCTGCGATCCGCAGATCGATAGGCTCTTGGCGGCAGGCCGCGCGACCTACGACGTGGCCGCGCGCAAGGCGATCTACGCGCGGCTCCAGGCGCTACTCTACGCGCAACTGCCGCTGGTGTTGCTCTATCAGCGCCGCGAGCTCGACGTTTTTCCCGCCTTGCTTCGCGGTCCCGATGGTTCGATCGATAGCGTCTTCTGGGACGTCGCGCGATGGCGTTTCGAACGCGGTGCCTGAACGGTGGCATAAACCTCGCCGTCAATCGGCAACGGCGTCGGACCCTCTTTGACCGATTCGAGCAACACGCTGGACTGAATCCCGCGTACGCCGGGTATGTTGTAGAGCGTTTCGAAGAGAAACTTCGAGTACTCGGCGAGATCCGCGGCGACGATCTCGAGCAACACCCCCGACTCGCCGGTAAGGATGTAGCAGGCCACAACTTGCGGCAGTTTTTTGATTTCTTCGCGCAACGATGTTGCGCGAGGCCACTCGACCTGCAGCCGCGCAAACGCGGTCACGCCGAGTCCGATTGCGCGCCGATCCAGAATCGACCGGTATCCCTGGATAAATCCGCCTTCTTCCATACGGCGCACGCGGCGCAAGCACGGCGACGGTGAGAGTCCGACGATCTTCGCCAGCTCGGCGTTCGATAGGCGACTATTGCGCTGAAGCTCGCTCAGGATGTGCCTGTCTATCGCATCGAGTTCAATTCTTGGCATATTTGGTCCTTATCGGCCTAAACTTCGATAGAAGATTGCTAGAGCGCTGGAGGGCTTCGAACGGGCATCGTGGCAAGCCTGCACGATGCAGAGCTTTCTAAGGACTTCGCTTGTCGCGGTATTGATTGCCGCGTTTACTTTTGTTCCGGTTGTCGCGCTTGCCGCATCGAGCGGCACGGTCACCGGAACCGTCACCACTTCCGACGGCGCGCCGGTTGGAGGCGCGGCGGTCGCACTTCGCGGTGCAACCACGCAAGGCACGACGACCGACGCCAAGGGCGCGTTCAACTTCGCGGCGGTGCCGCCCGGCGAATATACGCTGGTCGTGAGCAAAGCCGGCTTCGCCGCCTACCGCAACGATTTCGTGCTCGTCTTCATCGGCGAGACGCAAACCGTCACGGTTGCGCTCACGCAAGCGTCGTTCAACCAACTCTCGACGATCGCGACCGTCCAAACCAACGCGCCGGGTCGCGCTGTGCTCAACACGTCGAGCGCCGCGGTCAGTACGATCTCAAGCCAGGTCTTTCAAGATCAAGGCGTGACGCAAGTAACGAAAGTCCTTAACGAAACGCCGGGCATCATCTCGGCCGCTAACCCCGAGAGCGGCAACGGCGCATCCGCGGGAGCGCTGCAGAGCATTCAGATTCGCGGCGCACTTCCGTACGAGACCGAACAGCTCATCGACGGGCATCCGACGCCGCTGTCGCTCGGCGGCACGTACAACCCGATCTATCTCAATCCCGCATTGATGGACAACGTCGAGCTTGTCAAGGGTCCCGGTTCGATGCCCGAAGAGATCAACTACGCGATCGGCGGTACGGTCAACTACGTGACGCTGCAACCAACACGTACAGATCAGACCGAGCTTATCCTCGGTTCCGACAACTGGGGCGGCGTCAACACGGTCATTCGCGCAACGGGATCGTTGCCCAAGGCCAAGCTCGATTATGCGTTCGGTTTTGCAACTGACGGTGCACCCGGTCCGTTGCGCAATTACCCGATTGCCGGGTCGCAGATCAATCTCGTCGCGGGTCTGGGTGCGCCGATGATCAACGGGCAACAGATCGCGCAATCGGTAGAAGGCTTCGGTCTTTACCCCGCGACGACGAAGTACGCCGGGATCGGCGGCCTGCAATTTATCAATCCGCTCTACATCTGCTGCTCCGATGCCAACACCGCGTACTATAACCGCAATGAGCTTGCGAAGTTGCGCTACAACTTCTCGCAAACAACCTCGCTTACCGCAAGTTTTCTCGGCGCGCAGGCGTTTAGCGATGTGGGCGGTGTCGGCATGACATCGCTTCAGCCGATCGGGGCCGCTAATGCCAGTTTCTCGATCTTTGAGCCGTGCGCGGGCGCCTTCAACGCGACGCCTCCGCCGTGCCCGGGTTACAACGGCTCCGTCGCATCGGGAACGTCGATCCCGTTCGATCTGCAAGCCTTCCTGCCGCAATACGAGTCGGTGCAGCAGAACTTGTTCCAGGCGGAATTCCGGACCAGCTTTGGTCCGTGGGCGATGCTGGCACGGTACTTCGCCGGCGCAGACCGCGATTACGCCTACATTCAAACGGCGCCCGACGGAACTTTCAGTTTCGGCGGCGCGACGTATGGCGGAATCATGGTCTGCCCGACCGGCGCGACCTATAATCCCGGGACCGGGACGTGCAGCTCCGGCGCGCCGACGACGGAATACTTCAACGGGCAGCACGCAACGCTAAGCGTAGCCGACGCGACCAACGAAGACCTCGAAGAAGATCATCTGCGCGGCGAATCGGCGCTCTTTACGCGTCCGTTCGGCAACGGTGACGATTTTTCGTTCTCGGCCGATCAGGCACATCACGATTCGACTTCGTATACCGACGATGCAACCGAAGGGCCGGCGTTCTACGGCCTGCCGCCGGGTGCGAGCCAGAACTTTGATACCGAAATGTTGCGCGGCCACTTCTACGTTGCGCCGCGCGTCTTCGTCGGTTTGGCGAACTACTTCATCCAGTACAGCAGCCACTACACTGACGACGGCGGCACGACGTGGCACGATGCGACGCGCGGCTACGTTGCACCGCGCCTCGGCGCAACCTGGGAGCCGACGAACGACACGTCCTGGCGGTTCTCGGCCGGCGAGTCGATCGCTCCGCCGCAACTCGGGTTCCTTTCGTCACCGGGTTCGCAGCCGGCGCCGAACATCACCGGCGCGCCGACCTACTACACGCAGAACATCAACAACGGCGCGATTGCACCGGAGACAGCGTTTGGCATCGATCTTGGCATCGATCATCGCGTCTCGCGCTCGACCTCGGTGTCGTTCGACATCTACGATGAAACGCTGCGTAACATGTTCCTCGGGAGCACCGCGTTGATTGGGACATACGTTCCGCCCACCGCGCCGGCGGGAACAACGCCATTGCCGCTCTATGCAACCGGAACGACCAATCTCGGACACGCGAAGTACGAAGGCGTCGAGGCCAGCGTGTCGAGCGCGCCGCTTGTGGGATGGGGCTACAAGGTACAAGGTGACTTGACCCGTGCGTATGCGTACGATCTGCCGTCGACCTTCTATTGCTCCGCTCCTCCGACTCCACCGGCAACCGTATGTACGCCGGACACGAACTTGGGTATCATCGAGGGCGCCAACTTCTCGGCCAGCGGCCTCGGCTACAACACGATCAATGGCTCGGCCATGCCATACATGATGGGGTACGCTGAGATCAACAACCGGGCGCGCAACGGCGCGTACTATCTCCTCGGCACGACCTACTACGGCTCGAACAACAGCTTCAGCCGTCCGGCGTTCTTTATCTTCAACGCGGCAATCAGCTACCCGATTCACACGGACACGAAACTCCAGTTCTCAGTCGATAACATCTTCGACACGTATGGATCGAGTTGGACGAACTACTTCGGCGGCATCACGACGCCGTTGCTTCCCGGAAACGGGGAAGGTCTCACGGTTGCCGGCAACTATGGCCCGACGACGTTCCGCGTACAATTGATCCAGCAATTAGGCGGGCCCGCTCACTAGTAAGGACATATGAAAAACCTTCGGTTCCTCGTGGCAGGCGCACTCGCGTGCGCCTTGCTCGCGCCTGCGGCCGCGCAGGCGAGGTCGTTCACGTTCGACGACTACGACGCGATCGTCGGCGTGAGCGACGCGCAAATCGCCCCAGACGGCAAGCACGTGGTCATCGTCGTCGGTCACGTGGACGAAAAGAAGGACCGCGTACTTCGCGAGCTCGTGCTCATCGATACGGCGACCGGCGAGCAGCGTATCCTCACGCACGATCGCGAACACGTGGGTGATCCACACTGGTCGCCGCGCGGCGACGAACTGGCCTTTATCGACGTCGCCGGCACCGGCGAAGACGCGAACGCGCAAGTATGGGTCATGCCGATGAGCGGCGGCGATGCGCAGCCCGTCACCGCTGCGAAGAACGGTGTCGACGCCTACGCGTGGAGGCCCGACGGCAAAGGTTTCGCCTACGTTTCGTCCGACACGCCGGCAAATGAAACGGAGATCGAACACCACGACGACCTCTTTATCGTCGACGACGACTCGTTCGCGACGCGCGGTAAACCGGTGCCGGAACAGTTGTGGATGCAAACCATTGGCGGCACCGCCGTTCGTCTTACGGAAGGCTCGGCAAGCGTCTATCCCGATCAGCTCTCGTGGTCTTCAGACGGCAACTACATCGCCTTCTCGCGTCAGCCGTTCGCGGGCTACGACGGTATCTTTCATTCGCGTGCGGCCGTCATCGAGGTGGCGACGAAACACATCAGCGAGCTCGACACGCGTTGGAGCTGGCTCACGGCGTTTTCACCGCGCGGCGATCGCATTGCGTACAGCGCAAGCCGCAACGGCGCTCCCGCGCTCTTCAACGACCTGGCAATCGCGTCAGTCGGGGGCGAGCGGCGCAAGAATGCGGCGCCCGCGCTCGATCGCGACGTCGACTTCATTACGTGGTTACCTGGCGGCGACGGTCTGCTGGTAAGCGCCGATGATCGCGTAGCGCACGGGCTCTGGCGCGTGTCAACCGATGGACACTCCAAACGGGTCGATCTCGGCGAGTTGAATTTCGAAGGTGGAAGCGTTGCCGGTGACGGCGCGATCGCATTCATTGGCAGCAGCGCCAAGCAGCCGTCGGAACTGTATTATCTTGGGCCCGGTGCGTCGACGCCGAAGCGTCTCACGAGCTACAACGACGACATTGCGAACCTTGATCTGGCGCCGTCGCGCGAGCTGACCTGGCACAACGACGGTTTCGACGAGGACGGCGTGCTGACATATCCGATCGGCTACGAATCGGGGAAGAAGTACCCGCTCGTGCTCGTCATTCACGGCGGTCCGACGATCGGCGCTTCAATCATGTCGTTCAGTCCGCTGGTGCAAGTCTTAGCCGCGCGCGGCTTCTTCGTGCTCCAGCCGAATTACCGAGCGAGCGACAATCTCGGCTACGCGTACGCGAATGCCATCGTCGGTGAGAATCCCTCATTCGGCGCCGGATCTGATTGCTACGCGGCGGCGAAAGCCGCAATTGCAACCGGCATGATCGATCCGTCGCGCGTGGGTGCGTCTGGCTGGTCGGCTGGGGGATGGATGACGTCGTGGCTGCTCACGCACTACGACCTTTTCAAGGCATCGGTGACCGGAGCGGCGGTCGACGATACGGTGATGCAAGCGACGTTGAGTCAACTCAACACCCTGATGCCAACGTTGTTCGGCGGACTCACGCCCTGGTCGACACGCGGCATGGAGGCCTATCGCCGCAATTCCCCGGTAACGTACGCGCAGGATGCCAAAGGCGCGACGTTGATCATGAGCGATACGACCGACCAGCGCGTGCCGACGCCGCAAGCCTATGAGTTCTATGCAGCGCTGCGCGGGTATGGAAAAGACGTCGAATTCATCGCGATCCCGGCCTCCGGGCATCATCCATCCGACCCCGTGCGCAATAAAGCGATCGATCGCACATGGGTCGATTGGTTCGTCAAACATCTCTAGTGAGGAAGAAAAGCATGCAGATCAAGTCGATACGGAGAGAGATTCGCTTTCTCCGGTACTACTCGCTCGCAATCACACTGATTGCCGGTACGTTCTTGCTGGCGGCTGCGCACGAGGCGAGTTCAAATGCTACGATCGACACACTGACCGTGCATCGCATCAACGTCGTCGATCGTGAAGGCAAAATGGCGGTCGTCATTACCAGCCACGACGACTTCCCGCCGCCGATCGTCAACGGCAAAGCGCTCAAGCGTTCGAGCGGCGACGACAACGGGCTGCTCTTTTACAATCAGCGTGGCGACGAGCAGGGCGGCCTCACCTGGGGTGGTATGAAAAATCCCGACGGCACCTTCGAGTCGGGCAATACGCTCTCGTTCGATACGGTCGTGACCGATCAATTGCTGCAGGTCGACGACGGCAACGCCAACGGCAAGACCTACGCGTACATGATCGGTTGGAATCGCCCGCGCTACGACACGCCCGAGATGATGAGCGTGATCCAGCAAGTCGAGAA
>JBAUEZ010000175.1:0-7277 GCA_049678885.1 Candidatus Aquilonibacter sp. | reverse complement strand
ATGCTGGGCTTTCGTTTTCAACGGAAAAGGATTCGGAAGTGGACACAAAAGCGTTAATATCTCGGATTTACGCTGCTTTCAACAAACGAGACATCGACGGCACACTCACATTCATGAGCGAAGACGTCAGTTGGCCCAAAGCATCCGAAGGCGGCCGCGTCACAGGAAAACAAGCAGTTCGTGAATATTGGACGCGTCAGTGGGCTGAGTTCGACCCAATCGTAAACGTGCTTGAAGTGATCGACCGAGGAAACGGCGTGACCAATGTCAAGGTGCATCAACTCGTCAAAGACTTGAAAGGTAATATCGTTTCAGATACGGAGCTATGGCACGTCTATAGCTTCACGAACGGTCTCATCGATCGCATGGAGATCAAGGAAGGCGAAGGCACGTTGGAAGGCGCCTCCGCAGCTTTCTCAGGCAACAAAGAAATTAAGTAGCTTTCTTTTTTCGGGTAGTCGTGGACGTTGACGCCTTCTTGCGCGTCGACGTCTTTTTTACGCCGCTCGCCTTGGGCTTCGCATCTGCGGTCGCTTCGCTCGTTTTCCTGCGCACGCGCGTCGTGCTCGGGGCAGGCGCTAGCGCAGGAACCGTCGTTGTCTCGAGTTCGCGCGCAACACCATCAGCCTTCGTGCGACGGCGACGCGCCGGCTTCGTACGGCCGACTTCTTCGGCGGGCAGCGTGAGGTGTGGTGGCGGCGCTTCGACTGCAGGCGGCCCGGCTTTGCGCACGTGTGCGATTGCACGCGACGGTTCGCGCGGCGCGGTCATGCCGGTCGGCTGTGCCGAGCCTTGCGAATCGACACGGAAGACGTGACGATCCGGTACCGACGGCGCCATCGGAAGCGATCCGGTGAGTCCCTCGGCGGGCCCGTGTTCCGCACCACCACCGCGTCCGCCGCGTCGACGGCGACGACGGCGCTTTCCGGTTCCGCTATGTCCGCCACCTTCGCCGTTCGGGCTTACAGCAACGTGCAACGGCGGCTGCGCATCTTCGTCTTCATCGAATTCGACTTGCGCGGCAGCGCTCTGCGGCGTAATGCCGACTTGCGCTGCGACGTCGAAGCGCTGTTCCCCGTTACCGCGTCCACCGCGTCCGCGACGACGGCGGCGGCGGCGACGCTTGCTGCGGCTCTCGCCATCGCCGCGCGCTTCAATCTCATTGATGACGATCGCATCGGGCAGATGCTCCGCCTTTGTCTCGGCGACGAGCGCCGGATCCTCGGCCTCTTCCTCTTCGGTCGCCTGCGTGATGCCGATCGGCGGACGCGCAGTTTGCTGCATCGCCGCCTCGGCTGCGAGTTCGCGCAGTTCCGCAGCCTGCTCGGCCGCGGTGAGCGCGACTTTGCGCCCCTTTCCGCCGCGGCGGCGTTTCTTTTTGGCTTCGCCGGCGGCCGCAGCCACGAGTTCGGCGAGCACGTAGTCGTCGGCGTCGTCGACGTCGAGGATTCGAATCTTCGCAAAGTTGCCGGCGTTGTTGGCGGCGTTCTCGACCTCCACGACGCGATCGCCGACCACGGCGGTCGCCGACGTCGGATTGGGCAAACGTCCGGGCAAGAGGTCTACTTCGACTTCGTCGCCGACGCGAATCGGGCGCAATTGCTCGATCGGTTTCGTGACGCGCTCGACGCGCGAACGCTCGGGGTGCAGCAGGGGATCGACGCGCACGTGAATCTTTGCGTCGATCTGCTTGGCAAGCTCGCCGACCTCGTCTTCGTACCAGAATTCCATTTGTGCCGCGACCGACGGTGCGGCGTGCACGAGAATCGGGTGATGCTCGTGATTGTGCTGTCCGTTTAAGCGGACGTGGCGCATCGTGTCGATCGCCACCGACTGCGGCGACATCACCGCGCCGGTACCGCTACAGGTCGGACACGTGCCGCGTAATTGCGCGCCGAGATCTTTCCCGATGCGCTTGCGCGTGAATTCGAGCAGCCCGAGATTCGAGAACGATTGAATGGTTGCGCGCGTGCGATCGCGGCGCAAGCCGTCTTCGAGCGCTTTGATCACCTTGCTGCGCGCCGACTCGGACGCCATGTCGATGAAGTCGACGACGATGATGCCGCCGATATCGCGCAGGCGCACTTGGCGCGCGATCTCGCTTGCTGCCTCGATGTTCGTTCGTACGATGGTATCTTCGAGGTTCTTGCCGCCGGTGAACTTGCCCGAGTTGACGTCGATCACGGTGAGCGCTTCGGTCGACTCGATGACGATCGAACCGCCCGCGGGCAGATTGATCTTCGGCTTGAGCAGTCGCTGCAATTCCTCGGTGACCTTGAAGTCGTCGAAGAGGTCGCGGCCGTGGTTGTAGTGCTGCACGCGATCGAGATATTGCGGTCCGAGCAGCTGCAAGAACTCACGGACCTTGCGATACTCTTCCTCATCGTCGATAAGCACACGGTCGACGTCAGGCGTGATGAAGTCACGCGCTGCCTTGTAGACCAGGTTCATGTCGCGATGCAAGAGCGAGGGCGACGGCGCGCGCTTGAAGGTTTCCAGGATGCCGTGCCACATGCGGATCAGCACGCCGAGATCGGCGATTAATTCCGCTTCGCTAACACCCGCGGCTGCGGTGCGTACGACCGTCGCCATACCTTCCGGACGAATGCGCTTCATCACGGCTTTGAGACGGTTGCGCTCTTCGGCCGATTCGATCTTGCGCGACACGCCGGAGTACTTGCCGGTCGGCATCAAGATCAGGTAGCGTCCCGGCAACGAGATGTTGGTCGAGATGCGCGCGCCTTTGAGGCCGCGAGGCTCCTTGACGATCTGGACCAGCACGTCATCGCCCTTCTTCACCTTCTCGCTTATGGTGAATCCGGAATGTCCGTGCGTGATCTCGACGTCGCCGATGTTTAAGGGTTGCTTATTGATATCGTCGACATACAAGAACGCATTGCGCCCAAGTCCGATGTCGACAAACGCTGCGCCCATGCCGGGCAGCACGTTTTGAACTTTTCCTTTGTAGATGGAGCCGATTACGCGTTCTTCGCGTTCGATGTACAGTTCGGCAAGCGTGCCGTTCTCAAGTATGGCGACCCGGTTTTCCCACGGGTCGCTCGAGATAAGAATCTCGGTTGGCAAATTGTCCTCAGTAGTCTGGAGTGCGGCGACGGCAACCCGGCGGGGCAATGGCCCCGGAATCGCTAGCGTCAGCGTCACGCTCCTGGTAGAAATCTTAAAACGCCGACGAAGTTCAGGAGACTTGGCAAGCGCACCTTCTCTGGGACCAAGGACCCCCTCGACAGCGTGGCCCTTTTGGGCCATTATGCATGGAGAGATGATCCTCGCGACTTACCAGCCGCCGTTTTCGGCTATAGGGAGGAGCCGTTAGTGGCTTCCAATCGGCGGCATGCCTATAGGCACGCCATGTCCCTCCACATCGACCTGCGGGTCTCAGGCATCCGCGCGCCGGTGAACGCCACGCTCATTGACCTCTCGGGCGGGGGAGGGATGGTCGCGGCGCGGACCGCCCTCAAAGCGGAGACGCCGGTCGAATTCGACCTGCCCCGCGAGGGGCAACCGCACCTTCGGTTGGCTGGGAAGATTCGTAAGGTCACCTTCATGCCCCACGAGCGCACGTTCAGGTATGCAGTAGAATTTGAGCATCTCGACGAGGAGACACGCGAGGCGGTGCACAGCCTTATTACTTTCGAGCAGCGGCGTCAACTGAGCGTGAAGCGACACGGCGCGCAGTTGCGCAAGCCGGAACCATCGACACAAGAGCAACGCGCCCATCGCCGCGTTGACGTGGAGATCCCGGTTCGCATCTCGATCGTCAACGTGCCGCGAATGATGGAAGCTACACTCGTTGACGTAAGCACCGGCGGCGTGCGCGTGCTGATCCAACACGTTCTGCGCCAGGAATGGGTCGTGACGCTGCGCTTCACCCTGCCGAGCGAGGTCTTGCGGACCGGTACACCTTTCGACGAGATCAGGGTCGCAGCACGCGCGCTGCCGGGCATCAAACAGTATCGCGGCAAGTACATTCAGAGCTTGGTCTGGGTCAATCCCGACCCCGCGATAACCGCCGAGATCAACCGCTTCGTCCAAGCGGCGCACCTTGTTGCGCTCCGACGCGCTTAAATCCGCCGCGCAAAGATTTCGAACGGCCACGGGTAGGCCCAATTCGCGCGTTTGTAGAGCTCGACGTTCTTCCGCCGTCCGCCGATATCGACCTCGGCGCGCACGAGGTTCCGATGCGCGAGCAGCGGCAGCACGTCGTCGAGGCTGAGTTGCCAGAAGCCCAGCATCTCCAGTTGCTGTAGCGATTGCAAGCGCGCGAGCGCTTCGACGCCGCGCAGTTCACGCAACTCCTCGAGATGCAGCGCCTGCAACGGTAACGCCTCGAGTTCGCGCAGATCGACCGGCGTCGAAATCCGCGCGAGGCGCAAGGCACGCAACGTCCGTGGAAAGGTGAACGATGTCAGCGCGATACCCGAGCAGTCGAGAACCTCTAGATGCGGGAATCGCGCAAGCTCGCGCGGATCGAGGGTGATGCCGCGCTGCGCGATGCGCAGGTAACGCGAATCGGGCGGAAACTCCGGTTTCCACTCATTGTGTACACGGAGCGCCGGCAGCTCGAAACTCGCGATGCCGAGATGCGTCGCCACGACCCGCTCCGCATGCGCCGGCCCAATCCAATCTTTGTTAATGCTTCTGTCATCCTGAGGTGCGAGCCGCAGGCGAGCCTCGAAGGACGAGGGACCGCGCAAACGCTTCCATCGGTGGAGCACAAGCGCGCGATCGCTGACGCGCAACATGAGATCGGAAACGGCGATGTCGACCGTGCGGCGGTCGTGCGCAACGATCGTCGCCTCGACCGTTGAGCCGTCACCTATCGGCAGCAAGATCGTGTCGCCGACGCGATACGGAATCTTCATGCTGCGCTCACCACGCTTCCAAAGGTCTCTTTAGCACACCCGGAGTACGCCCGCAATAATGACGACGAGCGGCGCTTGGAAGCGGCTGTTGTTAGGGCTATGTTCGATCGGCTTTATCATCGTATGCTCGACCGCCGCCGACCAGTTCGGATTCTTCAGCCCTTGGTACGGATTCTTCGATGCAAGCTTCAGCACGACGTCAGAGCCATTCGCGCTCCAACTCGGTGATTCGGCTTCCGGCGGTGCGGCAGCCAGCGCCGGTTTGCGCAATGGCGACTGAACCGGCCGGAACGGTCATCTTTACCGAACTTCCGTTTACCGTGAGCGAGAGCGTGCCGCCACTTGCACCGATGTTGGAGCTAGTTGCCGCCGGTGTCGGCGCGGGAGTCGCCGACCTTCCGGGAAGCGTGCGTAAGCCCCCACCGCAGGCGGCGATACATACGCGACCTCCCAGGCCAAGAGAGAATGCGGCTACGACCAAAAAAGTCGCCGCCTTAGCTAGGGGGTGTTTTCTTGCTTAATACGGGGAACCTTGGTTCAAAGCGAGCATGGCGAAACCCGTGGCCATGGCAAAATCTCGCAGCGGTGCGCGGCGGTTCGATCGTGACTACGGGGTCACGACGCAGGCCGTGCTGTTCCTCACCGATCTCGATACCGACGCGGTCGGCGACGCCGGTGCGCACGCGACGCACTATGAAGCCGTGCCCGTTCCGGACTTCCGCGGGCTGATAGCGCTCGTGCCGGAAGAAGCGATCGCAAACGCCACCTTCGTTGACGTCGGTGCCGGCATGGGACGCGCGGTGATCCTGGCCGCCGAGTATCCTTTCAAACAAGTGCTGGGCATCGAGCTTTCACCCGGGCTCTACGAAGTTGCCAAAGAAAACCTCGCAACCGCACGCGAACGCGGCTTGCGCGCGCACGACATTCGCCTCGTGCGAGACGACGCGCGCATCGCAAACTATCCGCCGGGTGACCTCGTCGTGTTTCTCTTCAATCCGTTCGATGCCGACGCACTACGTGCAACGTTGGCAAGCATTGAGAACCGCCGAGATCCCGGCAAGACCTGGCTGCTGTATCATACGCCGGTCGAACGCGCGGTATTCGACGCGATGCCGCAGTGGAAGCCGCTAAGCGTTACCGAGAACGTCGCGGTCTTTTTGCGAGTAGATATTCAATAAGACGCCGACGGCTGCGAAGTCGGTAAGGATCGCCGAGCCACCGAATGACATGAACGGCAGTGGAATGCCGGTGATCGGCATGATGCCGATCGTCATCCCGATATTGATCAAGATGTGAAAGAAGAGCATCGCGACGATACCGGACGCGAGCAAGAAGCCAAAGCGATCGCGCGCGACGATCATCGAGCGAATGCCGCCGTAGAGCACGAAGCCGTAGAGCACGATTAGCGCAAGCGCCCCGAAGAATCCGAACTCCTCCGCGAGCACGGTGAAGACAAAGTCGGTTGAATGTTCGGGTACGAAGTTGAGCTGCGTTTGCGTGCCTTGGTGCAAGCCGCGTCCAAACCACTCGCCGTTACCGACCGCGATCTTCGATTGGTTGAGGTTGTAGCCGGTGCCCTGCGGATCGGCGTGCGGATTAAGGAAGACGAAGAGCCGGGCTTTTTGAAACGGCTTTAAAATCGCGTTGGTGCCGACGGCGGCCGCACCTGCGGTCAGCACCGCCATCACGTAGATGAGAAAGTCGCCAAGCTTCGGCAAGCCGAAGAAGAGTTGCACGGTGAGGATCGCGCCGATCACGAGCGACGTACCCAGATCCGGTTGCTTGAGAATCAAGAGGGCCGGAATCCCGGCGGTCAAGAGCGGCTTCCAGAGATCTTGGATGCGATCGTAGGTGTTACGGCACAGGACAAACGCAAGTGAGATCGCCAGAATCAGCTTCGCCGGTTCCGACGGTTGAAATTGCAACGGGCCGATCTGAATCCAGCGCTGCGCGCCGAGCGCCGAATGCCCGCCGCGCAGAATGAACAACAAGACCAACAGATTGATGATGTAGAGCGCCGGCGCCCAACGCCGCCAGATGCGGTAGTCGATGAACGAAAAGCCGATCATCAGCGCCACGCCGAGCATGATGTAGAGCAGTTGCTTCTTGTACTCGCCGTACGCGTCGGGGTCGTGCAAGTTCGCCGACTGAATGCACAAGACGCCCAGAACGGCGATCAGCAGCGGTGCGATCGCAAGCGGCCAATTGAAGTTGCGAACGTAGCGCCGGGTGTCGATACCGAGGGAGAGAACCGCCATCCCGGGCTACTTCAATGCGCGGGTGCCGGATTCTGCGTCGGCGGCTTTTTGCGCCGGCGGCGGCGAGGCGGCGCCCCCGAATGCGCGGCGTTCGCCGGCTCCTTCGGTGGCTCGGGCGGCGGGCTCGGCCGATTGA
>JBAUEZ010000174.1:0-9881 GCA_049678885.1 Candidatus Aquilonibacter sp. | reverse complement strand
ACATCATTCACTAGACTCAAGCTGCAGTAAGCGCTCTTTGCGCTTCGTTCCCCAGCGATAACCGCCGACGCCGCCGCTTGCCGGAACGATGCGATGGCAGGGAATGAGCAACGCGATCGGATTGGTGGCGACCGCGCGGGCAACCGCGCGCGCGGCTGAGGGCGACCCGATCGCGCGCGCAAGTTGTCCGTATTCCATCGTCCGGCCGGGTGCGATATCGCGCAGCGCATCCCACACGCGCATTTGAAATGCGGTTGCGCGGACGTCGAGCGGCAAGAGCGGCCACGGCCCCTCATTTGCTAAGTACGCGACGATACGCGAGGTTGCGCTCTCCAGGCCGTCGTCGCTGCGTTCGAGCTGTGCCGATGGAAACGCTTCGCGCAACCGCTGTTCAAGCGTACGATCGCGCTCCGCGATGTCGACGCGGCAGATGCCGCGCTGCGTCCCCGCAACAAGCACGCGACCGAGCGTCGAAGCGACGATCGCGTACCTGACGTTCAATCCCTTACCACCCTTGCGCGGCAGCTCGTAGCGCTCTTCACGCGCGAGCTTCGCGTAGCGGTGTGGCGACATGCCGACGATTGCGGTGAAGCGGCGTTGCAGGTGTGCGGGACTATATCCCACGCGTGCGCCGAGTTCGGCGAGCGTTAACGCTTCGGGTGCGCTCTCGAGGATGCGGCACGCGTGCGTAATGCGTTCGTCAATCGCAGCATCCTCGTCGGGCCGGCAGCGTTTGCACGCGCGAAACCCCGCTGCGCGCGCGTCCGCCGTCGTTGCAAAATGGCGCACGTTCTGCGGCAGCGCGCGGCGGCTCTTGCACCCCGCGCGACAGTAGATGCCGGTGGTCCGCACGCCGTAGAAAGGCGCGCTACTCACGCTCGTACCACCTTGAAATCGTAACAGGTGTAGCTGCGATGGCGCACGTGCACTTCGGCGATCCGCTCGTCCGCGAGAAAGGCGGCAGCAGCGGCTTGTGCTTTGCCCGGCGCGACGATTACGGCGTCGGCGATCCGGCCGTCGTAACCGTAGGCTCGCACGACGAGTTCACGCGCGAGGAAATCCGCGGGGAACTCGTGCGAGCGGTACGGCTCGCATTCGTGCGCATGGATGAAGATCGGCCCAATCTCTGCGTAGGGATTGGTGTCGAACAGCGGCTGATAGGAAAGCAGAATCAGGTCCTCGGGTTCTTTCGAAATCCGTAGACACGAACGGCACGGCGCTTGGTTCCGCTCAACGTGCAGTTGGTGGCCGAACCGGTCGCGGAGCATGCGCCGCGCCTCTGCGGCGAGTTCCTGGGCGATGGGAAGGTAGGCGAGGCGAAGCAGGAGGGTGGTGTTCATAGCGCTTTCGAGCGTAACGCGGATTCGAGGGCGGCGCACCTCGATTCTTGCGGCCTAATTCGCAAGCGGCTGTCAATATGCGGTAGTATGGTGTTGGCAGGAGGGCCAGGCCATGCTTCTCATCGCAGTCGTCAGCGGTATCATGAGCGCCCCAATGATCTTCAGCGCGCCGGTCATGGCGCGGCCGGTAATGACAGCCCCGGTTGTCAGGATGCAGGCCATCGCACCGCGCCAGGCCATCGCACCGCGCCAGGCCGTCGCACCGCGCCAGGCCTTTACGACCCCGGTTGTAACGACACAGACCATCGCGCCCTGGAATTTCATGATGCCGAACATCGCACGCCCGGTCGAGCCAGCCAAAATGCCGCACAAGCCGCCGATCAACATAAATGAGATACCGCATCGTTATGTGGCGATGCCGAGCCGGCTTTCGTGCGTCAGCGGATACCTCAACCCACAGGCGTTGTATGGGACTATTTGCCCGCCGTTGGCGCCTTTCGAACCTTAGATCGGGATGTTCCTGATCGCGATCATCACCGCGGGCATGTTGAGCGCCGCGCACACGGGCAGCGCGCCGGTCGTGAACGCGCCCGTTGCGAACGCGCCGTCGGTCGTCTTCGACCGTCCCACACCGGCGCCCGTGCACAAGCCGGTCAAACCTGCCGCGCCGCCACCACTTGCGCACGGCGTTCCGCTCGCTGTTCCGCTCGCGGGGACCGCGGTGTGCTATCGGTACATCGTGAATCCGGTGCTCGATCCGAAGTATCAAACGATCGCCAATGCGGGGATCTCGCAGGCGGCGTGTATCAACGCGCCGCCGGGAGCGCGGGTCGAACCCTAGACCGGCGTAATGCGAATCACGGCGGCGCTGCCGCCGGTGCGCACGTCCACTGCTTCAGCCTCTTGCACCCATATCGTATCGCCGGGTGAGCACGGCGTATTCTCGACTGCCGCCTCGCCATCGATCGCGTAGACGAATGCGATCTCGTCGTCGTCGAGCACGAAGCGTTGCGTTGACGTCACAATCTCCACGTCGTGCACGAACGCGTCGCGCAGCGTCATCGCATTGAGGTCGCGCGTCGCGCCGCCGCGCAGGCGGCACGCAACCCGCGCTTCGCCACGAAACTCGCGCGGCTGTCCGGGCTCGAGTACGAACACCTTGCCGTCGACGTCGAGTTCGACCGGATCAGCATCGAGCGCAACGATCGTACGGTCGTACCCGCGGAATTCGGAGAAGGCGCCGTCGCGATCGATCGTCGCGAGCGAGACGCGCCACAGCACGTTCTCGGTTTCGTCGTCAGAAAATGCAACGGCGATCTCACGCGTGAGACCGCCGCCGTTTTTCCAAGGCTGTTCGCGATAGTCGTGTGCGTGGATACGTTCGATCAAACCGGCGGCGCTTGCACGTTGTGTGCGAAGGCTTCCAAGCGTTGGCGATCGATCGCTTTGACACGGCCGCGGTCGAGTTCGAGCGCCTGCGCGTTCTTCAAGCGCAATAGCGCGCGAGCTGCCATGTCGCGCACGGTGCCGGCCGCAGCGGCGATCTGCGCTTGCGAAAGGCTCTCGACGCCGGGTAGACCGCGCGTCATGCCGACCGACGTGCGCGCGTAGCCGAGCAAGAACTTCGCGACGCGCTGGAGCACGTGCGCGAACGCGAGGTCCGCGATCGTGTCGATCGAGCGGCGCCGCGCCTGCGAGCTTGCAATGAGGAACCCGAGCGCGAGTTCGGCATCGTTGCGGATCGCGTGCATCACCGCTTCACTCGGCAAGGTGACGATAGTCGCATCCGTCAGCGCTTCGGCGCGCGTCGTAGCACCGCCGCCGTCGAAGGTGCCGCTTTCGTTGAGTGTGTCGTGCGTGAGGCGCTCGCCGATCGTGTGCGTTTTGCCATCCGGGGAGAGCAGCGTGTAGATCACCTTGCCGCTCTTGACGATGCCAAGATACGGCCACATCTCGCCTTCATCGAAGATCGTGTCGCCCGACTTATAGGTGCGTTCGCTCATCTGGCCGGCGAGCTCTTTGATCGTCGAAGCCTTAGCTTGCGTGAACTGCGGCGCATGCGCGAGAAACGTCTCGCCGTCGGCGTGCTCGTCGATGCGCTCGAGGCGAATCGTCCAGCGGTTGCTGCCAAGATTGCGCGCATCCCACGAGAAGCGGCCCGGACGCAGTTGCGTCATCTCGTTCCGAAGGGCGCGCGGATCGCTCTCCTCGTTGATTTCGAGGGCGCCGCCGATCTGAAGTTTGTCAAACGCGTCGAGAATATGCTCGGTCTTGCTGGCAGGCGAGAGCGACCGGGCGTCGAGCGTTATCGCGGCGGTTCGTGTGATTGGCATGACCCGCGAAGGTTAGGAGGCCAGGCGCGGAATACCTCCGGCCCATGACCAGCAGACCACCTTCCGACGACGATGTCGTCATCCTCGCGGGCGCCCGTACGCCCTTCGGTAACCTCAACGGCGCCTTCGCCGACCTGACCGCCACCGATCTCGGCGTCGCCGCCGCGACCGCGGCCATCGAGCGCAGCGGCGTCGACCCCAAAAGCATCGACGATATCGTCTTCGGCAACGTCGTGCAGAGCAGCCCCGACGCAATCTATCTTGCGCGCCACGTCGGCTTGCGCGCAGGCATCCCGGTCGACGTGCCGGCCGTGACCGTAAATCGCCTGTGCGGTTCAGGCTTGGAAGCAATTTTGCAGGCCGCGCGCTCGCTGCGTTTAGGCGAAGCAACCTACGTGCTTGCCGGCGGCACCGAGAACATGACGCAAGCGCCGCACGTGGTGCGCGGTGCGCGCCGCGGCTTCCCGTTCGGCGCAAACGTGCAATTCGAAGACTCGCTATGGAGCGCGCTTGTCGATTCGTACTCGAACACGCCGATGGCGGTCACCGCCGAAAACCTGGCAAAGAAGTACAGCATCGCGCGCGAGGCGTGCGACGAATTTGCGCTCGCGTCGCAATCGAAAGCGCTCGAGGCGCAGAGCAGCGGCTATTTTTCCGACGAAATTGCGCCGGTTAACGTGCCCGGGGCCAAAGGCACGCAAACGATCGTCGATAAGGATGAAGGGCCGCGCGCTGGGCTCTCGCTGGAGAAGCTCGGCAAATTGCCCGCGCGCTTCGTCAAAGACGGCGTGGTGACACCGGGCAACGCGAGCGGCTTGACCGACGGCGCCGCAGCCGTGGTACTGACGACGGTACGACAAGCGAAAGCCGACGGCCATGCGTGGATTGGACGTCTCGTAAGTTCGAGCGTCGTCGGAGTCGATCCAACGATCATGGGCATCGGTCCCGCGCACGCGATTCCGAAAGCGCTCGCGCGTGCCGGCATTGCGGAGAAAGATCTCGGTGTGATGGAAATCAACGAAGCGTTTGCGCCGCAAGTGCTCGCGTGCCTAGCCGAAATGGGCACAAATGGCGTGCGGTTGAATCCGCATGGCGGCGCGATCTCGCTCGGCCATCCGCTCGGCGCATCGGGTGCGCGCATTGCGTTGACGACACTGAACGATCTACGCGCGCACGGCGGCGGCTATGGTGTCGCGTCGGCGTGCATCGGTGGAGGACAGGGCATCGCGGCGGTTCTTTTGGTCGAATAAGTGGGGACGCGTCTTTGACGTTCTCGCGCTGTGCGTTGTAGCGTTCGTGGCGTGGAAGATTCTTCTCGCGCCACGAGCGTTCAACGCTAGGCCGTACCCGGCGCCGCGTATCGCCTACCCGAAGCTTGGCGGCGGCACGTTTCACATCAGCGACGAGCGTGGTCGTGTCGTGTTCTTAGATTTCTACGCCTCCTGGTGCGAGCCGTGTAATCTCGAAACCCCGTTGATCGAGCGTTACGCGCGGGCAAACCCGCAAAGCTCGGTCGTACCAATCGACGTTGGTGAGCCTGCGGTCGTGGCTGCGCACTATGCGCAACGCTTCAAACTCAAGGGCGTCGTGCTCGATCCCACCAGCCTCTCAAACGGTTTCTTTCAGCTCGAAGGCTTCCCAACGATCGTGGTGATCGATCCGCAGGGTCGCATTCGCGCAACGTGGTCGGGCTTCAATCCAGCGATCGAACTCGCCATGTCGAACGCGCAGAAGAAACTCGACGTGTCACCCTGAGCGTAGCTGTTTTGTCATCCCGAGCGTAGGCGCGTAGCGCCGTAGTCGAGGGACCGATCTAATCAATCGCTGTCGATTTCGCCCATCAAGTCAGCGCCAGGCGGCGCAGTGAACGCAGGTAACACAAAGTGCAGTGTGTTGTCTTTGAGCGTTCCTTCGACCGGCCCGAGCGACATTGCGTTTGGCGCTGCGATCGTTAAGCTGTAATGCAGCGTCGAATCGAGGACAAACGGAAACCACACGTCGACGATTGTGCCCGCCTGCACGCGCACCGGTTGCGGCGACTGCACCGTACCGCTGAAGAAAAAGTAGCTATTCCCCGATGGCTGATTAGCCCAGCTCTCTGCCTCGGTAGGGATGCGCGTCGAAAACGATGTAATCAGCGCGTTCTCACCAGCATCGTTCGATGCGAAACGTAGTGTGACGCGATATCCGCCGTCCGTCGCCCAATTCGGAATTCCTTGTGAAAACGGCATGTCGCCGCGAAAGGGAGCCGCTGGGTCGGGCATTGGAGAGTAACGCCGTCCCCCATCTTGCAGTTCGGTGAAACTCACGCCCCAGCCAAGGAGCCACCAGCGCCCATAGCGCTTCTCGAGAAAATTGTTGAAGTGGTCTCGACCGACGTGCCACTGTACCAACGCTTGGGCATTCCCAATGTTGAAACTGTCAAAGACAACGGGTTTAGTCGCCTCAACGAGTATCGGAAGATCGTGTCGTATCGCCGCGATATCGCGACGCGGACCGTAATCGTCAGCGCGCGCGGCGAGCGGCCACACTGCGAGCGCAAGGAGCAGCGCGCACAGTGCGGTGCGCAATCAGACGCCCTTCCAGGCGGGTTTGCGCTTTTCGAGAAACGCAGTCGTGCCTTCCTTAAAATCCTCGGTGTCGATCAACGCGCCGAACTCGAGTGCTTCCAGTTCGAGTGCATCGTCGATGGCCAGGTGCGCGCCGTTGTTGATCGCGCGCTTCGTGGCAGCGATGGCAAGCGGCGCTTTTGCGGCGATCGCGTTGCCGACGCGCTTGGCTTCGTTGAGCAGGTCCGCGAGCGGCACGACCTTCTCGACCAAGCCGATGCGATGCGCTTCCCGCGCGTCGATCGTCTCGCCGGTCAGGCACAGATACATCGCCATACCCTTCCCAACGAGCCGCGTCGTTCGTTGTGATCCGCCGTAGCCCGGCATGATTCCGAGATTGACCTCGGGCTGCCCGAACTTTGCGTTTTCGCTGGCGATGCGAATGTCGCCCGACATCGCGAGCTCGCAGCCGCCACCGAGCGCGAACCCGTTGACCGCCATGATCACGGGAGTGCGCAGGCGCTCGATCTGACGCGTGATCGATTGGCCGATGCGCGCCTGGTCCGCGCCGGCACCCGCGCTGCCGAGCGCGTTGAGTTCGCCGATGTCGGCGCCGGCTGCAAACGCTTTCTCGCCAGCGCCGGTGATGACGATCGCGCGCACGTCGGCGTTGCGCTCGAGTTCGAGCAACGCAAACGACAACTCGCCGAGCAACTTCGTGCTGAGGGCATTGAGGGCACTGGGCCGATTGAGCGTGATGATGCCGATCGCGCCATCCTTATCGACGAGAATGTTCTCGAAGATCGTCTCACTCATAGTCGTAGAAGCCCTTTCCGTTTTTGCGGCCATAGCGGCCGGCCAACACCATGCGCTTGAGCAGCGGCGGCGCCGCCATCATCGGATCCTTGAATTCGTCATACATGATCTGTGCGATGTAGTAGGTCGTGTCCAATCCGACAAAGTCGAGCAACTCGAACGGCCCCATCGGATAACCGCAGCCGAGCTTCATGCCCTTGTCGATGTCCTCTTTGGTTGCGAGCCCACCTTCGTAACAGCGAATCGCATACAAGAGATACGGAATCAGCAAACGGTTGACGACGAATCCCGGCGTATCTTGCGCGAGAATCGGTTCTTTACCGAGTTTCCTTGCAAACGCAAAGAGCGCGTCGATCACATCCTGCGTGGTGGCGATCGTCTTGACCACCTCGACCAGTTTCATGATCGGCACCGGGTTGAAGAAGTGCAGGCCGGCGACGCGATTAGGGCGCTTGGTTTTGGCGGCGAGTTCGATGATGCACAGGCTCGAGCTGTTACTGCAAATGATAGCGTTCGGCGCGAGCAGTTCGTCGAGCTGAGCGAAGAGCTTGCCTTTGACTTCGACGCTCTCGACGATCGCCTCGATGATGAGGTCGCATCCCGCCAAGTCGGTGACCTTGGTGGTCGGCTTGATGCGAGAAATGACGGCGTCGCGGTCGGCTTGCGCCATTTTCCCCTTCTCGACGAACTTGTCGAGCGATTTCGTGATGCTCGCGATGCCACGTTTGAGCGGCTCGTCCGCGACCTCCATCAGCGCCACATCGAATCCAGCAGACGCGCAGGTTTGCGCGATGCCGTTGCCCATCAGGCCGGCCCCGCAGACGCCGACCGTGCGAATTTCATCCACCTTTCATGCTCCGTTTTAAAGCGCGCCGCACTTCGCGCGGCGCTTTGGCGTTACACGCCCCCGCCGCGACTTCGCGCGTCGGGACCCCCTGTATCTTATGATTTCATAAAGAGCGCAGGGGCTTTCGGTGCGCCGCGGTAGACTTACTCCCGCTACACTCGTCGCCCAGAGGGAGGAAGCGCAGAGGTGCGGACCGCCTATCACGAGGCACTTGAAGGCACACGGCTAGATGTCGTGCGGCTGGGTGCGCTTTGTGGTGATGCAATACGCGTCGCCGTCGAAGCACTGGAACGTCGCGATGCAAGTGCAGGCGCGCGTGTCGTCGCCGGCGATGATGCCGTTGACGATCTTCGCCGGCGTATCGAGTCGCATTGCATCGAATTGATTTGGCGTCAGCAACCTGTCGCGGGTGAGTTGCGTGAAATCGCAGCCATGCTCGAAATCGCAACTGACCTCGAACGCGTCGGAGACTACGCGGTCGACATCGCGAAGAACGCCATCAAACTTTCAGATCAGTCGCTGCGGCCGCACAAGGTTGAGATCGATCGCATTGCAAGCGTTGCGCACGGCATGTTGCTCGACGCGATGCGCGCATATACGGAACGCGACGCTCGCTTAGCGAGCGAAGTGATCGATCGCGACGACGAAGTCGACAAGCTCTATAAGCGTAGCATCAAGTTATTGCAAGAGGAGATGCAGCAGGATCCCGAGCTGGTGCGCTCGGGCACGCGCTACCTCTTCGTGCTGGCTTCGCTCGAACGCGTCGGCGACCGCGCGGGCAACATCGCCTGGCACACGAAGGATATGATCGGCCAGGAGGTCTAACGCCGCGGGATGACCCCGCTTCCCCGCTCGCAGTTCGCGGTGACCGACCGCTACGTCTACCTCAACCACGCCGCCACCGGAATCTTGCCGCAACTTACACGCGACGCGCTCGGTGCATTTCTCGCTGCGCAAGCGGAAGAAGGCGTCGTTGGTGTCGCCCGCTACGAGATGAAGATGCCCGCGTATCGCGCGCACGTAGGCCAGTTCATCGGCGCGAGTGGTGCGGAAATTGGGATCCTGCGCAACACGAGCGATGGCGCGAACGTAATTGCTTTGGGTCTGGATTGGCAGCCGGGCGATCGTGTGATTCTTCCCAACAACGAGTTTCCGGCCAACGCGATTCCGTGGCTTGCATTGCGCCGGCATGGCGTAGAGATCGACTTCATCGACACGTCGCGCGAGCGCATGACGCCCGACGTGCTACGCGCCGCGATGACGGATCGCACGCGCGTGGTCACCGTCTCGTGGGTGTCGTTCGAAGATGGCTATCGCCACGATCTTGCCGGACTCGCCCAGGTCGCGCATGAACGCGGCGCGCTCTTCTGCGTCGATGCGATTCAAGCACTCGGCGCGTTCCCGCTCGACGTGCGCGCGCTCGATATCGACGCACTCTACGCGGGCGGCCAGAAATGGCTGCTCGCGTTGCAAGGCGTGAGTTTTGTCTACGTTCGCGCGGAGCTGCTCGATCGGATCGCGACCGGCGCGCCGGGCTGGCGTTCGATGAACGATATCTGGGAGTTTCTCGATTACCAGCAGCCCTTTGTGGCAAATGCGTCGCGCTTCGAAGGCGGCACGCCAAATTTCATCGGCGCGCTTTCGCTGGATTCGTCGATCTCGGTTATCGAGGCTGCTGGTACGCAAGCCATCGGCGCTCACGTTCTCGAGCTGACCGACCATCTCGTAGAGGGGCTCCTCGCATGCGGGGCCAACGTTCGGTCGCTGCGAGGCTCAGGCATTTCCTCGGGCATCGTTACGTTCACGGTCCCCGGAATCGATCCGGTCGCACTTGGACGTGCGCTACAATCGGAAGGCGTGATTACGACCTGGCGCGCGAGCGGGATTCGCGTCGCGCCGCACGGCTACAACACGCACGACGACATCGACAGGCTATTGGTAGGAGTCTCTAGTGCTCGCAATTCTGCTGGCGGCAGCGATCGCCCCCGGAACGTAC
>JBAUEZ010000173.1:0-3927 GCA_049678885.1 Candidatus Aquilonibacter sp. | reverse complement strand
GCCGCAACGATCGCCGGCCCCAGCGTCCGGCGCGCGCCGGCATCCAGCCGCCGCAGTTGTTCCAAATCCTCGACACGCTTGGGACGCAACGTTGCGAGCCCGGCAACGACGTCGTCGGGAATAATATACTTGGGCGGAAGATCGCGCGCACGCGCCTGATCGTCGCGCAATCGCACGAGCTCGCTCAACACGCCGAGTTCGCGCCGATTCATGCGCATCGCACCGGGCATACGCAGATATGCGCGCCGTTCGTCGCTGCGGAAGCGCTCGATGTCGCCGAGCGACGCGCACTCCTCGAGCGCCCACGCCAAGCGGCCCGCTGCCTCCAGCCGGGCAGTCAACTTCCTGTGCATCGGCAACAGGTGGGTAACGTCATCGACCAGATAGTCGAGCTGTTTGTGCGAGAGCGGACGCGTCGACCAGTCGCTTACCGTTTGGCTCTTGGCCAACCGCACGTGTTCGAGATCGCGCACCAAGTCGGCAAGCGAGATCTGCATGCCGTAGCCGAGAAACGCCGCGGCAACTTGGCTATCGAAGATATTCGGCGGCACGCGATCGAAGCGATCGGCAAAGATCTTCAGATCGGACGATAGGGCGTGACCGACCACGGTCGTCTTCCCGAGCGCCTCGAGCAACGGACGAAGGTCCGGCACCGCAAGCGGATCGACGATCACCGCGCCGTCATCGAAGGCCAATTGCACGACCATGAGGCGCGGCGCGTAGGTCCGTTCGGTGTGAAACTCCGTATCGAGCGCAACATGCGGGCTTTGCGCAATCCGCTCGCAAAGCGCGCCCAATTGAGTGGCATCGTCGATCATGGAAATTGCGTCGGTGGTCACGGGGTCGGTGTCACTTTCACACGGTGAGGGAAATGCAAGTGTGGCCGATGCTCCATCCAGTAGGCGTGGGCGCGCGCTTCGTAGCGATGCACGACAACCGTGACGCGATCGCCGAAAATCGCGAGGATCGTGCAGATCGGGATCGCGATCGCGCACATCGTCCACACGTGTCGCCAGACCGGCACGCGAAAGGTCGCCGCGCTCGCCGTTGCAACCGTTCCGCCGAACCCTGGAATGACGCGCACCGCCAGCAGAAATGCCGGCGACCCAATCGGAAAACGTTTCACCCACGCGGGCACGCGCTCGAGATACGCGTCGAGGTCGAGCCACTGGGATGCGTGACGGTTGATCCAATAGCCCATCAAGGCGGCGAGCACGAGGCCGATCGCGTTGACGATCGATCCCATCACCGGACCGAAGATGGCCCCATTCATGATCGCAAGCGCATCGGTGACGGAAAACGGCGCCGACGCTACAACCGCGAAGACGGCGATCGCAAGCGGATAGGCGGAAAGGCCGAGCGAGCGAATTTCACGCTCGACCAGCGGCTGAAAGCGAATAACGAGCGCAGCCAGTGCAAATGAAGCTGTGAGCAACGCAATCGCTCCCAGGCGTCTGGCAAAGCGGTTCAAGAGGCGGGTAGGTTACGGATGGCGCTACGGGTGATAATCACGATGCTCTGCGGAGTTGGTCTCTATGCCTCGCTTTTCATGCTGCGCAAGGGCGCTGCGGCTGCCCGCGGGGAGCTGACCGAGCGTAGCGTGGTCCAAACGCCACGGGCCCGCCTGTTCGGAGGGGTCCCCAACGCTCTACTTGGCGCCGCATACTACCCGGCGCTCGCCGTTGCGATCTGGTTCGCCACGAGCCACCTCGCGCTCGCGCTGCTGTTAGTGCCGGCGGTGGGCGCCGCCCTAATCTCGGTCGTGCTCGCGTACTCGCTGCTCTTTATAACGCGCATGCCGTGTTTTTATTGCTGGACCTCGCACGCGATCAACTGGTCGCTCGCGCTATGCGTTGCGTTACTTGTCGCGCAATGAATCAATCATTGCGCGATATTTTGGATCCGTGGTCGGCGACGTGACGAACCATGTGTCGAGTATTTCGCGCTCAATGAAGTGGCCTCGTCGCTGCCGAATGCGATGCGCATGGACGTTGCATTGCGCCTTGCCGCAACCGTGATCCTGGTGCGACCGTCACCCGAGGGCTTCGAAGTGCTGTTGCTTCGACGTAGCGAGCAGAGCGCGTTTATGCCCGGCGCATTCGTCTTTCCCGGCGGGGCTGTCGATCCGAGCGACTACGAACGTGACGGCGGGACGCCGGATCCACGTATCGCTACCGAGCAGCGCGATGCGCGCGCGCTCGTTGTGGCAGCGACGCGCGAGCTTGCCGAGGAAGCCGGCGTCACGATCGATGCCGGCACGCTCACCTTCTTTTCGCACTGGATCACGCCGGTTGGCATCCCGCGTCGCTTCGATACCTACTTCTTCGTGGCACCCGCTCCCCCGGGAACGGTCGGCGTCGCCGACAGCGTCGAGACACACGATGCCCAATGGCTCACGCCCGCCCAAGCACTGCGCGCACATCAGCGCGGCGAGATGCACATGTTTTTCCCGACGATCAAACATCTCGAGCGATTGGCGGGGTTCGATCGCGTCGATGCATTGCTCGCGTTCGCGCGCGAAAAGCCGGTCGTTACGATTAAACCCGACCGTCCACCGGTCGAAGAGATCCAGTTACCGCGAGAGTTGGAAGGCCGCTGGTGAGTCGCGTCGCGTTAGTCCGCGCCCCCAATCCGTCCCCGATGACACTGAGCGGGACGAATTCTTATGTGATAGATGCCGGTGCAGGCGAAGCGGTCGTAATCGATCCCGGTCCGGTAATCGAACGGCATCTCGACGCGTTGGTCGCGAACGCCGCCGAGCGCGCCTTGCGGATCACGACGATCGCCGTAACGCACGGTCATCCCGATCACGCGCCGGCTGCGGCGCCCCTGAAAGCGCGCACCGGCGCGACGGTGTGGGTGCACCCCAACTCCGACGTGCCCCACGACCGTCGCTTTGAACTCGAGGGCGAACTGCGCGCCGGTGACCTCGCGCTGCGCGTGATCGATGCACCCGGTCACACCTTCGAGCACGTCGCGCTTTACGAACCCACCGAGCGCGCACTCTTCACCGGCGATGTGATCCTGGGCGAAGGCACCGTCGTCATCGCGCCGCCCGGCGGCGCGATGCGCCCGTATCAGCGCACGCTCGAGCGCTTACGCGACGAGTTTGCAGATGCCGCGCGAATCTACGGCGGGCACGGACCAGTGGTTGAAGACGCGCGCGCGAAGATTGACGAGTACATCGCGCACCGCAAGACGCGCGAGGCCGAATTGCTGGCGGCCCTTCGCAGCGGACCGATGACGATTCCGCAGCTCGTGATCGCGATCTACGGGACGACCCGCCCGGTGCTGTGGCCGGCGGCTGCGCGCCAACTGCTCGCGTACCTGCTCGCGTTGAGCGAGGAAGGCACGGTGCGCGCGCGCACGCTCGATCGCCCGATGACCGAGCAGGAGAACATGATTCTCAACCCGGCGTGGGAATCGATCGTCGGCGCCGAGCACGCGCCGGTGATCCGCGCCGAACTCGGCGCAATGCTCAAGCTCGACACACTCTACGAATATTCCCTTACGGGATCGTCATGACGATCTTGCCGAACTGCGTGGCCGCCACCATGCGTTCGCCCGCCGCCACCGCGTCATCCATCGTGTAGACGCGATCGATTACCGGGCGGATCTGGTGTTTGGTCACGAACTCGAGCATTGCGCGAAAATCCGCCGGGCTCCCCATCGAAGTACCGCGGATATCGAGATGATTCCAAAAGATCGGAAAGATGCGAATCGTCGATTCCAAGCGGGTGCCGCCGTAGAGTACGGCGCGCCCGCCCGGGCGCAGTAAGCCGAGCGCCTTGTTTAGCGTATCGCCACCGGATGAATCGACGACGAGATCGACCTCGCCTCGTTTGATCTTCTTATTCCAATCGGGGTCGCTGTAGTCGATCGTTACATCAGCGCCGAGTGCGCGCGCGCGTTCGAGTTTCTCTTCGC
>JBAUEZ010000172.1:0-2335 GCA_049678885.1 Candidatus Aquilonibacter sp. | reverse complement strand
TTCGTACAGCATGGAGCTATTAGCCGCGGCGACGACGATTCAGTCATTCGAGTTCACCCTGACCGACACGAGCCCGCCCAACGTGCCCGAGGTTTGGACGAATCTCTCGATGGACCCGCGGCACAGCCACTATTGGGGCTCGGTCGTGCAATCGCTCTACATTAGTCTCGCCTTACCGGCCATACCGGACACCGATACGCCGCCGAACAACCTGCCGGCGGCACTGGCAACCAAAGCACTGGCGGGCGGCGTGGCCGACAATCCGCTTAGCATCGGTCCTTCGCAATATACCCAGGCGTTGACCGCGATGGTTCCGCTCACCGACGTCGAGCTGGTCTGTACGCCCGATCGCACCGACCAAACGGTGCAGCAAATGGTGGTCGCGCACTGCGAGCAGATGATGGATCGCTTCGCGATCCTGCACACGGCGCAAGGCATGAAGCCCGACGCCTCGATGGGGAGCCCGCTGATGCTGCAGCGCGCGTGGTGCACATCCCCCAACGGCTACGCGGCGCTGTACTATCCGTGGATTTTGATTAGCGATCCCAACAGTTCGACCGGCGGCACGATGCTGGCACCGCCGCCCGGGCACGTCGCCGGCATCTACAACCGCACCGATGCGATCGGCGTGCAGACGGCACCCGCCAACCAGCAGATCATCGACGCGTTGGGACTCGAAGTCAACGTTGACGGCACGACGCAAGGACTGCTCAATATCGCCGGCATCAACGTCTCGCGAATCTTTCCCGGGCAAGCGCTGCCGTTGGTTTGGGGAGCACGAACGACGGCGTCAAACACTGCGTGGACATACATCAACGTGCGCCGGCTCTTCATCTGGACCGAGACAACGCTCAAGTACGGACTGCTGCCGTATGTGTTCAACACGATCGACGAGGGTCTGTGGAAGACGCTCAGCCGTACGATCACCGATTTTCTGACGAGAATTTGGCAAGCCGGAGCGCTCTTCGGAACGACGGCCGCGCAAGCGTTCTACGTCGAGATCGACGAGGAGAACAATCCGCCCGACCTCATGGCGCAGGGTCAGCTCAACATCACGATCGGCATGGCGCCTACCTATCCCGCCGAGTTCATCATCGTGACGATCGGCATTTGGCAAGGCGGCACCACCGTAACCGAACAGACGTAGGAGTAACACAGCATGTCGACAGGACAACGCGTCGACCCGTTTCGCAACTTTAACTTTCTGGTCGAAATCGACGGGATCACGCAAGCGAGCTTCATCGAGTGCAGCGGTCTCGAGTCGACGACGGAAGTCATCGAGACGCGCTCGGGCGGCGATCCAACAACAGTCTACAAACTCCCCGGTAAAACCAGCTACGCCGACATCACGTTGAAGTGGGGCACAACCTCTTCAACTGAGATGATGAATTGGCGCCAGAGCGTCATCGATGGTCAGATTCAGCGCCAGAACGGCTCGGTTGTGCTTTACGATCTTGCCAATCAAACTGAGGTGGCGCGCTGGGACTTCTTCGCCGCCTGGCCGACGAAGTGGGATGGCCCGTCACTCAATGCCAAAGGCACCGACATCTCGATCGACACCATGGTGGTGGCATGTGAAAAGATCGTACGGTCGTTTTAACCATGGTTACGACTGAATACGAGTTCGAGCTGCCCAACGGCTACGTCGATAAGAGTGGGACGCTGCATCGCACGGGCGCGATGCGTTTAGCAACCGCCGCCGACGAGATCCTTCCTATGAAAGATCCGCGCGTGCAGAACCTTCCGGCGTATCTCATCGTGATTCTCCTCTCGCGTATCGTCGTGCGACTGGGAACCGTCTCGCCGATTAATCCGAACGTTATCGAGGGCCTCTTCAGTGAAGATCTCGCGCACCTGCAAGAGATGTACAACCGCATCAACGGTCTTTCGCGCCGCAGTCTCGCGGTGCGATGTCCGAAATGCTCGGAATCGTTTGAGACGGAGCTACCGAGCTTGGGGGGATCCTAGGCTACCCTCTGGATTGGGTCTACCAGGAGGTAGCCGCGTTGAGCGTGCGCGTGCACTGGTCATTTGAAGACCTCATCAATACCGATCATGCCGAACGCCGGCGCTGGATCGAGGAAGTATTGAAATTGGAGCAACTCGAGTCGAGTGTGTAGATGGAAAAGATAGTAACGACATTAGGAGAGCAATTTGCGCGCGAGGCCCAGCGCCTCGTGGCGCGATTCGACGTGTCGATTCCCTGGCTCGACTTGATAGAACCGACGATCGAGCGCGCTCACGAACGTGCCGACGTTGCCGATCGCTTTGTGCGGCACGAAGCCGCTCTGCAGGTCGCCAAAGAACAGCGCGAAGCGGACGAAGAGCTTCCGCT
>JBAUEZ010000171.1:0-3538 GCA_049678885.1 Candidatus Aquilonibacter sp. | reverse complement strand
ACACGCTGATGCGGGTTTGGATGCGGCGGCGATCGACCTCGAGTTTGGTTTCACCGGGACCGCGCGTGCCGATACCGCCGCCCAAGCGCGAGAGATCGGCGCCGACCCCGATCAGATTCGATTGGCGGTAGCGCAACTGCGCGAGCTCGACTTGCAACTTGCCTTCGCGGCTGCGCGCATGGCGCGCAAAGACATCGAGGATCAGCATCGTGCGGTCGACGATCGGCACGGGAATCACTTTTTCGAGGTTTTTGCGCTGGCGCGGGCGCAGATCGTTGAGCACGAGCACGAGACCGGCTTCATGCTCCTTCACCAAGTCGGCGATCTCGCGGGCCTTACCGCTGCCAACCAACGTCGCTGGATCGAGATGCTCGCGTTTCTGCACGACGCGCGCGACGATCTGCGCGCCGGCAGCTTCTGCTAGCGCTTCGAGTTCGACGAGTTCGGGTTCGAGTGGTCGCTGTGGGTCGTTGGTATCGACAGCGACGACAATCGTTCGATTAGCCAGTGGAGTCCTTCGTTGTAATTCGGGCCTGGGCGGAAGAGCGCGTTCTCCACGCCGGGGTCGGTGATCGCGAACACATGACCTTCGTGCACCGCGCGCAAGCTCCGCCACGGCTCGCGCGACGTCACGCCGGTAAGGTCGGTGTCGTGCCCGGCGACGATCGCGTCAGGCTGCGCGCGCACGAGCGCTTCTTCACTATACTCCGCCCACGCCGCGTGCAGGTCGCTTGCCGCATCGACGCCGCCGGCGAGTTCGATCAAGCGTCCGATGTATGAGCCCGGACCAACCGTCCAGATCGGGCCCGTACCAATCGCGACAAAAACCGAGGGACGATACGCCCGGTGCGGGACCGTCGCTACGAGGCGCGCGGTCTCGTGTTGCAGGCGCGCGATCTCGTTCTTGGCTTGCGCGCCGTGGCCGGTCAGCTCGCCCAGCGTGCGCATGTCGTTGAAGATGTCGTCGTAGCTGTCGTCGCGCATGAGCACGACGCGAATTCCGGCGCGTTGCAGTGGAGCGACAACGCCGGCCTGCGCCGGGATGCCCACGACGACGTCCGGGTGCAACGCAATGATCCGCTCGCTGTCGACGCTTTCAAAATCGGCGACAACCGGTAACGCGGCGCTGTTCGGCACGTCCTGCGAAAACTTCGAAATGCCGACGAGCTCGGCGCGCGCACCGATCGCCACGACGTCTTCAGCAAACGACGGGATGAGCGTGACGATGCGCAGCGCAAGGAGCAGGTGCAACAGCATAGCGGCTTCCCTTCGCGGCAGGTAATGGCGCGTGCCTCTCCAAAAGCCGCCTCAGGCTTGCGCGGGGAAGCCGGTGAGACGCCGGCACGGTCGCGCCACTGTATGCGGGAAAACCGCGAGTCAGGATACCGCCGCAAGCCATAGCAGCATCAACCTCCTCGCATGAAGGAAGGACTGCCACAATGGCATTACTTGCCGCGCTGCGCGTACTCGCCGCAGCCATCGTCCCGCTCTCTCCATCCCCGTCGCCCTCACCAACGGCCACGCCGCCGGAGATCGCGCACGTCGTTACGGCCGATCGTTCCGACGAAACGCTGCGCAACAGCGTACGTACGACGTACGTCGTTACCGCGGCGCAGATCGCGCAGTACGGCTATCGCACCGTCGCCGATGCGCTCGCCAACGTGCCCGGTGTCGACATTGCAAATTACGGAACGATCGGCAACCAAGTCGACTACGGCATTCGCGGCACGAGTTCGGCCCAGACGCTCGTGCTCGTCGACGGCGAACCCGCACCCGGCGGACTTACAAATTCGGTCGAGCTGGGCACACTCTCCACGGTCGGCATTGCGCGCATCGAAATCGTTGAGGGTGGCGGATCGACGCTCTACGGCACCGGCGCGATCGGCGGCATCATCAACGTGATCACCGACGCTCACACGCCGGCAACCGCGACGTTGCGCTACGGTACGTTCGACGACCAAGAATTTCACGCACAAGGCGCGGGCTTTAGCTTTGACCGCGTCGTCGCGACCAACGCGTATGCGCTCCCGCCCAGTGTTACCGACGGCATCCCCAATCCCACGACACGGAACAGCCCGTACCAAGGCACAACGGCACGCTATGGTCTGGACCATGCGCTCGGCGCGTTCAACGTTGCATTTCGCGCCTCGCTCGAGAGCGACAGCGTCGGCGTCGATGGGTTCTTTCCCGATTTTTCGACGACCAGCTACGAGAACGACGTCAACGAAGACGGCGTGCTGACACTCTCGCTACGGCGCGCGCAATCCAACGCGAGCCTCAGCCTCGACGGCACGCGTCAACAGATTGCTTTCAACTGCGAGATGACGACCGACGCCAACTGTTTTCAAGCCACGCAGTCGCTCGACACCGAGACACGGACCGGCTTCAGCCTGCGCGACGTCGTCACCGGCTCCGACGAACGCACGATCTACGGCGCCGACTTCTCTCGCGGGACGGTGCGTAGCGACGATGGGAACGGCGATATTTCGACCAATCCGCTCTCGCAGAGCGCCGGATACGTGCAACAAACGTGGATCGGTTCGCGCGACGAGTTTTACGCCGGCTTGCGTGGCGAGCGCGATGGGTCGCTCGGCGGCGAGTTCTCGCCGTCGCTCGGGGCGCGCTTCACGCTCACCAATGCGCTGATGCTCAAGGTCAATGCAGCAACAGCATTTCGTGCACCGAACGCATCCGAGCTCTATTTTCCGAACTACGGAAACCCCAATCTGCAACCCGAGCGCGCCAAGGTCGGCGACCTCGCATTGTCCGACAGCCACATCCTGGGCGGAACGTCGTTCGGCTGGTTCGACAACTACACGCGTGAGTTGATCGTTGCCGATCCCAATGACAATTATCTGCCGGAGAACGTCGATCACGCGCACATCGAAGGCCTCACCTTCGAGACGAAGACGCTCCCGCTGCACGGTATCAGCGCAACACTCAACGCAACCGATCTTTACCTCGCACAGGACCTCGACGCACAGACGCGCCTGCCCAACGATCCGGTGTTCACCGTCTTTGTCGGCCTCGATTACCACGGCGGCGCGCGCGCATTCTTGAGCGAAGCCGGCATCAGCGAACGCGTGGTCGGCGCGCGGGGCGCGGTCGATCCGACGCAGCCGCTCTTCTACCAGCCGGTTCCGTACAGCGATTTAGGCGCCTATGCGAGTCTGCGCGTCAGACCGAAGTTGCTGCTAACGCTGCGCGGCTACAACTTGGGCAACGAACGCTACGGCGAGGTCGGCGGCTATCCGATGCCCGGCCGCACGTTCGCGGTAGAGTTGACCGCACGCTAGCGATGAAAGCGTGGCGCTTGCCGGCGATCCTTGCGTTCACGCTGCTCGCGTGCGGCGTAAGCCTTCTTGCCGGCGGCAGCGCCATCGCGCCGAGTACGATTCTGGCCGCGCTGTTGCATCCGCATGCGCACGACGACATGACGACGATTGTTTGGCAGTTGCGCATGCCGCGCGTTGCCATCGGTGCCGCCGTCGGCGCTGCACTCGCCATCGGCGGCGCGCTGCTGCAAGGCATGTTGCGC
>JBAUEZ010000170.1:0-27410 GCA_049678885.1 Candidatus Aquilonibacter sp. | reverse complement strand
CTCGCGCGCAGCGCCGCCGATGTGCTGGAAGTGTTGCGTTTGCACGCGCCCGCGCAACAGCCGGCAGTGGAACGCGACGGGAAGGCGGGCGAATTGCTGCGCGCGCTACGCGCCGGCGAAAGCGATCTCGACACACTCGTCGCCGCGACCGGCATCGCACCGCCGCAGGCCCTTGCCGAACTCGCGATGCTCGAACTCGAAGGCGTGGTCGAACGCCGTGGCGCAACGCGCTTTGCATGCAGCTTCGGTTGATCGCCGTTGACAAGATACGCACGCCCTATATCAGCGACGCTTGCGCCGATTTTCGTAAGCGCCTCGCGCCGTATTTCAAGTACGATGAAATCGAAGTACGGGCCGCACACGGCGGCGATCCACCGGCCGCGATGCGCGAAGAGGCCGAGCGCATCTTCAAGCATCTACGTCCCGAGGATCGCATCTGGCTGCTCGACCGCACGGGCATCGCATATTCGAGCCCGGAATTGGCACGGGCGATCGACGACGTGATGCATGCCGGCATCTCGCGCCTGACCTTTGTCATAGCCGGCACCTACGGCGCCGATGCACCGCTGCGCGAGCGTGCCGACGTGCTCTGGTCGCTCTCGCCGTTGACGTTCTTGCACGAGTGGGCGCGCGCGATCGTGCTGGAACAGCTCTATCGCGCGGCGAAGATCACGCGCAATGAACCCTACCACCACTGACGAGATGCTCCCTGACGATGCGCTCGACGCGTTTGCACGCGCGGTCGAAGGTATTGCGGTGCGCAGTTATCCCGACGCGCTGCCGACGGCGGTCACGTTCGAGGCACCGCGGCGTCCCGAGTTCGGTGATTTCGCGACCAACGTCGCATTCACGCTGGCCAAGGTCGCGCGGAAATCGCCGAACGACGTGGCCAACGCGCTGATCGAAAAGCTTCGCGAGGAATCGCCCGGCGTTGCCGCGCGCTTTACCTCGATCGACGCGGTGGCGGGTTTCATCAACGTGCGCCTCGCCCCCGCCGTTTGGCAGACGCTCGTCGCGCAAGTGCTTCGGGACGGCGCCAACTTCGGCCGCGCGCTGCCGCGCGGCAAGCGCATCTCGCTCGAGTTCGGCAGCGCCAATCCGACCGGACCACTGGTGGTGGTGCAGGGCCGCACGCTCTCGATCGGAGACACGCTCGCGCGCGCATTCCGCTACTGCGGCTACGACGTTTTTGCCGAGTGGATCATCAACGATGCCGGTTCGCAGATGGAGACGCTCGGCGCTTCGCTCTACGCGCGCTACATGCAGCACTACGATTCGTCGTATCCGTTTCCCGAGGAGGGGTATCCGGGCGACTATCTGGTCGCGATCGCGCAAAGCATCCTCAAGCGTGACGGCGAGAAGTGGCGCAATCTTCCCGATGCACCGATCGCGCAGTTTGCGCAGTTCGGCCGTGATGCGATCGTTGCCGAGCAGAAGGCCACCGCCGAACGCTTCGGCGTGCACTACGATCGCTGGTACAGCGAGAAGGCCGATCTGCGCGACAACGGCCGCATGGACGAGGATCTCGACAAATTGCGCGAGATGGGGCTCATCTACGAGGCCGACGGCGCACAGTATTTCAAGACCTCGGAGTTTGGCGACGACAAGGACCGCGTCATCATCCGCAGCGACGGCAGCCCGACCTACTTTGCGCCGGACATCGCCTACCATTATGAAAAACTCAGCCGCTCGAATCGCGCAATCAACATCCTTGGGCCCGACCATCACGGGTACATCGGACGCCTGAAGGCTGCGGCTGCAGCGATGGGCTTTCCCGGTCAGCTCGACATCTTGATCGCGCAGCAGATCACGCTGTTGCGCGGCGGCGAGCAGGTCAGCATGAGCAAGCGCAAGGGCGACATCGTCACGCTCGACGAGATCCTCGACGAAGTCGGCGTCGACGCGGCGCGCTTCTTCTTCACGATGCTCGCCACCGACTCGCCGCTCACGTTCGACCTCAAGCTCGCGGTCGAACAGAGCAGCGACAATCCGGTCTACTACGTGCAGTACGGGCATGCACGCATCGCGTCCGTGCTGCGCCGTGCCGATCCGGCCGATGTCGAGGCTTCGCGCAACGCACCGTCACTCGCCGCGCTGACCCACGAGAGCGAGATCGCGCTCGCGCGCCGGCTCGCCGAGTTGCCACGCGTCGTACAGGGTGTCGTCGAGAACCTGGCCCCGCACCGGCTTACCAAATACGCGCGCGATGTCGCGACCGAGTTTCACCAGTTCTACACCGCGTGCACGATCTTGGTCGACGAGCGCGACCTGCGCCTGGCACGGCTCGCGCTCTGCGTTGCAACAAAATCGGTGCTCGCCGAAGTCCTGGACCTAATCGGCATCAGCGCACCTGAAACGATGTAACTTAGCCGAGGGCGCTCTCGAGAAGCGATCCGTCGGGCCGGCCGAGTCCGGTCACCGGATCCCAGCCGACGCCGGCGCTATACGCGCCGTTGCTGCCACTCGTAATATCCTGTAGCGGACCCGGTGAGCGCGGATACCCGGCGAGATCGTAAATCTTCGCGTTGATAAATCCGACCGACGTCCCGAGTTGTTGATTCATCAGTGCAATGAGTCCGGCCCACAATGGCGCAACGGCGCTCGTGCCGCCGACAACGACCGTCGATCCATCGACGCGCACGCTGTAGCCGGAGTCCGGATCCGCGTCCGCGCACACGTCGGGCACGCCGCGTCCGCCGCTCGGATTCGACGGCGCCGGCACTTTTGCGCTCGACTGCCACGACGGCAGCGCGAAGACATCACTCACGCCGCCTCCCGAATCGCTCCACGCGGTTTCGGCAGAGATCGCGCCGTTCTTCGCGGTTATCGTCGTGCCGCCGCAGCCGAGAGCATGCGGACTCGACGCGGGAAAATCGGCGTGCGGTTCACCGTCGCTCACGCCGTCGCTCGAACCGCCATCGCCCGAGGCGACGCAGACCGTTACGCCTATTGCCGCCGCTGCCGCACATGCGTTATCGAGCGCAGTCATAGCCTGGCTCGTCCAATTTGATTCGGCGTCGCCCCAACTGATCGAAATCACCGAGGGCGCGTAGGTCGTGTCGTGCACCGCCGTCGCGACCGCATCGATGAAACCTTGATCCGTGTTCGGCGCAAAGTACACGACGACGCGCGCACCGTGCGCGATCGTACCCGCGACCTCAATATCGAGCATCACCTCCGTGTCGGCATCTTGATCGGTACCGGGCGAGCTCGTTGCACCGTCGACGCTCACTACCTCGACTTGCGCTTGAGGCACGCCGAGCTGCGAACAGTAGGCAGCAAAGTCGCTTGCGCTGTACCCGCCTCCGAGCTCGATGATTGCGATTGTCTCGCCCGTACCGTCAACGCCGCTTGGAAAATCGTACAGCGCCGCAACCTGCGGCGGCGTGAACGATGCGGCGGCGCGCGCTGCAACACGCGAGCGCGGTTGGGCCTGTGGACGTGTATCTAGACCGACGACCGCTTCGACCACGTTCGCGAGACCTGCCGGCAGCGAGATCGTGCCGGTGCGTCCGCGAAAGGTCGTCGTGCCGAGGCGATAATTGCCAAGAGAGACACCGAAGGCCTCGGACATCTGCGCGACCGTGCCTGCTAAGCGAAGCGCGCGGCGCGCGGGGTCACGTTCGACCACGGTCAAGCCCGCATCGGTAGCCCACGACGCGACGCGATCGAGATCGCTATCTCCCGCGCCGTACGCTGCGGCATACTCTTCGCGCGTGAGATGACCCGGGAGCGGTTTGCTCGTATGCTTCGAGCGCACGATGACCGTGACGGTGATGCGCTCGTTTGGATCGGTGACTGCAACGAACTCTCCGGGCGGCCGCGTGCGTGTACTACCCGGTACGATCCAACGGTCATCCATCTCGGCTCACACCTTTCCGGAAACAGCGCCCTTGACTACGCGCTCCTGCGGCACCACGGGGTTGATGATCGGGGACCCTATATTATCACGGCGGATCAGTTCGTAGAAGCAGCGCAAGAATTCGCTCCGCGCTTGCTCCTGATCGATTGCGCGACGCACGAAGAAACTCACCGAGAGATTCACGGTTGTCTCGGCAAACTCGTGTACGCGCACGAACGCGTCGGTCATTGCGCCCGGATCCTTGATGTCCTCGCCGACCAATGCAACGGCTTCATGCGCTAAGCGTTCCACAAACGCCAAGTCGCTACCGTAAGCGACGCGCAGCGGCACGCGCGCCGCCACGCGCGGTTCCGGTAAGCGGTAGTTCGTGAAGACTTCTCCTGCGAGCACGGTGTTCGGCACGACGACCAGGCTGTTGGTCGATTCGCGAATCGAGATGCTGCGCCAGTTGATGTCCTCGACAAAACCTTGCTGCCCGCTCGGGAGCGCGATGTAGTCGCCCGGACGTATCTGGCGCGACGCAACGAGCTGAATGCCCGAAAAGAGATTTGCCAGCGGTGGCTGCAGCGCGAGCGCCACGGCTAGTCCACCAACGCCAAGTGCCGTAAGCAACGGCGTTACTTCGACGCCGAGCGCGCTCAGCGTGAAGAGGCCGCCGAGCACGATGATCAACGCTTGCGAAACGCTTGCGAAGAGCGAACCCGATGCGATCTGCTGACCCGGTCCGCGACTCATACGCAACACCGCGTTACCCACGAAGCGCGCAGCGACGACCGTCACCGACACGCATACGAGGACGAGCAACGTTTCATCCAGCAGACGCCGCACGTTATCCGGAAGCGATGACACGGCAAGCGCAATGTGCACGCCGAGCGCCGTCGCCCAGAACAAGATGCCGGCGTCGAGCGCATCGATCAAGATTGCAAGCCACGGATGACGGCGCACGAGGCCGCTCGTGGCGACGCGGCGCTGCACGATGAATTCGAGCACCGCGCCGACGCCTGCTGCTACGACAATGCAGGCAACCGGCACCGCAAACTCCTCTATCGTGGGCCAGGACACATTCATGCGAGTCTTCTACCCGCCGGTCCCTAGCGCGTAACCCTTAAGCGCGATCCAATCGTGCGCTTAACCATGGCGTAACGAAATAACGCCAGAGAATCTTAACGAGCGCGGCTGCCGGTATTCCAAGCAAGAGCCCAGGAATACCGAAGAGTTCGCCGCCCGCGAATACCGCGAACATCACGCCGATCGGCGAAACGCCAACCGACTCGCCCATGATCTTCGGCACAAGCACGTTGTCGCTGATGCGGGCCATCGTAAACATGATCACCTGCACCCAGAGGATCATCCACCCACCCTGCGGCGCGCACAACACGATCGCGATCGCCTGCGCAATCAACATTCCGATCACCGGTACGGCGTACGCAACCGCCGTGATGATGCCGAGAATCAGCGAGAACTTGAAGCCGATGAGCGCGGTCACAACGGTGACGGCGATACCCGTGATCGCGCTGACCAGCACTTGACCCGAGATGAAACTGCCGAACGTTTCGGTGATCTCAAGCGCAAGTTTGCGCGCCGTGAGACGGCGCTTTGCGGGAAACAGCGAGATGAACGCATTGATGATCCGCTGATCGTTGAGCAGGAAGAAAAAGGAGAGCACGATCGATGAGAAGGCGACGAAAAACGCCGTCGCAGCGCCGATGAGGATCGTGCCGGCCGATGTAAGCGAGGTGGTTACCAGTGATGAGAGGCTTTGACCCCCGAGCTGACCGATGTCGAACGCGTTCTCGGGCACGTGCAACCCCGGCACGTGGAGCTGCAGCCAATTTTGCGCATCATGCGCCCATGCCTCAACCGCCGCAACATACGCAGGAGCGTTAGCCGCCAGCGCCTGCAACTGCGCGATGGTCAGCGGCACAATCACCAACAGCCCGACCACGATGATGATCGTCAGCACCACGAATACGATCGTGATCGCAAGCGCCTTGGGCACGCCGCGACGCGTAATGGCACGACACACCGGTTGCACGCCAAACGCAATGAAGGCTGCTATTAAGAAAATCGAGATCGTGCGCGGAATGTGCGTCGCAAAGATGTAGAGCGCGATCAGCAGCGCGAGACCGGCAAGCCCGAAAAACGTGCGGCGCCAGCCGCGTGGACTTATAGCGTTTTGCACAACAACCGGCGCTCGGTACGGTAGCCCGCGCGTTCGTAGAGCGCTCGGGCGGCGGCGTTCTCCTCGGTCACCATCAACGCCATGTACGGCGCGCCCCGTTTGCGAGCCTCATGCTCGGCCCGTTCCAGCAGCGCGGAGCCGATACCCGCCCCACGCGCATCGTTTTCGACCGCCATGTACACGACAAACGCTTGATCGTCGCCGGTCACTTCATCGGGGAGCGAATCGAGTGTCAGCATGAACCCAAGTGGTTTGCCGTCAACTTCGGCGATCAGCGCAAGATGTTCGCGCTTTTCGATGATTGCGAGCAGCCGCTCGAAGTTTTCGAGCACGGCAGCCGGATCGACGCGCCGCAGCGACGAGACGCTATCCATCGCCGTGCGCTGGCCGAGCGATTCGATGAACGGCCGATCGCGCTCAGTTGCGGCGCGAACCTGGATCGTCAATAGCTTGACCCGCTTTACACAGCGGACACTCACTCGGTTCGAACGACTCGATCGGCATATCGAGCAGTGCGCGCGCCGGCACACCGAACTCGGCCTCGCCGCGCTGCACGATGATGCCAACGCCGGCAACCTGCGCACCATGCTTGCGCACGACGTCGATCACCTCGCGTACGGAGAGGCCGGTCGTCACGACGTCCTCGACCACCAGCGCGCGATCTTCCGGCGAGAGTGTGAAGCTGCGGCGCAGCGTCGCGACACCGTTCTCCTTCTCCACGAAGATTGCATCGGTACCGAGTTGACGCGCAACCTCGTACCCCAGCACGATGCCGCCGACCGCGGCACTCACGACGATCGTCGGTCTCACTGCACGAAACGCCGCGGCGATCTCTTTCGCTACCGCTTCGAGCAGCGGCGGGCTTTCGAGGATGCGGAATTTTTGGATGAACCGATCGCTGTGACGACCCGAGCTTAAACGGAAGTGCCCGTGCAAGAGCGCGCCGCGATCGCGCAGTGCCGCTTCGAGATCGAACTCAGACAAGCGCGCGCATATCATCAAGCACGGCACGCGCTGCAGCCGCCGGATCGGCGGCTTGCGTGATCGGACGACCGACGACCAGATAATCGGCGCCCACGGCGACCGCTTGCGCGGGCGTCATCACGCGCTTCTGATCGCCGTACGCTTCGCCCGTTGGACGAATGCCGGGTGTGAGCGTGAGAAAGTCGTAGCCGAAGAAGCTCTTGAGATCGGCGACTTCGTGTGCGCTGCACACGACGCCCGAACACCCGGCGTCGCGCGCGAGGGCAGCAAGGCGCGTCGTGTTCTCTCCGGGACCGCCCTGTAATCCGAGCTCGGCCAAGTCTTCCGCGCCATGACTCGTAAGAATCGTCACCGCGAAGACGTGCGGTACCGTCATTCCCAACTCATCGGCGCGCGCCTGTGCGGCTTCAACCGCTGCCCGCATCATCTCCACACCACCGAGCGCGTGCACGTTGATGATGTGCGCACCCGGTCGCACCAGCTGGGTCACCGAGGCGCCGACCGTGCGCGGGATGTCGTGCAACTTCGCGTCGATGAAGTAGCGCACGTCACGCGCCTCGCAGTACGAGAAGATGCGCTCGGGATAACCGTAGAGCGATTCCAAGCCGATCTTGAAGATCACGTCCAATTCGTAAAGCTGGTCGATCAGCCGTTCCGCATCGTCGGCCGACGGAACATCGAGCGCGACGATCAGCTGTGCCGCCATCTGTTTAACCTTCGTCTCCTTCGTACTGATAGGCATTCGAGAATCCCACGTTCGCCTTTCCGACTATCTTAGCCAGCGACCGAAGGTTGCGCAACCGCAGATAATCCGCGAGTTCCTCGACGATCCGCACCGGAATGTGCGGATCGGTGAAATTGGCCGTGCCGATCGAGATCGCGCTTGCGCCCGCGAGGAAAAATTCGAGCGCATCGCTCGTCGTCTCGATGCCGCCCTGGCCGATGATCGGAATCTTCACCGCACGCGCTACTTCGTACACGGCCAGCACCGCTATCGGCCGGATCGCCGCGCCGGAGAGGCCACCGGTGACGTTTCCGAGACGGGGCTGCCAGCGATCGACGTCGATCGCCATCCCGCGCACCGTGTTGATCACCGCGAGCGCATCCGCGCCGGCAGCCTCGGCCTCGGCAGCAATCGACGCGATGTCGGTGACGTTCGGTGAAAGCTTGACGATGAGCGTTTTGTCGGTCGTGGCGCGCACCGTGCGCACTACTTTGGCGGTGAGATTCGGGTCGCAAGCAAACGTCTCGCCTTCGCTCGCAACGTTGGGACACGAGATGTTGACTTCGAGCGCGTGGATCTCGTCGCGCGCGGCGAGCCGCTCGCCGACGTATGCATAGTCGTCGACGCTAAACCCCGCAACGCTGCCGACCACCGCGCACGGACGATTTGCAAATTTTGCAACCTCGTTCTCGAGATACCAGTCGATGCCCGGGTTTTGCAAGCCAATCGCGTTGAGCATGCCGGCCGGCGTATGGACGAGACGCGGCGTCGGATTGCCTAAGCGCGGCAAGCGCGTCACGCTCTTGAGTACCACGGCACCGATGCGCGAGAGATCGACGAACGGCGCGAACTCCTCGCCGCTGCCGTAACACCCGCTGCCCATGAACGTCGGAAACGGGAGTTCGAGAGCGCCGATCTTGACGCCCAGATCGACGCCGCCGGCGTTTACCATCGCAGCTCGTGCGCCCAAAATACCGGGCCCTCCTTACAAACGCGCGCGTACACGACGTCGCTGCCATTGCGCTCGGGAGGTGGAAAGCTCGGCGCTTGCGCCGAGTTGCGCACCAATGGCACGACACAACCCCAGCATCCACCGACACCGCACGCAAAGGTTTCTTCGAGTGAGAGCTGCGCGCGCACGTTCATCTCGCTCGCAACGCGTGCAACGGCGCGCAACATCGGTGTCGGTCCGCACGCTAAAATCAGATCCGGCACATCGTCGGTGGCAGCAAGCAACTCGCTGATATAGCCCGCATGGCCCAAGCTTCCGTCGTCGGTTGCGCAGAGTATCTCGCAACCGTCGCTTGCAAAGCGTTCGCGATCAACCAGCAACTCGGCGGTACGGGCGCCATAGTAGAGACGGACTCGCGCGCCTGCACGCACCAGCGCTTGGGCCGGAAGTAACAGCGAGGCGATCCCGACACCGCCGGCGACGATCGCGACGTTGCGCGCATTATCGAGTGTAAAGCCAACGCCAAGCGGACCTGAAAGCTCGATTTGCTCGCCGGCATGCAGTGCCGCGAGTTCGGCCGTGCGCTTTCCGACCACAAAGAACATCACGCTTGCACGGTTTCCGCTGGCTTCGTAGATGCCAAGCGCTGTCGCCGCACGCTCGCCGCTTGGCGGCGTGACCATCACGAATTGCCCAGGTCGGGTCACGCTTACTAGCTCAGGAGCGTCAAATCCTAAGAGGACGACACCCGGCGCAAGCTCTTGCCGGTCCAGAACAAGCGCGTGATGGATTGCTGCGGATGTCGCGACGCCGGCCATATGCGTGGACGCGTTTTCGCCAAATTTTAAAAAAAGTCTGCGCTAAAGGGTGAACCACACTGCGACAATAGCCGTTATATGATATAGAGAGTAGAAAACTCGGAAAGGAGGGTCCGCAGATGGCAGGTCTCATGGTCTTCAAATCTTTAGCCGACGCGCTTCGCGCAGGCTACCAAGTCTACGATCGTACTGCGGACGGGTATCTCGTACGTACGAGAACAGCGGCAGGATGGGCCATAGCGTTGGTATCCTGCAAGTAACTCCTCTGCAACGAGTCAGTCGTCCTTATACGTAAACTTCCGCCTCCAGGCAACAAACGGCGCCCGTTCTTCAGAACCGGCGCCGTTTCTTTACCGTTTGAGGTTGAGGCTTAGCGTTGATCGGGGGGCGGAACCGGCCGCTCGATCTCCGGGGTTGAGCCCGGGCGCCAGGCGTAGGGCCCTGGAGGCGCTTGCGGCGGCGGCGCGGCGGCACCCGGTCCTGGTCCTACATTCGGCGGCGGGCCGAAATTCGTTGGCTGGCTCCAGGTCGCGCCGGCACCGAATCCCGGCAACCGCGCACCGTTGAGCACGGCGTTGACGATCTGAGCGATGCCCACGAACATCGGGATCAAGCCACCCAGCAGCCACGGGCCAACCGGGTTCCCGCTCAGCGGTCCGATCGTGCTCAGGCCGAGCAGCAGGGCGAAGCCGATGCAGGCGACCTGGATACCGCGGCGCAGTTGTCGCTGCGCATAGTAGTAATCTTCATACTGCGGCGGATAGTACCCGCGCTTGGCGGCCGCGACATTCGGTGGCGGCATCGCGCCAAAGTTCGGCGGCGTAAGGTTGGGCGGAATGCCCGGGGGCGGCGGGGCCATGCCCCGGCGGATCATCTCCATCCGCTCGGTGTGCGCATGGATTTTGGAGAGCATCCAAACGCCAATCGGCGCGCCGAAGATGATCAAGATCGCGACGATCGCGACGAGGTTGTCAGTGTCGTGGTTCATTGTGTGCAGGTTCCGTTCGTCGTTTAGAGACGCGGTCCCCAGCCCTCAAAGGTGGGGCGGAGGGCTTGCGCGGAGTCTGTACCGCCGGCGGGAATCGTCGGGCGCGAGCCGTGGGGGAGCGTTTTGTTCAGCGTCGTTGTCAGGACCATTGTGGGGTTGGGCCTCCGTATTCCGTCCTGCCACAGATACGGTCCGATGCTCGCGGTGTTTCAGCCGCTCCGGCGAAACACGAGCCGCCGCCGCCGGGTAGGTGAGACGTGGCTGCAGCACTGGTGGAGGCGCGCCGTATAGATACGACGGTCCGCCCCGGCCCCGACGATGGCGAGCTGGTGGCGATGACGCTCGGAGGCCGCTCCGAGGCTTTTGCGACGCTCGTCGAGCGCTACGACCGGGCCGTATACCACCTCGCCTATCGCACGCTCCATGATGTCGAAGAGGCGAAGGACGTCGCGCAAGAGGCCTTTTTCAAGGCGTATCGTTCGCTACGTACCTTCAAACCGGGGGCGAAGTTCTCAACTTGGATCTTTGCGATCACCTATCACGCCTGCTGCGATCGACTGAACCGCCGCAAACGTTATAGTAATGAGGAAATGCCGGAACGCGCCGATGCGAGCCCGGGACCGGAAGCGCAAGCGATCGCGCTCGACCAAGCGCGCCGCCTGCACGACGCCATCGATGCTCTTCCCGAAAAGTACCGGGCGGTCATCACGCTCTACCATCTGCAAGGCAAACAATACGAAGAGATTGCGACGGTGTTGGGATTGCCGATGGGTACAGTAAAGACACATTTATTCCGTGCCAAGGAACATCTGCGGAAGATCCTTCGCTCGGAGGAGGTAGCCGAAAATGAACTTTAAAGACGACGATGCGCTGGACGCTGCGCTCTTTGCATTACCACTCGAAGAGCCGCCGACCGATCTTCGCGCTGCAATTCTCTCGGCTACGATCTTCCGCCCGGCCCCGCTCTTCTCGTTCCGCGAAATCGTCACGCTCGGCGCGCTGTGCGCCGTCACCGTCTGGTTGATCGCCGCCGTCATCGGCGGTGGCGCATCGCTCTTCGTCCACTCGTTGCAGGCCATCGGCGCAACCACGCTGCGCGCCGGCGGCAATGTGACGCTGCTTGGCTGGATCGCAGCCGGCGCCGCTACCGCGATTTGGCTCTCGATTTTCACCGGATTCCAACCACGCCCAGAGGGCAAGACGGCAAACCGTCGATAAACCTGCTCACATATGAGTGAGCCGGAAACGGAGCCGGAAAAGCGCTTCAAAGTCCTCGTGATCGAGGACGACGCAGCAATCAGCCGCGTCCTGCAACTCGAGCTCGAACACGAGGGCTACGAGGTCGAAAGCGCGCGCGATGGGCTCGAAGGTCTAGAGAAGGCACTCAAAGAGCCCGACCTCGTGATCCTCGATCTCATGCTGCCGCGAATGGACGGGTTGGAAGTCTGCCGTCGCATCCGCGCCAAGAGCCGGGTGCCGATCATCATGTTGACCGCAAGAGACCGCGTGCCCGATCGCGTGAGCGGCCTCGATCTCGGCGCCGACGACTACCTGACCAAACCGTTCGCGACTGAAGAACTGCTCGCGCGCGTGCGCGCACGCCTGCGCGAGAAGCTTCCGCAAGGCAACGTGATTCACCATCGCGACGTCGTGATGGACCGCGACCGCCACGAGGTCACGCGCGGCGAGAAGCCGATTACGCTCACAGCCAAGGAATATGCGCTGCTCGAATACCTCTTGCTGCACCGCAATAAGGTGCACACACGCGACGAGTTGTTCAACGGCGTCTGGGGCAGCGACTTTCTCGGCGACTCTAACCTCATCGACGTCTACATTCGCTACTTGCGCGGCAAGATCGACGAGGGCTTCGACGAGAAATTGATTACGACGGTGCGCGGCGTCGGCTATACGATTAGGGATTGAGACTCTCACTTCGGTGGCAAATCGCCGCCGCATATGCTCTACTGCTCGTTGCGGCGCTCGGCGCTACGAGCGCCGCCATCGTCTGGCGCTTCCAGGCGATCCTCTACGACGAAGCGCGTTCGCGCGTCGATGCCACCATGTCGGAGATCGTCAGCGCAGCGCACCCGTTAAACGTCGGGAGTAGTATCGACGAATCGTTGCTGCAGATCTTTAACAGCAACAACCTCGCGACGTGGCAAGGGCCCACGACCTCGGTGCAAGTCGACACGATCTTCGGCTACCCGATCGCGCGATCGCCGAACCTCGGCGCGCTGATCATCCCGAAGAACACGTCGATAAACGCCACGCACACGCGCGAATTTCGCACGGTGACGATAGCCGGACGGCAATATCTCATCGAGGACCGCTTGCTGCGCAGCGGCCCATTCTCCGTCGTCGTGCACGTGGCCGAATCGCTCGACGAGCTCAACCGTACCTTCGCGGAGACGAGCCGCACGATCGCCCTTATTCTGATCGTTGCGGCAATTCTCGTGGTCGCGCTTTCCGTGCTCGTTGCCGGGCGCGCGATCGCTCCGATCGAACGGCTCTCTCGCGCAATGCGCGAGATCGGCTCCGAACGGCTCGATCAGCGTTTGCCCGGCGCGCAGCGTGGCGACGAAATCGGCGACCTGACGCGCAGCTTCAACGATTTGCTCGCGCGCTTGCAAGAGGCGTTTGCGCGCGAACGCCAGTTCATCTCCGATGCATCGCACGAGTTGAAGACGCCGCTGACATCGATCAACGCTAACGCGCAACTCCTACTGCGTTGGGGCGATCGCAACGAAGCCATCCGGCGGGAGAGTCTCGAAACGATCCAACACGAGAGTGCGGCGCTCGCGGAGATGGTCAACGGCATGCTGATGCTGGCCAAAGCCGACCGCGGCGATGCGATCCCGAAGGAACCGGTCTCGCTCTCGCTCGTCGCGCAGGAAGCGCTGCGCAACATCGCCTCGCGCGCGAGCGAAAAGGAGCTTTCGCTCGAGTTCGATGCGCCCAACCCATCACCGATCATCGAGGGCGACGCACATTTGCTGCGTCAACTCGTTAGCAACTTGGTCGACAACGCAATAAAATTTACGAGCGAAGGCGCGGTGAGCGTGCATATCGGCGAGGACGAACGCACCGCATGGATTGATGTTGCCGATACCGGCCCCGGCGTCTCCGACGACGAGTTGACGCACATTTTCGAGCGCTTCTATCGCGCCGATAAAGCGCGTTCGCGCGACGTGCCCGGCACCGGGCTGGGCCTTGCCATCGTGCGTTCGATCGCGCGCGTGCATGGTGGCGAAATCGAGGCACAGCGAGCTCCAAGCGGCGGTGCGCTATTCCGGGCGCGATTCCCCAAGCTCGAGTCGTCCCTCACCAAGTCCTCATGAACCGGCGCGGGCCGGGCGACTATCATCGAGGTGTGATGGCGACCACTTGGCGGCGGGGGCTCGCGGGGCTCCTGTCCGTTTTTGTGTTTCTAGCCGGCATGAGCGCGCGCGCGCATGCCGCGAACGCCGTTATTCCCACGACGCCCGCGCCGTTTGTCTGGATCCAGCTCGATAGCGGCACCGTCACGATTCATACCTGGGATCGCGCCGCGATTCAAATCCAATCCGATCCGTCGGTGACGTTCAATCACGCACCGCCGCGTCAACTTGGCGGACCACAACAGATTCCGCTCTGGTCGGAGACCCTGAGGACACCGGCCGGCGATCTCACGCTCGCGCCGGAAGCGTTTATCTTACCGCCGTTTGCGCCCGGGGACCACGATGCCTTGATCGTTCGCGGCGAGGGCGACGTGACGCTCACGATCCCTTCGCAGACGCCGCTCGTGCTCGCTAACGTTCGGTTAGGTTCCGTTGCTGTGGACGGCTTTGCCGGCACGGCACTGGTCGCGCACGTCACCGCGGGTGAAGTGCATCTCAGCAACGTCTCGACCACCGCGGCGGTGCAAGTCAACAACGGCCCGGCGTTCATCGAGAATTCCGACTTCCCGCGTCTACGTTTGCGCACGGGACGCGGCAACGTCTTTATGACCAACTGCCGTGCAAGTCAAATTCAAATCACCAGTCTCGTCGGTTCGATTCTGTTTGACAACGGCACGTTCGATCCGGGCCTTGCGCACTTCGAGACCGATCGCGGCAGCATCGCGATCGGCGTAAACAGCGGCGCGCAGATCGACGCGCACTCGGGCTCCGGCCGCATCTTCTACGACATCGGCAATGAAGGCAACATCAGCCGCACGCCCGAGGACGCACAAGCGCTACTCAATGGCGGCGGCCCGGTCGTTACTGCATCAAGCGTGAACGGCGCTGTCGTGTTCTATCGCGGCATGCTGCATCAATATCCGCAGCTCGAGCGCCTCGTCGGCCCAAAACTGCGCGGCGCGCAAGAACAGCCGCCGTTCGGACAACCGCGCTCTCAACACTTCACTACGGACGTTCGAAGAATTCCGTTAGTGCGGTCATGGTCTGCTGCGGCTGCTCCTCCATGATCCAGTGGCCGGCATGTTTGAGCACGATGACTTTAGTGTTGTCGTCAATCGCGCGGCCCTGCGCGCCGAGCGCAACGCCGAGTGAATGATCGCCACCGATCGTAAGCAACGGCATCTTGAGCTTCGTCTTCGCCAATTTTGCAAACACGGTAGCCGTTGCGGGAAATGACGCGAAGTAGGCCCAGCCTGCGGCCATACGTCCCGGCCGCGAATACGCTGCGTAATATCCTTTGCGGTCGCTTTGCGGTAACGAATGATTCGGATCGGCCGCGAAGTCGTTCCAATAGTACTGGAAGTACGTCCACTCACGTCCCTGCACGAGCGCAAGCGGCGTCGGCCCGATAAAGCGAAAGTGCCATAGGTCCGGGTTGTTGTAGATGGGCTCCCATCCAACGACGCCCGGAAGAAACGCATCCATCAAGACCAGACGATTGACTTCGCTCGGATACAACGCCGCATACGCATAGGCAACCATCAACCCGATGTCATGCCCTGCCAGGCGGATGTTGCCGTAGCCGAGCGCGTGCACCGCCGCATGCATGCGCTTCGCGGAGGTCACGAGGTCGAGCCCACTCGATGGAATTGACGAATTTCCGATCCCGGGGAGATCGGGTGCAATGACCGTAAAGCGCGGCGCGAGTGCAACCGCGAGCGGTCGCCACATTCGCGAGTCTTCTGCATATCCGTGCAACAAGAGCACCGCGGGTCCGCGACCACCGACCGTGACGCTGATCGTAGCGCCGTCAACGTTGACGGTCTTGGTCGTGAAGCCCGGTCCAAAATTGACCGGGTAGGCTAGTGCCGGCGATGCCGTGAGCAGCAACGCCAACGCGAGAACGATCAGCCGAGAGTAAGAACGCACGAGCAGCGCCTCCTCTCCGACGCTAGGGAGCAATTAAAGCACGGCTAAGCGAACTAGCGCAAATTTGGTGAAGGTTGAGCGGTGGCTTGCCGCTTTCTCCTGCGCGAATCTTGGTGCCATCCCCACGTGTTCACAGCTACGGGCGTCACCATCGAGCAACGGAGGAACCGTATTATGAAGACCACGTGGGAACCCCATGAAAAGCACGGCACGCTTACGATGCAGAGCGACCTGCCCGACAGCGTGTATGCATTTCCCAAACAACGCAAAGAACCCCTAACCGACGCGTCGCACGTGCGCAACGCCATTGCACGGTTCGATCAAGTTATCAACGTTTCCGATGAAGATCGCGCGCTAGCTTTCGCAAACATTGAGAAGGCTGCAAAATACTACGGCGTCGATCTCTCCGAAACATCGTGGAAAGACCTCGGCTCGCATCCGCAAGCCAACCGCCAAGAGAGCGCCGCGAAGGGCGCGCAGACGCGGATGCGCAGCGGCGAAGCCGAAGAGGCTGCACGTAAGGCGGTTGAAACGAAGCGCCGCTACGGCATTCTCGAAACCGAATCCGAAAAGGCCGCGCAAACGCGAGAGCGCGAGCGCAAATAACCCTCAGAGCAGGTACTTCCGCATCATCGCCATGTCGAGTTTGAAGGTGTGCTGCGGGAGTACCGCCTCGACACCGTAGCCGCACGCTTCGAAAAACTTCTGCGCGCCGCGTTCGTGCGGCACCATCGCCGTCATCTTGTGGCAGTTGTAGTAATTTGCGACCTCGGCCATCTCTGCCAGGATCGCGCGGCCGAGGCCTTTGCGACGATGCGCCGGCGCCACGATCAATCGATCGACCTGGCCGAGCGATGCTGCGACGCGCAGCGTGCCCGCTGCGAGCGTCTCCTCGCCTTCGATCGCGGCAAAGCCGTAGGACTGCTCGTGCCAGATCACCGGGAACTCGTAGAACGCGCGCAGCGCCTCACGCTCGTGCTCGCGATAGAACGAATCCAGCGCCTGCGGCTGCAGGCGCACGATCTCAACCGGCAACCGCCGCGACCTCGGTATCGAGGTCGATTTCGAGCCCGTCGTACGCTGCGATCGCGCGGATGCCGAGATCGTCCTCGAGTTGCTGTGCGAGCTTCCCCGGCTCGGCTTCGATCATCTTTGTGCCGAAGTGCTGAAAGATCGCAACGCTTGGTGCGACTTCTTCGACCACACGGCGCGCGTCGTCCCAGGTGAGGTGATCGACGTTCATCGCGTCGGAAAAGCGCAGCACGTTGACGATCAGCACGTTCGGATCGTGCGCTTTATAGTCGGCCGCGAGCCCATCGAAGTATCGTCCGCACGGCAAGTACGCGACGCGCAGACCATCGAAATGAAAGTGCATCCCATACGTCTCGACCGCATGATGGTGTTTGATCGAGGTATGTATTTCGACGTCGCCGATGCGGTAGGCACCGCTCTGCGGCTCGAGCACCTCGATCCGTTCGACGAAGCCCTGCGCGTACGGCAGCACGGTCGGCTCGTCCTCGAGCGCATCTTTGGGCGCAAGCAGCATCCCGCGGCGGCGAAACCCGCCCGAGGTCATCGCTTCGATCATTGCCGTTGCATCGGCGGCGTGATCGAGATGTTTATGCGAAAGCGCGATCGCCGAAAGCTCACGGGGGTTGCACGGCGGCACGTGCGAAAGGGCGCGCACGAGCGCGCCGGGACCGGGATCGACGTGAATCTGCGTCTCGCCGAAACGCAGCCACATTCCGCCCGACGCACGAAATTGGCGCGCGACGACGAAGCGCGCGCCACCGCTGCCGAGAAAAAGGACCCGCGAAGCCATGCCTACGCGATTATAGGCAGCTGCGCGAAATTCCCGGCAAGGATGTTCTGCGAGGGACGGCCGAGCCAGCGTTCAAGCACGGTCGCGTAGATGCTGCGGAAATCGGTCGAGAAGCGTACGTTCCCCATGTTAGTGCTACTGAGGTCGGGGCTCGTGCCGTAGAGGCCCCCTTTGACACCGCCACCGATCATGAAGAGCGGCGACGCTTCGCCGTGATCGGTCCCGCGACTGCCGTTCTCTTCGATGCGGCGGCCGAACTCGCTGAAGGTGAGCGTGAGGACTTTCTTGTCGTTACCGTGCGCGGCCAGATCGCTATAAAATGCGATAATCGCATTGGAGAACTCGCCGAGCAATCGATCCTGCACGGCCTTCTGGTTGACGTGCGTGTCGAACGACCCGTGTTGCACGTAGAGCACGCGGGTCCCGAGGTCGCTCCCCGCGATCTGCGCGGCGAGCGCGAGGCTGCGTCCGAGCGGCGTCGCGGGATAGGTTGCATCCGTCTTATAGCCGGCGACGAGTTTCGGCAATTCCTGCGAGCCGCGCTGCGCGTGATCTTCGATCTCGGCGACGTGCGCGAGATACGGCGAGGCAAACGGAAAGCTGTTGTCGCCAACGAGCTCGGTGTACGTACGCTTCGCGACGGCATTGCGATCGCTGAGCAAACCGTAACCGTTCAGGCTCGCGATCGACGGCACGTCGACCTTATTCGAGACCAGCACTTCAGGCAGAACCTGTGCGACGGCAACGCCGTTAAACAGGTTGTTCTTGGGCAGGTCCGCCTCGTCGAGATACCGCCCGAGCCAGCCCGTGTGTTCGTACCGATCCGGCGCGGCCGTTTGCCAAATCTCTGTCGAGCGAAAGTGCGAGTGATCGGGGTCTGGATAGCCGACGCTCTGAACGACGGCAACGTTGCCTTTGTCGTACATCGCCTTGAGTGCCTTCATCTGCGGGTTGAAGCCGAAGTCGTTGTCGATCGCGAGCACGTCGTTCTGCGGCACCGCAAGCGTTGGGCGCATCTGATAGTAGAGCGGATTGCCGTGTGGCACGATGCAGTTGAGCCCATCGTTCCCGCCCTGCAGATTGATCAGGAGCAACATGCGATCGTCGCCGCCGGGCAATCCCGGCAGCGGCGTGTCGGCAAGCGCGCGCCCGAGTACGTGATCCATGTTCGCAACGATGGTGAGGCCGGAGAGTGCTCCGAGCAAGAAGCGTCCGCGTTTCATTTCATTCCTATCCTAGCTGGTAGGCGGGCATCGCCATCGTGAGGTATGCAGCGCCACGCACGCGCTCTTGGTAGTTCTCGGCCGAGAGCGTGCCGAGCGCCGACGTGCCTGCGCCATTGAGAAAGGCGACCAGTTGCTGGTACGCCTGCATCGGCGCGTCGCCTTGCAAAATTCTTGCCACGAGCTCCGATGACGCTTTGCCGGCATCCATTGGTACAGCATCCATCCACGTGGACTGCTGCATATCGGGAGCGTTGACCATCCGCGCGATGAAATTCTCGCGCGCGATCAGCATCTGTGACGTTAACCAGTTGGCGCCGCCGGGCCAACCTGCCACGTTGGGCGGATAGAACAGGATCTGCCCCATGGCGTTGAGCGCCGCCGGCGTACCGTCGATGATCTTCGTCAAACCCATCTGCTTGTGCGCGCCGATCACGAACTCGACCGGGCTCTTCACCAGCGCCCGATACGCGCGGTCCGAGTAGAACACGTTGCTGCGTAATAGCATCGACATCGTTGGTGCAAGCTCGAAACGGTTGCGTGAAATGACGTTCGCGAATGCATCGACAAGCTCGGGTTCGGGATCGTTGTAGACGAATGCACTCAAAAGCGCGGTCGCCCAGAACGTCTCGGCCGCGCGCTGTTGATAGATGATATCGACGATATCTTTGCCGTCGAAATCGCCGCTGCGCAAGAGGAACGTTTTCGCGCCGTCATCGTGCGTGCGCTGGTTAACGACGAACGCGCCCGTCTGGCGATTGATGGTCCACCCGGTAAATGCCCGCGCGGATTGGCGAATATCTTCCTCGCTGTAGTTTCCGATCCCGAGCGTGAAGAGTTCCATCAACTCACGTGCATAGTTTTCATTCGGATGCGACTTGTTGTTCTCGGCGTTGTCCAGGTAGAGCAGCATCGCCGGATCTTGGCTCACCGCGAGCGTGAGATCGTGCAGATTGCCGAGCGCATATTGCCGAAAGAGCTGGTTTTGCGTCAGCACGAGATTCGGCCAGACGCCCTTCTGAATCGCCGCCGTCGTGAAGTGACCGTGCATCAAGAAGGTCATCTTCTCTTGCAGCGGCGCGGTCGTGGTCAGCATGCGGTTGAGCCACCACAGCTGCAAGTCACGAATGTTTTCGACGGCGGTTTGACGACGCGCGCGTTGGGCGTCGCGCTTGGCCATGTCCGTCGCGCCCATCGTCGCGAAACTGCGCGGATCTGGATAGTCCATCACGCTCGGCGCATCGTTCGCCGGCGCCGTGAAGTGGATCAGCGCCTCGGCCGCGTCGTGCGCATTCATTGCGGCGAAACGCGCGATCTCATCCGGCGAACCGCTAAAGCCTGCGCGGCGCAGAAGATGCGCGGCGAGACGGTCGTCCCAAGAACCCGCATACGGCTGCAATGCCGTCAAATTATCGAGACGCCCCGCCGGGCGAACGTATCCCGAAGCCATACGGTCATTGTAACGAAACCCCGCGGCGAACCGTCATGAAGGACGGGTTAAGGGCAAGCAGGCGCGAAACGCGGCTCTCGTGAGCCTTCTTGAGACGCACCTCGACCGGCAGAGCGAAAGCTTTGCGCGCAATTCCGAGCGCATGACCAGCCTGTGTGAAGAGCTGCGTGAGCGACTGCTTGCTGCACGCGCGGGAGGCGGTCCCGACGCCATCGCCAAGCACCGCGCACGTGGGAAACTCACCGCGCGCGAGCGCGTTGATACGCTGATCGATCCCGGTTCCGACTTTCTCGAGTTCTCGCCGCTTGCGGCCTACGATATGTACGGCAACGACTCGCCGAGCGCAGGCATGATCAGCGGGATCGGCACCGTTGAAGGGCAGCAGTGCGTGATCGTCGCCAACGATGCGACGGCGAAAGGCGGCACGTACTACCCTATGACGGTCAAGAAACATTTGCGCGCGCAGGAAATTGCCGAAGAGAATCACCTGCCGTGCATCTATCTTGTCGATTCCGGCGGCGCGTTCTTGCCGCTGCAAGCCGAAGTCTTCCCGGACCGCGATCACTTCGGACGCATCTTCTACAATCAAGCACGCATGTCGGGCAAGCGCATCCCCCAGATAGCTGCCGTGATGGGTTCGTGCACTGCGGGCGGCGCCTACGTTCCCGCGATGAGCGACGAGACCGTGATCGTGCGCGGCACGGGCACGATCTTTCTCGGCGGCCCGCCGCTGGTCAAAGCGGCGACCGGCGAAGTCGTTACGGCCGAAGAGCTTGGCGGGGCCGACGTGCACACGCGAATCTCCGGCGTGGCCGATCACTTTGCCAACGATGACGTGCACGCGCTCGGCATCGTACGCGAGATCGTCCGCAATTTGCACCGCGAGTTACCGCAACAATGGGACAAGACGGAGCCGCAACCGCCGGCCTACGATCCGCGTGATATCTACGGGATCATTCCGGCAGATAGCCGTATCGGCTACGACGTGCGCGAAGTCATAGCGCGCCTGGTCGACGCGTCGGAATTTCACGAGTTCAAGGCGCGCTACGGCGCGACGCTCGTCACCGGGTTCGCGCGAATCGAAGGCCATCCGATCGGCATCATCGCCAACAATGGCATCTTGTTCTCCGAGAGTGCGCTCAAGGGTGCGCACTTCATCGAGCTGTGCGTGCAGCGCGGTACGCCGCTGCTCTTCTTGCAGAACATCACCGGCTTCATGGTCGGCAAAGAATACGAGAACGGCGGCATCGCCAAAGACGGCGCGAAATTGGTCACCGCCGTGGCGTGCGCGGAAGTACCGAAGTTTACCGTGATCATCGGCGGCAGCTTCGGCGCCGGCAACTATGGCATGAACGGCCGCGCGTATTCGCCACGCCAACTCTGGATGTGGCCGAACGCGCGTATCAGTGTGATGGGTGGTCCCCAGGCCGCGGGCGTGCTCTCAACCGTTAAGGGCGACATGACGCCCGAACAAAAGGCAAAATTCGAAGCGCCGATCCTCGAGAAATACGAACACGAAGGCAATCCCTACTATTCGACCGCGCGGCTGTGGGATGACGGCATCATCGATCCGCTGGACACACGGCACGTAATTGCGCTCGGCCTCGACGCTGCGGCGAACGCGCCGCAGGAGCCGACGCACTTCGGCATCTTCCGCATGTAGCTAGGTGCGACTAGGGATGCGGAAATGAATTCGGATAGAGCTTAAAGTAGCTCGGTTTCTCGACCCACTTGCCGTTGACGTACGAAAGCGTCGCACTTGCCTTGGGTTTGGTCGGGCAACACATCGGCGCTGTCGCGTTATAATATGGTCCGGTCAACAGCAACGCATCACCGCTTGACGCGTGCACGATCTTCGCCGAGAGGTCGCAACCGTTCTCGAGCGTAGCGGCGGGCACCACTTCGTTCTTCTTCAGATCGTACGTGAAGATCGTGATATCGGCCGAGCCGCAATCGGCGCCGGTTTGATGCGTCGAGACCACGAGTTGCTCGACACCTTGTCCCATGAGTTGCGCTGCACCAACGATCTCTCCCGACTGCGCCGGGAACCACATCGATGCGTCGCTCGTGCGCTCGACTTTGTCGAACGGCCCGCCGTTAGCCGGCGACTGATACTTGAGCTGGTAGGTCGTGTCATCGATCGCATAGATCGAGACGTACCATTGGTAGAATGACATGCCGGCCGACGTGCCGACGAGTTTCTTGCTCAGCACGCCGCGCCACTGACTGTGCATCGCCTGCCCCGCCAAATACACGACTTGGCTTTGCACGATCGTGCCAGGCGGCTGCGGGCTGTAGGTGAAGTGGGCCGGCTCTTCCGCGAGCGCACTCGCGCCGAATGCAAAAAGTACGGCGAGCGTTACAATGCCGAGACGGAATCGCTTCATGGTATCCCCCAAATCGTGCGCGTATATAACGGAACGAAACCACTGCGACGGAAGTTCTGCTCGGAGGTCGTCCCGGGCCTGGTCGTGACACGACCGAAACGCGCGCCGCGTTCGACCGCACGAGCAATCCGATCGGCGATGAGCGCGCTCTGCAACCCGCGCCCGCGAAACGCCGGCGCGGTCGCGCTGCCAAAGAACCCAGCGATCTCGTCCTGCACGTCCATGCATCCCGAGGCAACGATCGCTCCGTCGACGCGAATCTCGAGCGCGGTCGCCTCCGGCGGGGTCGCGATCATCAAGCCGATGATCAGGTTCGATTCGTCGCACCGCGCACCGTCCATAAATGCGCTCCCGGTCGCCCGGCTCCACTCATCGGCATCGCGCATCTCCGTTACACGTGCATCGCGTCCTGCACCCATCGCGCGCAAATCGGCCGTCAACGGGTTTTCGTACTCGAGCGGCGCGTACCCGAGTTCGACCAGAGCGCGCACGAAATCCGGATCGACATGCGGGGAGAGCCGCACTTTGGGTTGAGCGCCGCGGTCGCGATAAAACGCAGTCAGCGCTTGTGCCTCAGAACGTCCCGCCCGCTCTAGCAACCCGATGCCGGTCGCTTCCGAAATTGGAGACCCGACGCCCGCAAAGACGGCGACGCCCCCACCGATATCTTGCGCGGCGCACTGCAATTCGGGAAATCGCGCTTGCGCATGACGAGCTACGGCCCGCATGGCCTTAGCTTCGGAGCATTCGAGCGCGTCGCAAAACGCGCGATCGATTTTCACTTGCAGGCTATATGCCCGCGTACCACTCGTATCCTTGGTCTTCCCAGTACCCGCCGCCGCCGCCGCCGATGTTAGCGTAGCTGCCGACGACTTCGATCCGGCTGACCCACTTCGCGCTCTTGTAGCCGAGTTGCGTCGCGACTTTCAGCCGCACCGGTCCGCCGTGATCGGGCGACACGGGTCGGTCGTTCATGCGCATCGCAAGGATCGTCTGCGGATGGCGCGCCTGGTGCAGGTCGAGGCTTTCATAATACAGCGTGCCCTGATCGTCTTTGTCGAGACAATGGAACACGACGTAGCGCGCGTCGCTGCGCGGCTCGACCAGATCGAGAATTGCGCTTAAGCGAATGCCGCTCCACTTCGCGACGACGCTCCAGCCCTCGACGCAATCGTGGCGGTTGATCAGCGTTGTGTTGCAGAGCCGCTCGAGCATCGCGAACGGAAAGACGCCGCGACGCTGCACTGCGCCATCGACGATCAATTTGTAGTCGCGAAATCCGCCGCGCATCAACGCCGTGTAGTTCGCATCCGACGGCGTCGGCAAACTGTCGAGCGGAAATACGGAACTGATGTCGCGCTCGCTATACTCTTTGGCCAACCCGTGCGTGTCGATGAGCGCGTGGTTGAGCGGTTGCGCGGCGCCGAGAAAATTGTGGAAGCCGTTATTGCCATTGAGCGCAGTCCCGATCGGCGCACACGCGGCGAGCGCCGACGAGATCGTGCTGGCGACGAAGAAGCGGCGCTTCACGGCCCGACTCCGTCGTCTTTACCGAGCCGATACCAGCCGGTGATCATCGCGTTCAATTGATTGAGTACGCCTTGCGTGAGCACTTGGAAGGTGTGAACCAAAAAGAACCCGATCAGCAGCCACATCGCGACGAAGTGCCACAAGCGCGCGAACTGGCGGCCGCCGAAGATCCACACGAGCGGATGCGCGATCGCATCGATCCCGGGCGAGAGCGCAATGCCGGTAAGCACGATCACCGGCGCCAGCACCACGAGCACCAAGGTATACGCGGCTTTTTGCAGCGGATTGTAGATGCCGTGCGGCGGCGGCTCTTTGCGTAGCTTCAGATAATACGCCTGCATCGGCCACAGCTTCGGGATATCGCTCGGCCGCAGGATCATGTTTTGCAGACTGCCTTTGATTCCAGCCGAGATCAGCCACGCCACGCCGCACACGATTGCGATCCACGCGAAGAACAGATGCCAGCGCCGGCCATCGGCCAGGTCTTGATACGACGGAATGGTGATCCAGCCCGGAAATGCGCGCTGCGCGCGGCCGCCCATGCCGTCATCGGTGTATCCGAGCCATCCCGTCGTGTTGAAGGTATGACCGACGATCGTCGTCGTGCCGACCCCGTCGGACGGTGACGTGATCTCGAGCACGCGGTGCACCGGATTCGTCGTATCCGAGGCATCGAGGAAGGGAGCCGCGTTGAAAATCTGCAGCCCGCTCGAGACCAAGGCCGCAAAGGCGATCACCCAGATCCAGTGGCTCGCGCGCGTCGTGACCGCATAGCGATAGATCCGTTCACCGGCTTTCATATGACCACTATAACGCCTCCCAGGCGGCTCCGGATCAACGGTCGAAAACCGGCCTCTCGCATGGCAACGATCCAGATCCGCAGCGAAGACGGCGCGGCACACGTCACCCTCGCCCGCCCTGAGGTCCGCAACGCCTTCAACGCCGAGGTCATCCGCGAACTGCGTGATGTCTTTCTCGCGTTCTCGAACGACGACACGGTGCGCGCGGTCATCCTTTCCGGCGAAGGGAAAACCTTTTGCGGCGGCGCCGACATCAATTGGATGCGCGGGGCGCTCGACCTCAGCTACGACGAGAACGTTGCCGACGCCGAGGTAATGAGCGACATGTTCCGCGCGATCGACCGCTGCAGCAAGCCGGTGATTGGTCGGATCCACGGCGCCGCGCTCGGGGGCGGTGCGGGATTGACGGCGGTGTGCGACATTGCGATCGCTGCGCCCGAGACAATATTCGGCTTTACCGAGGTAAAGCTCGGTATCATACCAGCGGTTATCTCCCCGTTCGTCCTCGCAAAGATCGGCGTTTCACACGCGCGCGCGCTCTTTCTCACGGGCGAGCGCTTCGATGCGCAACGTGCACTCAGCATCGGGCTCATCCACGAAGTTGTTGCGCTCGATGCGCTCGACGCGGCGGTGGAACGCGTCGTGAACGAATTGCGTACCGCCGGACCGAACGCGGTTGCCGCGGCGAAAGCGCTGATCGCGCGGGTGTCGGCGGCAACGTACGATGAGACGCGCGCAATTACCGCCGCCGCAATCGCGAAACAGCGTGTCAGCGATGAAGGTCAGGCCGGCTTGCGCGCATTTCTCGAGCGCACGAAATGATCCAACGCTTGCTGATTGCTAACCGCGGTGAGATCGCGGTGCGTGTTGCGCGCGCCGCGCACGAGATGGGCATCGCTGCGCTCGGAATCTACTCGCAAGCGGATGCCGGCGCATATCACCTCCAGTTCATGGATGATGCGCGCTGCATCGGTCCCGCCCCCGCGCCCGAGTCCTACCTCAATATCGACGCCGTGCTCGCCGCCGCGCGCGAGATGCACGCCGATGCCGTGCATCCGGGCTATGGCTTCCTCTCCGAACGCGCGCCGTTCGCGCAAGCGTGCATCGACGCCGGATTGATCTGGGTCGGGCCGCCGCCAAGCGCAATGGCGGCAATGGGCAGTAAGATCGAGGCCAAACAGCGCGTGCGCAAGTTCGACGTGCCGACCGTGCCCGGCTACGACGGCGCCGATCAGTCACCCAAGCATTTAAAGAAGGAAGCCGCCGCGGTCGGCTTTCCGCTCTTGATTAAGGCCAGCGCAGGCGGCGGCGGCCGCGGGATGCGCGTAGTCGAGTCGCTCGAAATGTTCGACGAAGCGCTCGACGCCGCCAAACGCGAAGCGCTCGCAGCGTTCGGCGATGACGCCGTGCTGCTCGAGCGCTATCTTCGCGATCCGCGGCACATCGAGTTTCAGATTCTCGCCGACGCGCATGGCAATACCGTGCATCTGGGCGAACGCGAGTGCTCGATTCAGCGTCGCCATCAGAAGGTCGTCGAAGAGGCGCCCTCGGTCGCGCTTTCTCCGCAGTTGCGCGCCGAGATGGGCGCCGCTGCGGTACGCGCCGCAACGTCGGTCGGGTATGTCAACGCCGGTACCTGCGAGTTCATGCTCGATAGCGATGAGAAGTACTACTTCCTGGAGATGAACACGCGCTTGCAGGTCGAGCACCCGGTGACCGAACTCGTGTACGGCATCGATCTCGTGCAGTGGCAGCTGCGCATCGCGAGCGGCGAAACACTCACGATCGATCGCGAGGACGTGCGTCCGCGCGGGTGGGCGATCGAAACGCGCGTCTACGCCGAGGATCCCGCGAACAACATGCTGCCGTCTACCGGCACGATTACCCGCTGGGATGCGCCGCAAGGTCCCGGCATTCGCGTTGACGCCGGCGTGACGACGGGCAGCGAAGTGAGCGTCTACTACGATCCCATGCTCGCCAAACTGATCGTTTTCGGTAGCGATCGTCCCCAAGCGATCGCCCGTCTTCAACATGCGCTCGATAATTTTTCAATCGACGGTGTACGTGCGAATCTTCCGCTCTTGCGTTGGATCGTACGCGACGAATGGTTCCGCGACGGACGCACGACGACGAGTTTCCTTGCCCAGCGGTTGGACGAATCGATCTTTGCGCCGCGCACGATACCGCGCGACGACGCCGTCTACGAAATTGCGCGCCGCTTGGTGACCGGCCAGGTGGCGTGGCGCGTGGGCGGCGTTGGTTTGCCGGTGTGGATCAGCGCTGGCGCGAGCACGTTTCGCGTCTGGGCGACATTACTCGGCGAGGGGCGGTGGCAGCTCACCGGCGACATCGAAGGCGAACTGCGCGCGCATCGCGTCGGCG
>JBAUEZ010000169.1:0-6983 GCA_049678885.1 Candidatus Aquilonibacter sp. | reverse complement strand
CTGCCGTGGTAACGTCCCGGGTATGAGCCTGTCCGTCGACCGCTCTGCTGCGACCGCCCCGGATAACGTCTGGGAGATGGCGCAGCAGCAGCTTGATGAAGTCGCTCGCCTCATCGGCTTGAACGATGCGATCCACCAGTACCTACGCGTGCCGAAGCGCGTGCTCGAAGTCTCGGTTCCCGTCAAACTTGATAGCGGCGCGTTTCGCTGTTTCACCGGTTACCGCGTGCAACACAACATGGCACGCGGTCCCGGAAAGGGCGGCATCCGCTTTCATCCCGATGTCACACTCGATGAAGTCAAAGCCCTCGCGATGTGGATGACCTGGAAGTGCGCGCTCGTCAGCATTCCCTTCGGCGGTGCGAAAGGCGGGGTCATCTGCGATCCCAAGGCGATGTCGCTACAAGAACTCGAGAATCTCACGCGCCGTTTCACGACCGAAATCTCGATTATCATCGGGCCGGAAAAAGACGTTCCCGCGCCCGACGTCTACACGACGCCGCAGGTCATGGCGTGGATCATGGACACCTTCTCGATGCAGCACGGATACTCGATCCCCGGCGTCGTCACCGGCAAGCCGATCGCTATCGGCGGTTCGCTCGGACGCGATCGCGCTACCGCGCGCGGCTGTCTGTACGTGATCGATGAAGCACTGCGCGTTCTCGGGCGCAAGGCTGAAGGTACGCGGGTCGCGATTCAGGGCTTCGGCAATGCCGGACTGAACGCCGCCGAGCTGATGAGCCGGCAAGGTTATCGCATCGTCGCGGTGTCCGATTCGCACGGCGGCGCTGCAAATCCGAAAGGACTCGACGTTGCTGGTCTCATCACGCATAAACAGGAGACCGGGTCGGTCGCTGGTTTCGCTGGAGCCGACCGCATTACCAACAAGGAGCTGCTCGAGTACGACTGCGACGTGCTCATCCCAGCGGCGCTAGAAAAAGTACTCACTGCGGAAAACGCTCCTCGCATTCGGGCGAAGCTCGTCGCAGAGGCTGCGAACGGGCCAACGCTACCGGAAGCCGACGAGATCCTCCACGATCGCGACATCATGGTGCTGCCGGACATTCTGGCCAACGCCGGCGGCGTGACCGTTTCGTACTTCGAGTGGGTGCAAAACCTCCAAGAGACGTTCTGGGAGGAAGACGCAGTCAACGAGCGGCTCAAGCGCAAGATGACGCGCGCCTTCCAGGAGGTCTACGACCAGTCACGCCGTTTCAAGACAAATATGCGCCGGGGCGCGTACGCCGTTGCCGTGGACCGCGTCGCCGAGGCTACGAAACTCCGCGGCCTCTATCCGTAAAAGTCCGTCACTCGTACCTCAATGCATCAACCGGCTGCACGCGCGTTGCGCGCAGCGCGGGATGCAGCGACGCTAGCGTCGCCGAGCAGAAGATCAGCAGCACGACGACACCGAAGGTCATCGGATCGAAGGGCGAGAGCGATCCGAGCTGCGACGCGATCGCGCGCGCTGCGAGCGCCGCAATGACAAGGCCGATCGCGACGCCAATCGCCGTGGTTACGAGCGTGCGGCGCAGAACATCAGCGAGTACCGCGGGTTCGGTTGCGCCCAGCGCCATGCGCACGCCGAACTCACGCGAGCGCTGCGTCACCGAGAACGAGACGACACCGAAGATTCCCGAGAGCGCAAGCGCGAGCGCGATGCAGGCCAGCGTCAACAAGAGCAGTGTTGCAAACCGGGCCTGCGCGGTTCTGCTGGCGACGAGCTGTCGGACCGTAAAAGTATTCGGTGGCTGAACACTCGGAAGTGTCGCTGCGAATGCGCCTTTCATCTCGCGAGAGATCACCGATGAATCGACGGTCGGCGCATAAACGATTGCACACGTATACGCCGCGGGCGCTTGCGCCATCGGAATATAAAACTCGGGGTAGGGCGGAGCGGCGAGGTTGTCACGCTCGTCGCCAACGACGCCGACGATTTGGGCCCACCCCGCCTTGCGCACGGCCGTCCCGGTCCAAGCGGCGCCGCGGATGCGCGCCCCAATCGGGCTCGTTCCTTGCAAATACTTGTTCACAAAAGCTTCGTTGACGATCGCGACGGGCGCTCCGTTCATCGTGTCGGCAAGAGTAAAAACTCTCCCGCGCATGAGCGGGATCCCCAAGACGCGGAAGTAGTCGGGTGTAACGGCGTTGTCAGACGCGTTTGGCTCAGACCCCGGTGCGTACGTGCGGCCCAAGATCCACGTCGACGTTCGCATAGTGATGTCACCCAGCGGATATTGGACGCTAAGCGCAGCGAATTGCACTCCCGGAAGGGTCTGCAAGTGGGCGAGCAACTGGCGCTGCATCACGGCGCGCGCAATACGCGTGCCGAGATTTGGCTCAGGGAGCGTCGTCGGTGCGCTTGCCACGACGCCCTCCGAGCGAATCCCGAGCGGCGTGCTCACCAACTCGATAAAGCTGCGAACCGTGAGACCCGAGACCACCACAAGCGCAAGGGCCAGCGCAATCTCGAGCACGACGAGGGTCGAGCGCAACCGATGGCGCGAAGATGCATCGCCGCCACGGCCCGCGGACTTGAGCACGGTCTGCAAATCCGGATTGCCGAGCGAAAGCATCGGCGAAATGCCGGCGAGGAGCGTCGAGGCAACGACGGTTACCGCGGCATACAATAAACTCAGCGCGTCGATGGTGATAGTTGACGCGCGTGGAAGCGCGTCGGTCAGCAGATCCGACAACACGAGGAGGCCGCCGTAGGCTAGCGCCACGCCCGCGAGCGAACCGATAAATGCCAGCAGTCCCGCCTCGATGAGCAGTTGTGCGCCGATGCGGCGCGAGGACGCTCCGAGCGCCCGCCGCACGGCGAGTTCACGATCCCGGGTCGACCAACGCGCACCGAGCATGTTGCCGACGTTGGCACACGCGATTAGCAAAATGCCGATGACTGCCGCAAAGACAATCCACAGAACGGATGCAGCTTTTCCGAGCAAGACGCTACGGACCGGCACTACCGACAGGATGTGGTTGTGATATATCTTCGGATACTGCCTTTCGAGACGCGCCGAAAGGATCGCGAGCTGTCCATTGGCTTGGGCAATCGTTGCGCCCGGCGCGAGACGTGCAAATCCGGAGTAGAAACGCCGGCCTCGATCGTCCACGGTCGCGCGCTCGGGCAGGGCCGCGTAGTAATCCTGCGGGTCGAGACTGCCGCTGGGATCGAGCGCGGGCTGCTGCGGCTTCAGTACGCCGACGATACGTTCGGGAACATCGTTGACACGCACCATCTCTCCGATGACGCTCGGATCTGCCGCGAAGTCGGTGCGCCAGACTTTGTCGGAGATCACGATGTTTTGCACGCCGGGAGCCGCGTCGGCGGGAGCGAGCACGCGGCCGATTTCCGCCTTGATCCCGAGGACAGCGAAATATTCCGGAATGACGTCGAAGCCGCTGATCGCAAACGGCTTCCCACCGGCAAGCATCGTTCCACCGTCATTACCGAGTGCAGCTGTTGCCGTCAGCGCCGGCATGGCACGAATGTCGAGCGGATCGGCTAGCGAGAGATTATCGGGCACCGGCGCGCCACCACGAACGCCATCCAGAATCACCACGATACCGTTCGGGTCCTTGAACGGCAGCGGCTTGAGCACGACCGCATTGAGCACGGTGAAGACCGCGACGTTCGCGCCGATACCGAGTGCGAACGTCAGGACAACGATCGACACGAAGAGCGGCGCTTTACGCAAGCGGCGCAGTGCATACGTAGCGTCGCCGGCGAACGTATCAAAGCGCAGCAAGACACCCTGGAGCAGAACGTCCAATGCCGCTGCGATGAGCGAAAGGCGACGTTCGCGGACGTCAGCGGCGATCTGTTCGCCGTACTCGAGGCGGAACTCGGCAGGACAAAACGAGAGTGCGAAACGCAACAAGAGCGGCATTGGCTCAGGCGCCCACGTCCAGCAAACGGCGCTCGCGAGCACGTCGCACGACGCTTTCCAAGCGTCGCGCCTCGGCTTGCGCGATACTGCGGCCCCAAGCCGTAAGGCGATAGTATTTGCAGCGCGCGTCATCGCTCAACGCGGTTTCCGCGATCCAGCCGTCGGCGAGCATCTGCTTGAGATAGCGATAGAGCGCGCCGGGCATCAGACGGATGCCACCGCGCGTTTCATCTTCCACTTCGGCCGCGATGGTCGCGCCGTTGCGTTCGCCATCGGCGATTGCCAGCAGAATATGAAAGGCGCTCGCTCCCAGAGGAAGCATCGAGGACGGATCTTGCTTTGCCATACCGCAAGTATATCGCATCTGCGATATATCGCAAGTATGATGGAATTAAGCCTGACCGGGCTGTCTAGAGGTGCGCCTCCGCGAGCCTCGGTGAATCCGCAAGGCAACCATCGAGTAGACCGATCGTGCGCTTTGCATACGTTGCGAAGCGCCGGTCGTGCGTGACCATCACGATCGTCGATCCACCCGCGTGGAGTTCGGCGAGCAGCTCCATCACCGCCTCACCGTGTGCGGAATCAAGATTGCCGGTTGGCTCATCGGCGAGCAACACGGACGGATTGCCTGCCAGCGCGCGCGCAACCGCCACGCGCTGCTGCTGACCGCCCGAAAGTTGGGCCGGATAGTGCCGCGCACGGTGCGCTACATTCACGCGCTCTAACACCTCACCGACGCGCCGGCGTCGTTCGGCCTTCGACACGCCGCGATAGGTGAGCGGCAAATCGACGTTCTCTTCAACCGTCAGATCGCCGATAAGATTGAAGTTCTGAAAGATGAAGCCGATCTCACGGTTGCGGATCGACGCGCGCTCGCTTGCGGAGAGTGACCCGACCATCCGCTCATTCAATACGTATTCACCACTGGTCGGCGCATCGAGCAGTCCGATGATCGAAAGCAGCGTCGACTTCCCGCAACCGGACGGCCCTTCGATCGAGACGTATTCGCCGCGCTCGATCGCAAGATCGATGTCGCGCAGCGCGCGCGTTTCGACCTCGTCGGTCTGGTAGGTTTTGTTGATGCCGTGAAGTTTGAGCAACATGGGAGCCTTTCTAATGCAAGCGGAGGAGCGGCGCCCCGCCGTACGCCGAGGTATCCGAGACGATGACGGTATCGCCGGCAGAGATGCCGTCAAGAACCTGGATCCGATCGGTCGAGCCAACGCCGAGATGCACTTGCACCAGCCGCGCCTGCGACGACCCGGCATCGAGCCGATAGAGGCTTACCGTGCTGTTGTCGGCTGCGCCGGCAGGCCGTGCAATCGAGAGCACACTGCGCAGCGTTTGCAGGTCGATCGTGCCGTCGACGTTCAGATCGGGACGTGCGCCCGCTGGAAGCGCCGCAATGAACGAGACATCGACTGCCACGCTGCCATCCTGCGCCGAGGGTGCGATGCGCGCGACACGGCCTGTCACAGTTCCGTCGCCGGTGTCGACCCGAACCGGCATGCCGATCGCCACTGCGTGCGCTTGCCCCTCGGGCACCTGTAATATGGCTTTGAGGTCGCGCTGATCGGCGACGCGCGCGAGTTCGGTTCCCGTGTCGACGCGCGCGCCGGGATCGATGGCGACCGACTGCACGATGCCTGAGGAGTGCGCGCGGACCACGAGTGCGTCGACTTCGGCTTGTTTCGCCTGCAATTGGGCCTGGGCTTGGTCGAGCTGTGCCTGTGCCGCTGCAATTTTGGCGCTTTGCTCCGCCGCATCGACACCGATCTGCGAGTGCGCGACATTCAATTGATCCTTCGACTGACCGGCCTTGATTTGCGCAATGCGATAGGTTTGGTCGGCAATGAAGCCCTCGCGATGCAGCTCTGCTTCACCCGAGACGTTGGTCGTGTCCATCTCCAATTGCGCGCGCGCCGACGTGTAGACGGATCGCTGCGCAAGCGCCGACGCTTGTGCTTGCTGTTGCGCGCTCGCAAGATCGGCACGGGCAACGTCGATGGCCGAACGCGCGGCAACCACGTCCGCGTCGAGATCCGGATTGCTCAATCGCGCGATCGGTGTGCCACCCGTAACATTTGCGCCGGGTTTCACGAGAACGCTTTCGACGATGCCAGGTTGCACTGCGGCGACGATGTGCACTTCTTGCGGCGCCAGCGTCCCCGATGTCGAGATCGAGCGGTCCAACTCCCCGTGGCGCACGGTATCGGTCACGATACTCGCGCGCTCGACCACTGTGCCGCCGCCGGTGCGTGTCAGCGAATACAGCGCAGCGGCGGCGGCGGCAAGCAGCAGCGCAACCGTGAGGGCGATCGTCGCGCCGCGTGAAAGTTTGCGCGGTTTAGCGCGCGCGACGTCCATCTCGTTGACGGCGACCGGGCTCATTCGTACCTCAATGCATCAACCGGCTGCACGCGCGTTGCGCGCAGAGCAGGATGAAGCGATGCCAGCAACGCTGCGAGGAACATCAAGACCACGACACCGGCAAAAATGACCGGGTCAAACGCAGCCACGGACGTAACTTGGGCTGCAACGGCATGAGCACCAAGTGCTGCGATGACGACCCCGGCTACGACGCCGATCGCCGTAGTCACCGTGGTGCGCCGCAACACATCGCCCAGAATCGCGCCGGAACCTGCTCCAAGTGCCATTCGGACGCCGAACTCGCGTGAACGCTGCGTGACAGAGAACGAGACGACGCCGAAGATGCCCGCCAGCGAAATCAGCAGCGCGGTGCCTCCAAGCGTGCTCAGGAGTGTTGCCGTCATCCACGCTTGGCGCGTCTTCGAGCGGATCCGGTCGGCAACGGTGGAAATGCCCGGTGGCTGCATCGTCGGCAGCTCCACGGCAAACGCTGCCTGCACTTCGCGCGCAAGCGTTGCCTGATCCAGTGCGGGTGCGTGCAACACCGCGCTCATCAGTTGCGGCGGTGCCTGCATGAGCGGGACGAAATATCCCGCGACCGGCGGTGTCGTCAGCTTGAGGCGCGTGTCTCCAACGACGCCGACGACAGTCGCCCAGTGCGCGATCGTGTTGTTCCAGCCGGCGATGCGGATCTTCGCACCAATCGGGTTAAGTCCAGCG
>JBAUEZ010000168.1:0-9688 GCA_049678885.1 Candidatus Aquilonibacter sp. | reverse complement strand
ATGGGCACCCAGTCCGGCGCGGCGGCGAGCGCTGCCGGGTTTGCGCCGGATATCGTCGCCCCCGAAGCGTCGATTGAAGCCTTCGTTGCCGCGGTCGCGCAACGGTTGGAGGCGCGATGAACGTCCGTCCGCGGCGCTTACGGCGCACGCCGGTCGTCCGTTCGCTCGTGCGCGAGCACGCGGTGCGCGTCGATGCGCTCGTGATGCCGATGTTCGTCGTCGCACGTGACGACGATGCTGGTGCGATCTCGTCGATGCCCGGCATCAAACGTTTGACACTCGCGCAAGCGGTGCAAGAGGCGCGCGAGCTTTACGCACTCGGCGTGCGCAGCGTGCTGCTCTTCGGGATCCCCGAAAATAAGGACGCCGTTGCCTCGAGCAATTACGATCCGCAGGGTATCGTGCAGCGTGCGATCGCTGCGATCAAGGAAGCCGTACCGGAGCTCTACGTGATCGCCGACTTGTGCAATTGCGAATACACTGACCACGGCCACTGCGGCGTCCTCGACGAGCACGGCGATGTCGACAACGGTAAGACCGTCGAGCTGCTCGTGCGTACTGCGATCACCTACGGGCAGGCCGGCGTCGATGTCATTGCGCCATCCGACATGATGGACGGGCGCGTGGAAGCGCTACGCAGCTCGCTCGATGCGCGCGGCTTCACCGGCGTCTCGATCATGGCCTACAGCGCAAAGTATGCCTCGGCGTTCTACGGGCCGTTTCGTGAAGCCGCCGACTCGACGCCGCAGTTCGGCGATCGCCGCAGCTATCAAATGGATCCGCCCAACGCCCGGGAAGCGATGCGCGAGATTGCGCTCGACATCGAGGAAGGCGCCGACGTCGTGATGATCAAGCCGGCGCTCGCGTATCTGGACATCGTGCGCATGGCGCGCGACGCCTTCGACGTGCCGATCGCGGTCTATAATGTGAGCGGCGAATACTCGATGGTGCAGGCAGCGATCGACCGCGGATGGCTCGAACGCGATCGTACGATCGATGAACTCTTGGTCTCCTTTGTTCGCGCGGGGGCGGACATCATCATCACGTACTTTGCGAAGGAGTATGCACAACGTGCAGCCACACGCTGACCTCGCGATCGTGATTCTCGCCGGCGGCCGCGCCACGCGTTTCCCCGGCAAGCTCGAAGCGACGCTCGGCGACGAGCCGCTGCTCGCGCGGGTCTACCGCCACGTGCGCGACATTGCACCGACGATGATCGCAGGTCGCGGCACGTTCTCCGACGCGCTCGACGCATTACTAGATTGCCCGATCGTGGTCGACCGCTGGCCCGATCGCGGTCCGCTTGGTGGTCTTCTCTCCGCTGCACACGAGGCGACCGCCGCACGGATTTTTGCACTCGCCGGTGACGCGCCGCTTGTTACCGCAGATGTCGTTAACACGTTGCTCGCCACGTGGCAGGAGGGCGACGAAGCCGTCGTCCCCGAGCACGATGGACGACTCGAGCCGCTCGCGGCGCTCTACGATCGCGAGGCCCTCTTACGCGAAGCGTGGGAATGTCTGCACGGCGATGACGCCTCGATGCACGCATTGCTTGCGCGGTTGCGCGTACGAACCGTCGCGTGCGACGCGCAGGCCTTCGCCAACGTCAACACCAGCGCGGATTTGGCGCAGCTCGCGGAGACACCGTGAACTTCGAACGCTCGATCAGCGCCTTTGCACGCGCGAAGAACGTCATCGCAGGCGGAGTAAACTCGTCGGTGCGCGCGTTCAAGGCGGTCGGAGGCACGCCGGTGTTCATGAAGAGCGGCTCCGGTGCGATCATCTGCGACATCGACGGGCACGAGTTCGTCGACTACGTCCTCTCGTGGGGCCCGCTGATACTCGGCCACGCGCACCCGGCGGTCGTCAAGGCGATTGCGGCGGCGGCGACCCGCGGCAGTTCGTTCGGCGCGCCGACCGAGGCCGAGAGTGAACTTGCCGAGTTGATCGTTGCAATGGTGCCGAGCGTCGAGCGCGTGCGCTTCACGTCGAGCGGCACCGAAGCGACGATGAGCGCGGTGCGTCTCGCCCGCGGGTACACGCGGCGCGATAAGATCATCAAGTTTGCGGGCAACTATCACGGCGCTGCCGATCCGTTCTTGATCGCGGCCGGCTCGAGCGCGCTGACGCTCGGCGTACCGAATTCACCCGGCGTTCCCAAGAGCACGGCTGCCGACACGATCGTCGTCGACTACAACGATGTGGCCGCGCTCGCGCGCGCATTCGAACAACATCGCGGCGAGATCGCCGGCGTCATCGTCGAACCATGTGTCGGCAACATGGGACTCGTGATGCCGCACCACGGGTTCCTCGAACGCTTACGTGAACTGTGCACGCAGTACAAAGCCGTGCTGATCTTCGACGAAGTGATGACCGGGTTTCGCGTTGCGCGCGGCGGCGTGCAAGAGCGCACCGGGATCATGCCGGATCTCACCACGCTCGGCAAAGTGATCGGCGGCGGTTTGCCCGTCGGCGCATTCGGTGGGCGCGAGGAGATCATGGCGTATCTCACGCCCGACGGTCCGGTCTTTCATGCCGGCACGCTCTCCGGCAATCCGCTCGCGATGGCGGCCGGCATTGCTACGCTGAAGATCGTGCGTGACGACGCGACGCTCTACGAACGCCTGGAGGTATTGACCAAACTCCTGACCGACGGCTTACGTGAGGTTTTCGCGAAGCATGACGTGCCGCACCAAACCGCGTATGCCGGTTCGATGTTCGGCTACTTCTTTGCATCAGAGCCGGTTACCGATCTGGAGAGCGCGATGAAGTCGGATGTCGCGCTGTATGCGCGGTTCTTTCACGCGATGCTCGATCGCGGGGTCTATCTTGCGCCCTCGCAATTCGAAGCCGGCTTTGTGTCGAGTGTGCACACCACGCGCGACATCGAACGCGCGCTCGCGGCAGCCGACGCGAGCCTCGCGGAGGTGCGCGCCGCCGTCTCATGATCGATCCGGCAATTCCGCGGCTTTTCGCTTACCACCGGGCCCTGCGCGAAGCGGCCTCGGCGGGCGAGACCACGATCACTTCGCAAGGGCTCGCCGCGCTGCTCGGGCACACGATTTCGAGCACGCAGATCCGCAAGGACCTCTCTTCCCTCGGCCCGCTGGGGCGCCGCGGCCAGGGTTATGCGATCAATCCGCTAGTCGAGCAGTTGGCTTGGGTCTTAGGATTGGAGCATGACTGGCGAATCGCAATCACCGGGTTCGGCTACCTGGGACACGCCCTCGCAACCTTTATCACCTCGCGCGAGTCGCGATTTAGGATCGCCGCGATCTTCGATTGCTCGCCCGCGGTGATCGGCCAGCATTGGAACGGGATCACGGTGGCGGACGTCACGACCATGGAACATGACATGCAGCGCGCCGACTGCAACATCGGCGTTATCACGGTTCCCGCATCCTCGGCGCAAGCGATCGCGCAACGCATGGCTTCGGCAGGCATCCGGGCAATCTTGAATTTCGCGCCGACCGCGCTACATTTACGCGCGCCGGTGTTGGTGCGCAATATCGATCTCGCCGGCGAACTCTCGATGCTCACGCATTGGCTGACACTGGCCGATGCGCAAGCTGAGGCGCAAGCCTGATGCCGCTGGTGTGTCTTGGTCTGTCGCACCAGACCGCGCCGGTTGAAGTGCGCGAACGCCATGCGTTTCCGGCATCGCGCGTCGTCGAAGCGCTCGTCGCGCTGCGCGACTATTCGTCGGTCAAAGAAGCGGCAATGCTGCAAACCTGCGGGCGGCTCGAAATCTACGCGGAACTCGACGATTACGAACTCGGCGTAGCGCAACTGCGCTCGTTCCTCGGCAACTTCGGACACGGGTTGGCGCGTGAACGCTACGATCTCGATTCCTACCTTTATACATTGCTCGGCCGGCAGGCGATCGAACATCTTTTCCGCGTCTCGACCGGGCTCGATTCGCTGCTGATCGGCGAAGCCGAAATTCTCGGCCAGATCAAAGACGCGTACGTCCAAGCGCAGCAAGCGAAGTCGCTCGGGAAGACGCTCCACCGGCTCTTCCGTGAAGCGCTCAACGCCGGCAAACATGCGCGTTCGCAGACGCGCATCGGTGACGAGTCGACCTCGATTGCGACCGCCGCGATCGATGTTGCAAAGGCGCGCCTCGGTCCGCTCGACGGCAAGTCCGTGGTCGTGATCGGCGCCGGCAAAATGGGTCGCACTGCGGTACGCCGTCTGCGCGAAGAAGGCGCGCAACGCTTGATCGTGACGAACCGCACGATCTCACGTGCGCAGGAATTGATCGCCGAAGTAGGCTTCGGCGAAGCGATCGAAATGCCGGGGCTGGTCGATGCGCTGGCCGCCGCCGACATCGTCGTTACCTCGACCGGTGCATCGCACTTCGTGGTCACGCGCGATCACGTCGTGAAGGCGACAGCGCAGCGGTCCGACCGTCCGCTCTTCATTATCGATATTGCGGTTCCGCGCGACACCGACCCGAGCGTGCGTGATATTCCCAACGTGACGCTGGTCGATATCGACGGCCTCAAAACGGTGGTCGATGAGAAGCTCGAAGTCCGGCGTGAAGCGATTCCGCAGGTTGAAGAGATCATCGACGAATTCATCGCGCGCTTTGGCGCGTGGTACCAATCGCGCCTCGCCGCGCCGGTTATCGCCTCGATCACGCAAAAGGCTGAAGCGATCCGCATGGCGGAGCTTTCGCGCCTGTTCGGGCGCACGCCGGAGCTTACCGAGCGCGAAAAGATGTTGATCACCGGCATGTCGATGACGATCGTCTCGAAATTCTTGCACTCCGTCGTCGTGAAGATTCGCGAGAAGGCGACGAGCAATCACGCCGAGGCGATTACGCAGGCGCGCTTGCTCGACGAACTCTTCGAACTCAACCTCGCCGACCGCATGGCGGAGTTGTTACCGCCGACCCTCGTCTCCGACGCGGATGAGTAGCCCGCAAGGGCGTGTTGTTCTCGTCGGCGCGGGACCTGGCGATCCGGGCCTCCTGACGCTTCGCGCCGCCGCCGTACTCGGGAACGCCGATGTGTTGCTGTACGATGCGCTGGCGAGCGATCCAATCGTTGCGTTCGCGCCCGCGACCTGCGAGCGCATCTTCGTCGGCAAACGCGGCAGCGATCACGCGATGCCGCAGGAAGAGATCGAAGCACTAATGATCGCACTAGCGCGCGAGGGCAAGCGCGTCGTGCGGCTCAAGGGCGGCGATCCGTTTGTTTTCGGGCGCGGCGGCGAAGAAGCGCAAGCCCTGCACGCCGCAGGCATCCCATTCGAGATCGTTCCCGGCATTAGTTCCGCGCTCGCCGCGCCGGCGTACGCCGGGATTCCGGCCACGCACCGCGACTTCAATCCGGTGCTGACGATCGCGACCGGACATGAAGACCCGACTAAGGCCGATAGCACGATCGATTGGGCCGAGCTGGCCAGTCCGCACCGCACGCTCGTGCTGTTGATGGCGATGGGCAACCTCGCCGAGATCTGCGAGCGGTTGATCGCGCGCGGGCGCGCGCCCGAGACACCGGTCGCGGTAATCCAAGACGGCACGCGTCCAACGCAGCGCACCGTGACGGGCACGCTAGCGTCGATCGCCGACACCGCGCAGCGTGCGGGCTTGACCGCGCCGGCGATCGTCGTCGTCGGTGACGTGGTGACGCTGCGCGAGGAACTGCGCTGGTACGACCGCGCGCCGCTTTTTGGAAAGCGCGTGCTGATCACACGCCCCGCGCAGCAAGCGCACGAGTTCGCGCGGGCGCTCTACGCGCGCGGTGTCGAGCCCATTCTCGCGTCGACGATTGCGATCGTGCCGCCCGACGCTCCGCTGCCCGCGCATCGCGCGATCGACGAACTCGCCAGCTATAAGTGGATCGTTTTTACCTCGCAGAATGGGGTCGATGCGTTCTTCGATCGTCTTTCCAGCCTCGACGCTGACGCGCGCTACCTCGGCGCGGTCAAGGTCGCTGCGATCGGAAGCAGAACGGCGGAGCGCTTGCGCGAGCGCGGCGTACGCGCGGACCTCGTCCCACCGGCGTTTGTAAGCGAGCAGATCGCGCGTGCGCTCATCGAGTCGACGCGCGAAGGCGACCAGCTGCTGATCTACCGCGCGCAAGAGGCGCGCGACGTCCTGCCGCGGATGCTCGAGGAAGCGGGCCGCAAGCCCAGCGTCGTTGCGGCCTACAAGACGGTCGTCGACGTCGATCCGCAGTTTGCCCAGAAGGTCGCGCGCGCCGACGTGCTCAGCTTCACCAGCGCGAGTACCGTGCGCGGCTATGTTGAATTACTTGGCGACGCACAAGCTGCGCGCGACGCCGCGCGCAACAAATTGATCGCGTGCATCGGACCGGTGACCGCGGAAGCGGCCGAGGAGTACGGAATGCATGTCGACGTGGTCGCCGACGTTTTTACCACCGAAGGTTTGCTCGACGCGCTCGAAGCGCATCTCTCCCTTTACGCGTGATTCGCATCGGACTTTCGCGCAGCGGTCTGGTGGCCGCCGCGATCGTCGGCGCTCTGGTGTGGATCTTCGCGGGCTGGCAAGGCGTCGTCGTGCTGTTTGCCTTTTTCATTCCGTCGACGGCGATCTCGCGCATCGGTCGAGCGCGTAAGCGCACGCTGGTCGATATCGGTAAGCACGGTCCGCGGGATGCCGCGCAAGTGCTTGCCAACGGCGGCATCGCGACGGCAGCGGCAGTGCTGTCGCATTGGTTTGGTCCCGCGCTGCTCGCGGCGTTCGCCGGCGCCTTTGCTGCAGCGTCAGCCGACACGTGGGCAACGGAGATCGGTACGCTCGCGAAAGGCGTGCCGCGCTCGATCCTTACCTTCAAACGGCTGGCGCCGGGACTTTCCGGCGGCGTGACCTGGCTCGGCTCACTCGCACAACTCGCCGGTGCTGCGATTGTTGCGCTCGTTGCGGCACTTCTGCACGTCGCACCATTCGTGCCCGTCCTCGTCGGCGGGGTTGCCGGTTCGGTTGCCGACTCACTACTCGGCGCGACACTGCAAACGCTGCGCTTTTGCCCCCAATGTCAACGCGACTGCGAGACGAACCCGCACGTGTGCGGCACGCAGACCGCGGTGCGCCGCGGGCTGCGTTGGTTCGACAACGACGCGGTCAACTTTGCCGCAACCCTCTGCGGCGCGATCGTCGCCGCTCTCATGTAATTTTCAGTCGGAGGGGGAATCATGGCGCTTATGGCTCAGCTCGTTGCGCGTTTTCCCATCGCGTCGACGGTCGTACTGCTAACCTTCTCTAACCTGTTCATGACGATCGCCTGGTACGGGCATCTCAAGAATACGAAATCACCGCTCGTACTCGCCATCCTCGCAAGTTGGGGCATCGCGCTGCTCGAGTATTGCTTCCAAGTCCCCGCGAATCGCATCGGCTACGGGGCGCTCACGCTCACGCAGCTCAAGATCGTGCAGGAGATCATCACACTCGTCGTCTTCACGATTTTTGCGTTCTTCGTCTTCGGTCAGGTTCCAAAATGGAACTACGCGGTGAGCTACCTCTTTATCATCGGCGCCGTCTATTTCGCCTTCAAAGCCTAGCTAGACCGGTGCGGCTTCGAGGTTGTGGCGCGTCGCCGCGAGCATCGTTGCGACGGCAATGACGCCCAGCGTGATCCCGCCGCCGGCGATTGCGACGTATAAACCGACATGGTTCGCCGCGATCCCGACCGTCAACGGCGGAATACTAAATCCTAGATAACTGGCGACAAAGAGCGCCGCCAGCGTTTCTGCACGGTGTTCGGGCGGTGCAATCGCATTGACGATGTTCAATCCGGCAATGAAGCCGAGCCCGTTGCCAAGACCGACCAGCAGCACCGCCAGCACAAGCAGAACAAAAGCGTGATCCGAGACACCCACCAGGAGGGTCCAAATACCTGCGCCGAGTGCAAACAACGCGCTGATGATCGCGAGCCGATTGTTGAAACGTCCGCTTATTGCTACCGCGACGAGCGAGCCGGCCTGCACGCCACAGACGGTGAACGATCCGATCAAGAGATTGTGCACGCCAAGCGCGACATCCAAAAACGACGGCACCAACGAAACAAAGATCGCGACCACCGCCCAGCCGACGAACGACTGCGCCGCCGCTATCAGGAACGGCCTGCGTGTGGCGTGGGGGATTGTCGGAAGCCCGTGATGCGCCGCCGAATGTGTGTGCGGACTCGAGGGGACCGTGCGTACGATCAATGCGATCGCTCCGAGCAGTAGGATGTACGCAACGAATGGCAATACGGTCGGGAACGGCGCATACTGCCCCAAGATGCCGGCGAGCAACGCGCCGAGCGCTGATCCAAGCGCGACGCCGATCATCGCGACGGCGCCGGAGCGGTTCTGCATCTCCGGCGGGAGCCACTCGCGAATTGCCGCTGTCGCAGTCGGATAGCCGATACCGATCGCGATACCTTGCAAGAAACGGCCTCCGAGCAGACCCCAAAAGTTCGACGCGCACGCGAGCGTCGCGGCAGCGAGCGCGGCGATGCCGAGCGCGATAAGCAAGGTCTTTCGACGGCCGAGATCATCGGAGATTCCACCAAATAAGAGCAGCGTCGGAATCAACGATCCGCTGAAGATCGCGAAGACACCGCTTATCTGGCCCGGTGTGAGATGCCACTGCGCGCCATAATACGCGTAGAGCGGTGACGGCAGGAATGAGCCGGCGAGCAACAGCCCGAGCACCGCAGCGGCTATCGGGTAGCGACCTTCAGCGGGATTACCGCTTGCCATACGTCTTTTCTAGATACTCGATGATCGCGTCATCGTCGTCGACGATCTTCACGTCGCCGTCGATCATCGACGGAATCCCGGTAACCCCGAAAAGCACTTTGAGGTTGGTTCGCTCGGCGTGGTCCTCGGGTTCGTTGACGATCCTATAGTCGAGCAGCAGATCGGTCATCTTGGCGCGGACACGCGCGCAGTAGGGGCACCACTCGGCTTGGTAGAGCACGATGTTCGTATCGATCATGCGCCTGAGCTTGGCGCCCCCACACGCCCCCTCCCGTCACGACCGGGCGGTGCGGGCCGTTCGACCAGCGAAGGGATCCTATCGAAAAATGGTGAGCATGGGCACCGTTGCGCGTAACCGCCTGCTCTACCGAGCGCTGCTGGCATCGCTCGCGTTGCACTTCGTGCTGTTCGCATTCATCCCACCGCTTGCAAGCGTCGAGGGCGCGCAAAACGTCGAGTTGCTCTCGTTCGTGCGCATTCAGACCGTCCGCATCCAGACACCGAAGCCGAAGGTCGAGCCGCCGGCCAAAGCCGCGGTTGCGGGGCCTGTTCCGATCATCTCGAAGGCGCACGCGCCAACGATCGCCATGCGCCCGGTGCAACATGCGCCAGCAAGCGCAGCGCCGCAGCGTCAGGTCGCCCCGGTGCTCGGATCGGCGCAACCGGGAAGCATCGCCGAAGTCACGCATCCGCCGCTCGTGGCGACGCCGAGTGCAACGCCTGGCACACCCGACCAGAGCGACGCGACAAGCCGCCAAGCGGTCGGCGGATACATGCCGCTCGGCGCCGACGAACCCGCACCCATACTCGATCCGGCCGTGCGCAAAGAACTGCTCGCACTCGGCGTACACGTAACGTTGACGATCGTTGTCGACAGTACCGGACGCACGAAGAGCGTTGCGTTCGAACCGCCGCTCGACGACAACGTCGAAAAGCAAATCCGCTCGCTCCTCGCATCCGCGCAGTGGGATGC